>CANKLV010000088.1 GCA_947483415.1 Chitinophagaceae bacterium
CTTAATGATGTTGCGATTACTTTTGCACCACGATCGTGGCCATCCAATCCAACTTTTGCTACCAATACTCTAATGGGTCTTTGCATGACTAATTATTTATTTTGGTTAATGCTGATTGTATTCTATTTAAGGTTTCTTCTTTTCCAATAAGATGGGCAATTTCAAAAACGGCTGGGCCAAATTTCCCACCTACCAACATGATGCGCATAGGCAATTGCAATTCACCTGGTTTGATTGATTTTTCTGTTGCCAAATTTTTGAAACAATTTTCAATTTCTATTACATCCCATACTTTCAATTCAGCCAATTGATTACACAATATTTCAAAAAACGATTGTTTATTTTCATTCCATTTCGGCTTAACTGCTTCTACATCCAAAGTTTGAGGCGCTTCGAAAAAATAAACAGATTGTTCGTAAAAATCAGAAATTAAAGTACATCTTTCTTTCACTAAGCCAATGACTATTTTAAAATAATTGTCGTTTTTAGTATCTACATTTTTTGTTTCAAACAGATTTTTTACCAATGGGTATAAAGTTTCTGTTGTTGATTTTTTAATCCATTCGTGGTTGAACCATTTTGCTTTTTCATAATCGAATTTAGCGCCGCTTTTGTGTACGCGCTCAATTGAAAATTGTGCAATCAATTCTTCCATTGAAAATAATTCTTGCTCTGTTCCGTCATTCCATCCCAACATCGCCAATAAGTTAATAAAGGCTTCTGGTAAAAATCCTTTTTCTTTAAAACCTTCTGTAAATTCATCGCTCCGTGGGTCAGTCCAATTCATGGCATAAACAGGAAACCCATATTTAGCACCATCACGTTTACTTAGTTTTCCATTAGGACCTAATATCAACGGAAGATGTGCCCATTGTGGCATATTCTCTAACCCAAATAAATATTTCCACAACAAAATATGAACTGGTGCGCTACTCAACCATTCTTCGCCTCTGAATGCATGACTAATCTTCATTAAATAATCATCAACTACAACAGCCAAATGATAGGTAGGCATTCCGTCGCCTTTAAGTAAAACTTTATCATCCACTAAATTAGATTCAAAACTTACTTCGTGATGAATCATGTCTTTGAAAGAAATGATTTCGTTTTCAGGCATTTTAATACGAACTACATAAGGCTTACCTTCTTGTAAATATTGTTGTACAATGTCGTCTGTTAGTGTCAGTGAGTTTTGCATTTTCTTACGAATGCGTGCATCATATTGTGGAGATGGATTCTCGTCGGTTTTATTTTCCACGCGCATCTTTTCCAAATCTTCTGTGGTATCAAATGCATAATACGCTTGACCATTTTGTATCAATTGGTCTGCATATTTTCTATACATTTCTTTGCGTTCACTTTGGCGGTAGGGGCCGTATTCACCTGGTTTTTCGGGACTTTCATCTGGTTCAATGCTGCACCATTTTAAACAGTTGTAAATATAATCTTCTGCACCTGCTACAAACCTAGATTGGTCTGTGTCTTCTATGCGTAGAATAAATGTTCCTTCATGTTTTTTGGCAAATAAATAATTGTATAAAACGGTTCTAACACCACCTAAATGTAACCCGCCTGTAGGACTTGGTGCAAACCTAACCCTTACTTTACTTCCGTTATTATCACTCATGATTTACTGATTAATCGATATGTTATTTTGCTGCAAAGATAAGTTTTGAATGATGTTATTTTTCAATAAAAATTTTACATATTTCTAAACCATTTGAATCCCTGCATGTAAAGCCAATTCAATCATAGGATTTAGTGAACGCTCTCTTTCATCAGCAGAAATTTGTTCATGAGTTGGAATAACGTCTGAAATAGTAAGCAATGTGGCTGCTTTTTTTCCTAAAGTGTTTGCATTGGCAAATAACGCAAAAGCTTCCATTTCTACTGCAAGACAATTATGTGTTGTTACAATTGCAGGTAATGCTGGATTTTTTCTATAAAAAACATCGCTTGAATGGATGTTGCCACAAAGAATGGTTTGGTTCAATGTTTTGGCAGTATCATTGATGATATCATAGCAATTGCCTTGATGTGGAATAACGTCTCCATCAATATCGAAAGCAAATTTTGCATAAGTAGATTCACTACAAGCATTTTCTACATTTATTACATCATACAATTTGATATGTGGATGATAGGAGCCTGCTGTACCAATTCTTATAATGGCTTCAACATTATATTCATTGTACAATTCATAAGAATAAATACCGATGGAAGGACAACCCATGCCGCTTGCGCCAATGGTGATACGAACATCTTTGTACGTTCCTGTATAAAAAAATATATTTCTGGTTGAAGCAACCAATATCACATCAGATAACCAGTTTTCTGCAATGTATTTTGCCCTTAATGGATCGCCTGGCATTAAAACTACAGGTGCGATCTCGCCTAATTTTGCATTAATATGAACACTCATGTTTAAAATTTAAATGAAGGTATTCAATTTTGACAAAAAAAAACTGCAAACGGATTGTCTGCAGTTTTAAAAATAGTATTTAAAATATTTTATGGTAATGTAATGGTTCTTGGTGCATAATTATTAATAGCAATCGTTGCAATGTTATCACAAACCCCGTTTCCAAAATCTAAAGTTGAGAAATGATTTGGACCTTGAAATTTGATTGAACCCTCATCAACGTGTTCACAATTTACAGCTTTGTGTAATGCAGTTAAAATTGTTGAAGTTCTAGAAATTCCTGCTGCGTTGGATACTTCGCCATTTCCTGTAATACTAAAGGCATCGTCTATTAATACACGCGGTGTATTTGCTCCTGCAACTTGTGTAATTGATTTTAAACTATTGTGAAACCAATATCTGCCATCAGGCGCTGTAATCTTTCCATTTTCAACACGACGCGTCCAAGATTTTGTAGATGGTGTGCTGGTATTTGTCCAAGTAATGGTGCCTTCTTTTTTATAATTATTTACATAATAATTGGTGAAATTCATAACGGCTGTACTTCCTGGTCTACGAATGGAATCTGATAATACAATGGTTACAATTCCTCTACGAACAATATTGCTGTTTGTACCCGAGCAACCCGCCGTTCCAAAATCAAGGGTGATTGTTTTTGGAAATGCACCGCCTGAAACGGTAACCGTTGCACAAGTTGTAGTACCCATACAAACCAAAGGTTCTCTGCTTCCAGAAAGCCCTTCTGTTTCAACGGTTTCATTTAAAATGTTATTAGCGTCGTCGGTTAATGTTTCGTTGATGGCTTGTTTACTGGACAAGTCGAAACTGTTTTCAATCTCTTCTGAAATGGATTCTTTTTTACAAGATTGGAAGGCGAATAATGCCGTAAGTAATGAAATGCCTAAAATGAATTTTTTTGTTTGCATAATGTATAATTTTGTTTAGTAGATAGATTAAAAGTATAAAAGTTTAAACGCCATTAAAAATTTTATTTTGTTTTATTTTGTTAAATCTCCTTTTTGGTTAAAAAGAATTTACTCAGATTTAATTTGGGAAATTCCTACACAAGAGAAAAAACTATTTCTCACATTTGATGATGGGCCACATCCAGTCATTACTATGCAGGTTTTGGATTTACTAAAAGCATATAACGCAAAGGCAACGTTTTTTTGTATAGGAAATAACGTTGTCAAATACCCCGAAGTGTATAAACGAATCATTGATGAAGGGCATGCTGTTGGGAATCATACGTTTAATCATTTAAATGGCTGGGAAACACCAGATGAACTGTATTTGAATGATATTAAAAAAGCAATGTATTACATTGATTCTAATTTATTTCGGCCACCTTATGGAAGGATATCAAGGTTTCAAATTCAGCAATTATTAAAACCAAAATATCAAATGAAATTGATTATGTGGTCTGTGTTAAGCGGAGATTTTGATCCCAATATTTCTGCTGAAAAATGTTTGAATAATGTTTCATTGTCAACAATAGCTGGTTCTATAATTGTATTTCACGATAGTGAGAAAGCTGCAGAAAAAATGCTTTATGCTTTACCAAAAGTATTAGCGCAATTTTCTAAGAAAGGATTTGCCTTTGAAAAAATCACTGATATGGCATTAAAAAAATAAGGGCATGGGTAGAAACCCGCGCCCGTTTTAATCCGTACCCTATGAAAACTTTTACTAAGATAATGTTAAGGTTTGGGTTTTCCAATACGATTTTTAAATTATGTAATTGTTTTAAAATTTATCACCATGATTATCGATACTCATTGCCATCTTTATTTACCCGAATTCAGTAATGAAATCGATTTATACATCAATAGAGCTGAAGAAAATGGCATTAAAAAATTTTATTTGCCTGCAATAAATAGTGAAACCACACAAGCTTTATTATCACTTGAAGAAAAGCATCCTGATATTTGTGTAGCTATGATGGGACTTCATCCTTGTTATGTAAAATCAGATTATGCAGATGAATTGAAAAAAGTTGAGGATTTACTTAATCAACGAAAATTTGTTGCCATAGGAGAGTGTGGTCTGGATTTTTATTGGGATAAAACTTTTATACAAGAACAATATTTGGCTTTGGAGCAGCAGATAAATTTGGCTTTACAGTATAATCTCCCGATTATTTTACACACCCGAAATGCCACCCAAGAAACCATTGATGTCATAAAAAAATATAAAAGTTCAAATTTGAAAGGGATCTTTCATTGTTTTGGCGGCACTTTAGAAGAGGCGAAACAAATTATTGGTTTGGGTTTTTATTTGGGAATAGGCGGGGTTGTTACCTACAAAAATGCAGGTGTTGATTTGGTTTTAAAAGACATTGATTTAGATAATATAGTTCTAGAAACAGATGCTCCATATCTTTCTCCAGTTCCCAATAGAGGAAAAACAAACGAACCCGCAAACCTCAAAATCATTGCTGAAAAAATAGCGTCTATAAAAAATACGACTTACGATCTGGTAGCAGAGATTACGAGTAGGAATGCGGAAAGATTGTTTGGGAAATAGGAGTAAAAGTTTTAACGCGCTTCGCTGGTTTAATGGTTGGAAGTGTTATCATTTTGTGAGGGTCGTTCCTTTATAAGGTTTGTGTTAAAGGCGCTTAATGATGGATGCTATTGCGTAAAAATTCAGCAATCCCAACATTTTCGTAAGGGTTGAAAATATTCAGTCCCTTCCTGAACGTCTTGAATATGCATCTCACATTTTGATCATTGAAGAAAATACCAGCATCGGCAGACGAAAATCCCCAACCTCTTGTAAGGGTTGAAAATATTCAACCCCTACTTGAACGTCTTAAACTTCTAAAATAAAAAAATGGGAACCTGAGGTTCCCATTTTTTTATTTTAGATTATTTCTTCTTTTTACTGCTTTGTTTTCTTGTAGAGAAAATATTTCCATCCATAAATCCTGGTCCTTCTGGCGGCCCAAGATATGTTTGTGCGCAACGGAAACCAATGGTGCTAGATGCTTGATCTTCTTGTAAATAACGACGTGATCCCGGAGATAACCAATATGCACGGTCATTCCAACTTCCACCTTTAAACACACGAGATTTATCGTTTACTAAAGAGGTCATACCATAACCATAAGATGCACCACTTGATGAATCGCCATCTAAATAATTAATAACATTGTTTCTTTGGTAATTTGTTCTGTTTTTAACTTCCTCATCAGAAATATCTGTTTTCTTCAATCTACCCATGCTGTCTCTTTCATATTCACCACTACCATTTTTATAATATTTTTGGAAATTATTACCACGGAAATAGTTAAAATCTTGTCCATCATTAGGTGTCATTGGTCTGTATACGTCAGCTACCCACTCACTCACATTACCACTCATATTAAACAATCCGAATGAATTTGGGTAAAAGGAAAATATCGGTGCTGTTATTGCAGCTCTATCATTCAAGCCACCAGAAACCCCCATATTATCACCACTTGTACGTTTGAAGTTGGCCAACATTTTACCTTGCCAGCTACCTACACGGTTGTCTCTTAAACCATTTACATTTTTGCTCCAAGAATATATTTGTTGATTAGAACGAACTTCCTCTCCTGTTTTAGATTCTTTTGCACGAGGAGATGGATTTTGATCCAACAAGCCATAAGCAGCATATTCCCACTCAGCTTCTGTCGGTAAGCGATAACCCATGTTTAATATACCATCTTCTGTTCTGATGGTACTTCTAGGTTTATTGTTTACATCCAACAAAGTAGATTTTTTTGGTTTTGATTTACCTTGAATTAGATCAGGATTTAATAAATAAGCTTCAGTATTAAAAGAGCCTTCAGCCCCACCACCTTTCATTTCTTTTTTAACAGCATCTTTTTTTAGGTATCCTTTTTGTATTAAACTTAATTCGTTTACCCTATCAGTTCTCCATATACAAAAATCATGTGCTTGTCTCCAACTTACACCTACCACAGGGTAAAAATTATATGAAGGGTACCTGAAATAATACTCAACATATGGCTCATTATAAGCCAATTCTTCTCTCCAAACCAAAGTGTCTGGTAAGCATTTAGCCATTATCGCAGTATCATTGCTAAATGTATTTTCTAACCAATACAAATATTCTCTGTAATGAACGTTTGCAACTTCTGTTTCATCAATAAAAAATGAAGGAATGGTAATACGACGAGGAACGTTATTCCAATCGCCCATTACATCTTCTTCTTTAGCACCCATCACAAAACTACCACCTTGGATAAACACCAAACCTGGTCCAGCTTTTGGATACTTTACTTTCGTTACATGGAAATTACCCATGTTTTTGTCATCATAGCTCCATCCTGTAACACTTGATTTTTGTTTTTTATTGGAAGAAACACCACAAGAACTTATGGTGAAAGCGCCCAATACCAGGATTAAAAAAAGGTTTCTTGCTGAAGTTGTTTTTTGCATGTGCATTCGTTTTGCAATTTTGTTTAACGAAGGGTTATTTAATTTATTGTTGTGTACACAATTATTTGTAGTGCGAATATATAAACTTTAGCCGATTCAAAACTAATTTTATGCCAGTTGTTAAAAAAAAATAACATTTTTTTTTCTATTGAATGTTTATGTATGGAATCCAAATCAATTTTTTTATAAAACATTATTGCATTATTTTTAAATAATGGCTTTAATGCATAAACGATTATTTTTTTAAGTTTTCAATAAAAAACTTGGTGATTTCAATAAAACGATTATTTTTACAACCTATTCAAAATCAAAAAATAAAATTTATAGAGAGAACTCTACCTAACCAAGACAAAAAAATAGCATGAAAAAAGCAACATTAAGACTAACTGCCTTAGTTATGTTTCTAGCTGGTTCAAATGTAACCAAAGCCCAAACCGCAGA
>CANKLV010000089.1 GCA_947483415.1 Chitinophagaceae bacterium
AAATAGGGCGAAAGCTGTATATGACTTTTTAATTCAAATGGGAATTAGTCCCCGAAGGCTTAGTTATAAAGGATATGGGTCGTCAAAAAAATTAGTTGAAGAAGTTACAGAGAATGATAGAATAACAAATCGAAGGGTTGAGATAAAAATTTTAAAAAAATAAAAAGCTGGATAATCCAAATATTAACAAGGTTTTGAATCAATGTAATACAAATGAAAATAAAATTGCTATAATTAATAACTTTATTTTCATTTTAAATCGGTTAAGTTAAATTCTAAAAAACCTTCGTCAATAAATTATCTTACGCATCTAATATCGGCATCAACCATTTTGTTGTTTCTTCAACAGTCATTCCTTTTCTATTAGCATAATCTATTACTTGATCGTGTTCAATTTTGCCCACGCCAAAATATTTGCTCTCGGGATGTGCAAGATACCAACCGCAAACTGATGATGCAGGATACATGGCTAATGACTCTGTAAGATGAATGCCTGTATTTTCTTCGCCACCCAATAACTCAAACAATTTATATTTTTCGGTATGATCAGGACAGGCTGGATATCCTGGAGCCGGACGAATGCCTGAATATTTTTCTTGTATTAAATCTTCATTCGTTAGATTTTCATTTTGCTCGTATCCCCAAAAATCTGTTCTTGTTTTTTTATGCATTAATTCTGCAAAAGCTTCTGCCAATCTATCGGCTAGCGCTTGTAAAATAATTTTATTATAATCATCTAGATTGTCTTCAAATCGTTTGATGTGTGTTTCTATTCCTTGAATGGTTACTGAAAATGCACCGATGAAATCTTTTTTATCAGGTTGAATAAAATCGGCTAAAGATAAATTGGGTTGACCTTCTGCTTTTTTAATTTGTTGTCTTAAAAACTCAAGGCGCATATTTGTACCCGTTATGTTAACGCTATCAGGCGCCGTCTTTTCAACCTCCCAGAAGCCAACAGTTCCTTTTGCGCTAAGCCATTTTTCTTGAATGATTTGTTTTAATAAAGCTTGTGCATCATGATATAATTTAGTGGCTTCTTTACCAATAATTTCATCTTTTAATAATGCCGGAAATTTACCATGCATTTCCCATGCAATGAAAAATGGTTGCCAATCGATGTATGCTGCAATTTCTCCTAGATCGTAACTATCAAAAACTTTATTACCTGTAAACGTTGGCTGAACTGGAACGAAGTTTTCCCAATTTATAGTTGCTGTATTTTTTTGTGCTTGATTAAATGGCAATAATTTTTTCGCTGTTTTTTTATTTCCAAAATCTAGTTTTAGTTTTTCGTATTCAGATTTTATATCTCCTAAAAAACCAGTTTTTAAATCTTGATTAAGCAAGTTTCCTGCAACCGTTACACTTCTAGATGCGTCAAGAACATGAACTACACCGTGTTCAAATTCGGGTGCAATCTTTACCGCAGTATGCATTCTACTTGTGGTGGCACCTCCGATTAATAACGGCTTGTTTATTTTCAAACGCGTCATCTCTTTTGCAATGTGCACCATCTCATCCAATGAAGGTGTAATTAATCCACTCAATCCAATGATATCAACATTATGCTTTTGTGCTTCCGTTAATATTTTATCTGCCGAAACCATCACCCCCAAATCTATGATCTCATAACCATTACATCCCAATACCACACCAACAATATTTTTACCAATATCATGTACATCACCTTTTACAGTTGCCAATAATATTTTTGCTGGTCCTTTTTCATCTGCTTGATTAAAATCTCCAGCCGCTTTATTGTTTCTTCTATCTTCTTTTTCTTGTTCGATGAATGGTGTTAACACCGCTACAGCTTTTTTCATTACACGCGCACTTTTCACAACCTGTGGTAAAAACATTTTTCCTGCGCCAAACAAATCTCCAACGATATTCATTCCATCCATTAACGGTCCTTCAATTACATCAAGTGGCTTTGGATATTTAACCCTTGCTTCTTCTGTATCTGAATCAATATAATTTGTAATGCCATGTACTAGGGCATGTTCCATTCTTTTCTCTACCGATTCTTTTCTCCAGCTTTCATCTTTTACAATTACTTTGCCTTTTGCTTTTACGGTATCAGCAAATACAATCAGCTTTTCGGTTGCACTGTTATCATCATTGTTTTTATTTAAAATTACATTTTCGCAAAGCTCCTTAAGGGTAGGTTCAATGTCATCGAATATAACCAACTGACCTGCATTTACAATACCCATATCCATTCCTGCTTTTACCGCATGAAATAGAAATACACTATGAATGGCTTCTCTCACATGATCATTTCCCCGAAAAGAAAACGACACATTACTCACACCACCACTGACCTTGGTTAATGGCATCAACTTTTTTATTTCTCTAGTGCCTTCTATAAAGTCTACAGCATAGTTATTATGTTCTTCTATACCTGTGGCAATGGCAAATACGTTTGGATCAAAAATGATTTCTTCTGGATCAAAACCAACTTGCTCAGTTAGAATTTTATATGCACGATGACAAATCTCTACTTTTCTTTGTTTGGTATCTGCTTGTCCTACTTCATCAAACGCCATTACAATTACTGATGCACCAAAGTTTTTACAGATAATTGCTTGCTCTATAAATTTTGCTTCCCCTTCCTTCATCGAAATAGAGTTCACAATACATTTCCCCTGTACACATTTCAATCCAGCTTCAATGATTTCAAATTTACTGCTATCAATCATGATCGGAATCTTTGCAATGTCTGGTTCCGCTTGTAGTAAGTTTAAAAATGTAGTCATAGCAGATACGCCTTCAAGTAGGGCATCATCCATATTGATGTCTAAAATTTGTGCGCCACTTTCCACTTGTTGGCGCGCAACAGAAAGCGCCTCTTCATATAATCCCTCCCGAATTAAACGCGCAAACTTTTTACTACCGGTTACGTTAGTACGTTCTCCCACGTTTACAAAGTTAGTTTCTGGACGAATGACTAATGGTTCAAGGCCACTTAATCTGAGGTATGGGTTGATTTGTTGTTTCATAAAAAAAGTTCAGACATTTCAAAGGTTCAAAAGGTTCAATGAGTTCAATGAGTTCAAAAGGTTGGAAGCATTTTCCCTTTGCGTTTTTGTGTTTTAATTGGTTTTTCTTATCAATCTAAAACCACAGGCAATTCCCTTGGTTTAAACTTACTCACTTCTTCTGCTATATGCCTTATATGATCTGGGGTTGTGCCACAGCATCCACCTACAATATTTACAAATCCTTGTTTTGCCCACTCTTCAATGATATGGGCAGTTTCGTGCGGTTGCTCATCATATTCACCAAATGCATTTGGTAATCCTGCATTGGGATAAGCCGATGTAAAACATTTTGCTATTGATGATAACTCTTCAATATGTGGACGCATTTCGCTTGCTCCAAGTGCGCAATTCAAACCAATGCTTAAAGGGTTTGCATGTACTACAGAAATATAAAAAGCTTCAAGCGTTTGTCCGCTTAATGTTCTACCACTTGCATCGGTGATGGTGCCACTAATCATGATCGGTAGTTCGGGCAAATTATTTTTTCTAAAGAAATCTTTAATGGCATAAATAGCAGCTTTTGCATTTAGCGTGTCAAAAATGGTTTCTACCAATAAAATATCTGCACCACCATCAACCAAACCTCTTATTTGCTCTTCATATGCAATGACTACTTCATCAAAAGTAACCGCACGATATCCAGGGTTATTTACATCTGGAGAAAGGGAAAGTGTTTTATTTAAAGGCCCTATAGCACCAGCTACAAATCTAGGTTTATCTATGGTTTTAGCGGTATACTCATCAGCAGCAATGCGTGCACATTTTGCAGAAGCCACGTTTAATTCATAGGCAAACTCTTGCATATCATAATCTGCTTGCGCAATGGTTGTACTGCTAAATGTATTGGTTTCAATTATATCTGCACCCGCATCTAAGTATTGTTTGTGAATGCCAATAATTATATCGGGTTGTGTAATGCTCAATAAGTCATTATTTCCTTTTACATCTTTATGCCAATTTGCAAATCGTTCGCCACGATAATCAGACTCTTCAAGTTTATGACGCTGAATCATTGTACCCATGGCGCCATCAATAATTAAAATCCTTTCTTTTAAAAGGTCTTTGATGTTATAATTCATAATGCTTTTTGTTTTTATAGGATTCAAATAAACCCTAATGAACAATTTTAATAACAATTAAAATGAAATATTTGTTGTAAAAATTGAGGTAGCTGTTAAACGCCATTCAAATCTGAAGAAAATCAGGAGGAGAAGTAGTCGTTTATTAGTTCAATTTTTAAAACACATTTGTAAGGGTTGAACAATAAACAAATCTGACCTTACAAGAGTTCAAAGATAATGCAGTTATAAAGTATAATCAAAAAAGAAATAAAAAAATTATGCAACGGGATTAATATAACGCTCTACAGGAATGCGATTGGTAATGCTTTTTGCCAGTGTCATTTCATCGGCATACTCCAATTCGCCTCCAAATGAAATGCCTCTAGCTATGGTTGTAATTTTTATTGGATATTCTTTTAGTTTTCTACCGATATAATAAATGGTCGTGTCGCCCTGAATATTTGGGTTTAAAGCAAAAACAATTTCAGTGATTTGTTCGTTTTGTACCCGTTGTATCAATGGTTCAATATTTAATTGTTCGGGTCCCACACCATCAAGTGGTGAAATAATCCCGCCCAATACATGAAAAACACCGTTGAAATGTTGTGTACTTTCAATCGCCATTACATCACGAATGTTTTCTACCACACATATAATGTCTTGCTTTCGAGAAATGTTATCACAAATATTACAAATCTGTTTATCTGAAATATTATAACAACGGCTGCAAAATTGTATTTCCCTCCTCATGTTTTCAATCGCTTCGCAAAAATGACTCACTTCGTTTTCTGGCTGTTTTAATAAATGCAATGCCAAGCGTAAAGCGGTTTTTTTGCCAATGCCTGGCAACTTTGCCAGTTCATTAACGGCCTTTTCCAATAAAGAAGATGAAAATATCATGATGTAAAAATAGTGATTCGTGGTGTTTTTATGTTACAAAACAATTTCTCGTTCATTTTCCCAATCAGCCTTGATGTTTATTTTTTCGGGAAAAGAAATCGTATTTTCTGGTTGAAGCTTTAGTTTGTAATTGCCTGGATCCCATTGGCCATTGTTATTTTTATCGTATAAAATGCGCAATCCAAAATCGCCGGGCAACATCATTTTATTTTCCCAGGTTTCATTTTGTATATCGAATTTATCTTTTACGTTTTCACCTTCTAAAAAATACAAGATTGGGTGTTGAGAGAGGTCAATATTTTTAAACGTTATTTTCAATGAACCATATTCTGAAATGGATTTTGTAAAAAACTTAATCGTATCATTTTTAAATAATTTCAATCCCGAGGAATCGGATAATCCATTTTTTAAAACCACTAAATTAAAAGGTTGATTGGATGGCCATTTGTAATCGATGGTAATTTTTTTTCTTGAACTATCGATGTTTAATGTATAATCTTTAATTTTTAAAAAACTTGTATCCATCAGCATTATAGAATCAGCATCAAATATTTTTAGTGGCAAAATACTGGTTAATTGCAAAGTGCTTAATAAATCTTGTTTTCCATAAATGAAATTATTTGCAAGCTTCAGTCTTTTTTCTTTTTCATTTCTAACAGTTGAAGGCGTATTCGCATCTTGTTTTTTTTCACTGTAAGCAAACAAATTGATTTTATCATTTGAATCTAATATATTGACTTCGGTGTTGTAAAATGCAAATTGCTCCGTAGCAGCATTGTAGTACTTATTGCCATCCCCGTCTTTTAAAGCATATATTTTAAAGTTTCCAGATGGTAAATTTTTAAATGTAAAACTGCCGTCTCCTTTTAGTTTTGCTATATAATCTGGTCTGCGCGATGTAACATCGGTATCGCTTGCATTTTTATACAACAACACATTCAATGAACTATCTATTTTTCCAGTTTCAGCCATCATCACTTTTCCTTCCAATGTTAGTGAATCAATATATGCCCCAGTTGAAAAAGTGTACACAAAATTATTGAGCACATTTCCTTCATTAATGTCTTTTATGGCATTTGCAAAATTGATGGCATAGGTGGTATTGGGTAAAAGACTGTCCTTTAATTTTATGGTTATTGTTTTTAGATTGCTGTTGATGCTGGGATTATTTTTCGGGGAAGGCGATACCGATAAATTAGATTGCACATCTTGCAAATCAACATATTCATCAAAGCTAAGTGTGATTTTATTTCCGCTAAAATTTGTTTGATTATTTGAAGGGATAGCTTTTATCAAAACCGGTGCTGATGTGTCTTTCGGTCCACCAGTTGGTGTTCCTATTTGCGCACAACCCGTTATCAACAAACTACAAACTTGAAAGGCAAATGCAATTCCAATAAAAAATATTCCGCGTTTAATCATCTTTAACTTTTGATACATTAGATTTCTTCCGTGTCGTCAGGGTTATGTAATTTAACGGCCAAATTATTTGTTTTCACAAAATTGCACCATGTACATTCTGCCTTACCGCATCCTGTGTAAAATTCTTTATTTTGAATTTTTTCCCAAGTGGTTGTTATTTGTTGTGTAACGGTGGTAATGTCTTCAGTAGAAATAACTAACTTTTTCTTTTTGTATGTTTTTTTGGTATCCGGCTCAATAAAATCAAATTCTGTACTCACCGCGGTCCAATCTTTTCCAGATTTATTGTCTACCAATATTTTATAAAAAACAGCTTGACGCCAGTAATCACCACCGTTAGGTTCTTTATTGTTTGGCGGATCTAATTTTTTCAATCCATTTTCAGGGTTGCCCGATTTATAATCAACTACGTTTACATTTTTTCCATCAAATTCAATTTTATCTAACTTTCCTTTAATGGGAACGTTTCCAACGGTAACGCCCTTGATGCTGTGTTCAATGACAACTACTTTATTAAACGATTGAATATGCGTGTCGTAATATTTGCTCAACACTTCAATGCCATATTCCATTCTGCGATTAAATTGTTCTTGTGAAAAGCTTTCTCTATTCCTGTGCATGTACCATTCAAAAGCATTGTTGAAATTATCTTTAGATGGAAATTCTTTTGTTGGGTTGTCAACCATTTTTTTAAACAGTTGTTCCAAAGCGAAATGCACAGCAGATCCAAACTCTGTGGATTCGTTTTTAGCAGAAGGAATGCGAATGAAATTGTTGTAATAAAAACTCAAAGGACATTTCAAATAGCCATTTAAAGCGGTAACGTTCATTACAAATTTATCAAGCAAAGG
>CANKLV010000090.1 GCA_947483415.1 Chitinophagaceae bacterium
AGGGTAAACTGCAATTTAGTGCGTTAGAATATGCGAGAGAACGTGCAAAAAATATCAAATGGCGTGCATTAGAAAATTTAGATAAACAACTTGAGCATTTTGAATTGCAATTCAACAAACGTGGCGGTAAAGTATTGTGGGCAGAAAATACGGAAGATGCCATTAAGGAAATTCTTGCCATTTGTAAAGCAAGAGATTGTAAAACTTTGGTGAAGAGCAAGAGCATGGTTACCGAAGAAATCCATTTAAATCAAGCGCTTGAAGATAATGGAATTGAAAGCGTTGAAACAGATTTAGGTGAATATATTCAACAATTGGATGGCGAATCGCCTTATCATATCGTTACACCTGCCATGCACAAAAGCAAAGAAGATGTAGCTAAGTTATTTGCCGAAAAACTAGGAACTGATCCAAATCTTACCCCACAAGAATTAACGCTTGTGGCTCGAGATATCCTTCGAAAAAAATATGTGGAAGCTGAAGTTGGCGTTACTGGTGCTAATTTTATCATCAGTGATATTGGTGGAATTGCCATCACCGAAAATGAAGGAAATGCAAGATTAAGTTGTGCATTCCCCAAAACACATATTGTTGTTGTTGGTATCGAAAAAGTAATCCCTTCTTTAAACGACCTTGCTTTATTTTGGCCTTTACTTAGTACGTTTGGTACAGGACAACAACTTACCGTTTATAACACTATTGTTACTGGTCCAAGACAGCCCAATGAAACGGATGGCCCAACAGAAATGTTTGTGATTTTATTGGATAATGGACGTACCAATATTTTAAAAAATCCAAAACAAAGGGAAAGTCTTTATTGCATTCGTTGCGGTGCTTGTTTGAATGCTTGTCCGGTATACAAAAATATTGGCGGACATAGTTATGGTGCTACTTACAGCGGTCCAATCGGCAGTGTGATAACACCCAATTTAGAAGGATTAGAATCGTTTAAGCACCTCAGTTATGCATCTTCATTATGTGGAAATTGTACCGAAGTGTGCTCGGTTAAAATTAACCTACACGAATTATTACTCGACAATCGACATGAATCTATAGAACAAGGAAATACAGATTTGTCGGAGAAAATTGCTTGGAAAGTTTGGAAAGTTTCAAACTTACATCGAAGCTTTTTAAATCTCGGAAATTCAAAAATGAAAAACAAAATTGTAAATAAATTATTTACTTCATGGACGGCATCCCGAGGCGATTTGAATTTCACAGATAAAACATTTAATCAACTTTGGAAAGATCGAGAGAAGAAATAATACAATTGGTTCAATTGAAAATTCCAAATAAAGTGTTATATTAGTTGAGTTATTGGTTTACTCAAATTCAATATGATACTGCTCTACACCCATAAAATTACTGCACGTTTAAACTATATCTGTCATTTTATTTTAAAAGAACAGTTGGGATTGGATTATGTAATTACCACAAATAAATCAGACTGTTTAGATCAAAATCAGGTTGTAATCAATTACAGCAATGAAAAAATTGAATCCCATACTTTTCATATAAAGCCACATGGGATACTATTTGAAACAGAAATCAAGTCTCAGCACATACAGTGTTTTGAAGCCCATGGGAATCCTGCTTTTTTTTATGTAAAAGATGCAGATGTAGCGTTTGATATTTTTGCAGCTTCATTTTATTTAATCAGCAGATACGAAGAATATTTACCACACGAAAAAGATATTTTTGGTCGCTATGCGCATGAAAATTCACTCGCGTTTAGAAATAATTTTTTACAAAAACCAGTTATCAATTTTTGGATCCAACATTTTGGAAAATTGATGCTGAGCAAGTTCCCGAACATAGACATTACAACCCAATCATTCCAAACCATATTAACGTATGATATTGACATGGCTTGGTCGTATAAAAACAAAGGGTTTTTACGAAATATTGGCGGTTTTATAAAGCAGCCCAGTTTGGAACGATTATATGTAATGCTTAAATTAAAAAAAGATCCTTTTGATTCGTATGCTTTTTTAGATCAAATACATGAGCCATTAAAACTGGATATTTATTATTTTTTCTTGGTGGCAAATTCAGTTAATCAGTTTGATAAAAACATTTCATTGAAACGAAACCCGATGCAAAATTTAATCAAACAACATCTTAATAAATATAAAATAGGGTTACATCCATCTTGGAAAAGTAAAAAAAATATCAGGCATTTAAAAGATGAAAAAAAATCGCTTGAATCCATCACGCAAGAGCCAGTTTTTTACTCGCGCCATCATTATATACATTTTACATTGCCAGAAGGCTACGAACGCTTGATTGAATGTGGCATTAAAAAAGATTTCAGCATGGGATATGGCAGCATCAACGGTTTCAGGGCTTCATTTGCTGGAAGTTTTTATTGGTATAATTTATCTAAAGAAACCATGACCTCTTTAAAAATAATTCCGTTCTGTTTTATGGATGCCAATAGTTTTTACGAACAAGACCAAGACGCTGAAAAAAGTTTTGAGGAAATAATGTATTACAAAAATATTTGCGCATCAGCAGATGGATTATTTGTGCCCATTTTTCACAACAATTTTATTGGAACGGATAAGTCTTTTGCAGGTTGGAGAGAAATGTATGCAAAATTTATATCTCAGGCTCTATAATAATTTTCTCCTGATCTCTTTTGATACTGTGATTTACAATATAAACTCCAATCAACGTAACAATTGTTCCCATTAAAATGGTAAGCGTAAGTTTTTCTTGTAATAAAATGGATGCGCTAATCATGGCTACAATTGGATTGATATAAGCATACAATGAAGATATAGCAGGCGGTAATTTTTTGAGTGAATAAATAAATGCAATAAAACTTAACAATGAGCCAGCTCCAATTAAATAAAAAATAGCCATCCAAGATCTAGCGTTGATTTCCGTAATTGGAATTGGATTTTGTGTTAAATGTACAATGGTAAACAACGTCAATGAACCAATTATCATTTGCCAACCCAACGAATAATACGGATTTAGGCCAATTTTATTTCGAGATAAAAACACGGTACACAAACTCCAAGAAAACATCGCCACAATGGAAAGTGATAAACCTAAAATTAAATCACCATCTATTTTACCAAACATATTTTTATAAAAAACAAATCCAACACCAGCAATACCTAAAATCAATCCAATAAAAGTTAATGTAGAAACATTTCTTTTTTTGAAGAATACCCATTCAATAGTAACAACACTTAAGGGAGATAACGCGCCGATTAAAGCGGCTAATCCGGTAGGTAAATATTTTAATCCCCAACTGCTTAACCCATTGGCAATTACAAACATTAGTATCGACATCAGAA
Source organism: Chitinophagaceae bacterium (assembly GCA_947483415.1). Lineage (GTDB taxonomy): Bacteria > Bacteroidota > Bacteroidia > Chitinophagales > Chitinophagaceae > Ferruginibacter. The sequence goes on from CANKLV010000090.1 coordinate 3,312, forward strand.
TAATAATTCTAAAATCTTTCCAATTGGGTAACGGAATTTTTTTAACGAATGAAAAAAAACAGATGAATAATGTACCTGCAATAAACTGTCGTATATAAGCTACTTGAAGGCCAGGCAATTGCTCAACCGCAACTTTACTTGCTACCCATGTTGTGCCCCATAAAATGCTGGTGGTGGCTAATGCAAAATACCCGCCAGCTGAAGATTTATTTATTGAGTCGTTGTTCAAATTAATGTTTAAAATGTCTTTGTCCTGTTATAACCATCACCAAGTTTTGTTCTTTGCAATAGTTGATAGAATCTGCATCACGGATTGAACCTCCCGGTTGTATAAAAGCAGTTATTCCTGCTTCATGGGCAATTTTTACACAATCATCAAAAGGGAAAAATGCATCACTTGCCAATACGGCATCTTTCAAATCAAAATTAAATTGTTTTGCTTTTTCTATGGCATGTCTTAAAGCATCGATACGACTGGTTTGTCCGCATCCTTTACCAATCAATTGTTTGTTTTTTACCAAAGCAATCGCGTTACTTTTTAAATGTTTACAAACCAGATTGGCAAACATTAAATCCTCTTTTTCTTCATCAGAAGCATTTCTTCCACCTTCTTCTTTCCATTCTACAAAATTTCCAATATTATTATCCTGAATTAATACACCGTTTAATAAAGATTTAAACTGTGATTTAGGTAAATCGGTTTGTTTAAGTTGAAGTAAAATTCTATTCTTTTTAGTTGATAAAATACGCAATGCTTCCTCATCAAATTTAGGCGAAATCAACACTTCAAAAAACAATTCATTGATAGTAATTGCGGTTTCTACATCTATTTCCTCATTACAAACCAAAACACCACCAAATGCACTTTCGGGATCACCAGCCAAAGCCAAATCCCACGACGATTTCAACGTGTTGGCTTGTGCAATTCCGCAAACATTGGTATGTTTTATAATGGCAAATGTAGTAGATGAAAATTCTTGAATGATTTGTATCGCCGCATCTACATCTACTAAATTATTATAGGATAATTCTTTGCCATTTAGTTGTGTAAATACTTCGTTTAAATTGCCATAAAACGCTGCAGGTTGATGTGGATTTTCACCATATCGTAAACTGCGCTTTTCTTTGTTAAATGGGGTAAAAAAATTGGTTTGATTGAAATAATTAGAAATCGCATTGTCGTAATGACTACAAACATCAAATGCTTTTATGGCTAAAAATCTACGTTGATCAAAGCTTGTAGAACAATCTTGTGTGCTTAAAAATTGATGTAACAATTCGTATTCTCTTTTTGCAGCAACCACCGTTACATCTTGGTGGTTTTTAGCAGCAGCACGAATCATCGATGGCCCACCAATATCTATTTTTTCAATGATTGGACTTTCATCCAATAGTTCTTGATTTTTAAAACTATTTACAGTTTCTTCAAAAGGATATAAATCCACCATAACCAAATCAAATTCTGGTATTTGATATTGTTGCATTTCTGCCTTGTGTACTTCATCAGCACGTTTGCCTAAAATGGCACCAAACACAAGCGGATGAAGGGTTTTCACTCTGCCACCTAATATCGAAGGAAAGCCGGTTAAACTCTCTACAGATACACAAGGGATGTTTAATTTTTCAATAAAATCTCTGGTGCCTCCAGTACTATATATCGTTACACCATGTTGATGTAAACATTGTACAATTGGCTCAAGACCATCTTTATAAAAAACAGAAATTAATGCGGATTGAATTTTTTTCATCTTAAATATTGATAAGTATAATAATTATTGAATGTTCATCACAAATGCACCTTGATCTTTAATTGAAAAGAAATGCAAATTTAACGCTTCACATTCTTTTTTCCATTTTGTTGTTTTCCACAAACTGTTAGATGCATCAAAAACAATAATCTTTGGTTGAATTACACATAAAATTTCATGGAAACTTAATCTTGGATTTTTTGAAACAATAAGGACATCAATATCTATTTTGTTTTTTATAGGAGCAAAACAGTAAGTACTATCTAATATCATTATTCTTTTATAGTGAATTGAGGTTACATTTTTATAAAAAGAAAAGTTCTTGTTATTTTCTAGAGGAATATTGGCTCGGTAATAAATTCGGGAAGGTTTTAATACATTTGAAATAGTTTTTTCATCATTTTTTATAGAATCATCTCCTATAAATTGGTATTTATTTCTATTTAAATAATCAATAGCCAATTGATTCGAATGGTTGTAAATAATTAGCCGATGTTGTTGAAGCGCGTTGATTTCTGCAAAAGTTTGATTTCCAAAAAATAACAAACTGCTTAAAAGGGATAGTTTAAAAAATTGCTTTTGATGATTTAACATCCAATATATCCCAAACACAACAAATCCATATAAAAAAATCGTGCTCCAAGCATCTGCATAAATATTATCCCAAATTGAAAATGGAATATTATTAATCTGCAAAATGGCTTCATTTAAAAATTGAATAGCATAAAAAATAAATGTAGAAATCAGCTTTGCAAAAAATGAAAATTTATAAAATAGCACTAAAAATATTTCTGCAAATAAGATGATGGTAGATAATGGAACGGCAATTAAGTTGCTCAGTAAAAATAGATTGGGAAATTGATGAAAATAATACACACAAATTGGAAATGTAATGATCTGAGCTGCGATAGTAATGGATGCCATTTCCCAAATTTTTGTCATTATTATATTATTGGGACTGATTAAATTTTGTATTGGTTTTTGCAACCAAACAATTCCAGTAATGGCTAGATAACTCAACTGAAATCCAACATCCCAAACTAAATATGGGTTATAACAAAGCAACAAAAATGCGGATGCAGCAAGCGAATTATATATCGAAGCTTTTCGATTCATCACGTTTCCAATGATGATGCACGTAAACATAACCGCACTGCGTAATACAGAAGCTGAAGCTCCCGTCATCAACGAAAACATCCACAAACAACCTAACAAAATCAACGCTTTTATAAACTCGTTTTTATTTAAAAAAGGGATTCTGTTCAATAGCCAAAGTAGTAATCCATAAATCAATCCCAGATGCAATCCGCTAATGGCAATGATGTGCACCACACCTGCTTTACTATATGCTTTGGTAAGATTAGCATCGAGATCATTTTTATAACCAATTAATAATGCTTCTGCAATGCCAAGTATTCCATTTTTATTGGAGAGATGTTGCTTCAATACATTTAGGGTAAAATCGCGAAGCCCATAAACCGTTTTCCATAATTTATCCGCTTCGTTTTTATCTGTTTTGATATAATCATTATCAGTTAAATATACTTGTTGATAAATTTGCTGAAAGGCTTGATATTGCTGATTGTTGAAGGAGCCTGGGTTTCCAGAATTGGTAATTTTTTGCAAAGGTTTTTTTATACAAATGAGATCTCCGTATTTTAAATTCGTCGCTTTATTTCCTTTTTTAAAGTAGACCAAAATATTTCCATAAGCATTATATTGTTTATCATCCGAAACCATTTTTTTTACAGATAAAATGGTTTTGTAGGTTTTGTCTTTTTCAGTTAAAGGTTCATCAATCCTAACCAGAATAGCTTGTTCTTTTTTATAAAAATTTCCATACCAATTGTTATGATGATGGAGATTTTTATTCCATGTTAAAATCATTCCTATAAACAGAATGATACTTATTAGCAAAACAGATTGTACATACCGAAATTTAAAACGAAGCGGAATGGAAAGCGAATAAAAAAAGAAAAAATTAAGTAAGCAAACAGATAATAAAATTAGCAACCAATTTATTGGAATTGGAAAATACCATTGCGCCATAATACCAATAGACATAGGAATTATAACCCTAATAAGAGGCGCTTGTTTCCATAGTGGGATTGTAGAAAGCATGCCCAAAAATAAACATCCGAATACTAAATTGCACTGAAGTTTATTTACTCAAATGCATGCTTCTTTCCTTGTATAATTGGCGGAAA
>CANKLV010000091.1 GCA_947483415.1 Chitinophagaceae bacterium
GCGCTATCGATGATCGTTCCTTTTATAGAAAAATTTTGAGCAAATATGGGCAATGAAAACAGGGTAATTAAAATGGTAAAAAGGAATTTCATTATTTTTTTGTAAAGATATTTTAACATGAATTATGGAGATGTTATTTTTTTGTTTCATGCGCGATTAGCCCCCATCCCCAACCCTTCCCCCAAAGGTGAAGGGAGCGTATTCATTCACTTTGATGAAGAGAAAACACCAACATCGGCAGACGAAAATCCCAAACCTTTTGAACCCATTGAACATATTGAACCTTTTGAACATCTAAGACCTCCCAAACCTCTCAAACTTCCTCCCCAAACTTCCACAAATCATCTTTACCTTTACGAATAATTTTTAGAAGATGTTAAATACTATAGAATCTGCTATTGAAGATATTAGAAATGGTAAAATGATTATCGTTGTTGATGATGAAGATCGTGAAAATGAGGGTGATTTTATTACTGCTGCGCATAACGTAACGCCAGAGATTATAAATTTCATGAGTACGCACGGTAGGGGCTTGATTTGTGCATCAATTACAGAAGATCGCTGTGTTGAGCTTAATTTGCAACCCATGGTTCCGGATAATACTTCCTTGCACGAAACCGCTTTCATGGTTAGTGTAGATTTAATTGGCGACGGCTGTACTACGGGCATTTCGGCACATGACAGGGCTAAAACCATTCAGGCGTTAATCAATAAAGATACAAAACCAGAAGACCTAGGAAGACCAGGTCATATTTTTCCATTACGTGCAAAAAAAGGCGGTGTACTTAGAAGGGCTGGGCATACAGAAGCTACGATTGACTTAGCTCAATTGGCAGGTTTTGATCCCGCGGGTGTTTTGGTTGAAATTATGAACGAAGATGGCAGCATGGCACGTTTGCCAGAATTGAAATTGATCGCCGAGAAATTTGATATGAAAATCATTTCTATAAAAGATTTGATTGCTTACCGTTTAGAAACAGAAACGCTTATTCGAAAAGAAGTAGAAGTAAAAATGCCAACCATTTTTGGCGATTTTGATTTGATTGCTTTTACACAAATTAATACAGGCGAAACACATTTGGCCATAAAAAAAGGCAGTTGGGAAAAAGATGAACCCGTTTTGGTGCGTGTGCACAGCAGTTGCATGACTGGCGATATTTTGGGCTCATTACGCTGCGATTGTGGCGATCAATTGCATCATGCTATGAAGATGATTGAAAAAGAAGGGAAAGGATTGGTGCTGTATATGAATCAAGAAGGAAGGGGTATTGGTTTAGTGAATAAATTAAAGGCCTATAAACTTCAAGAAGAAGGTTTTGATACCGTTGAGGCAAACCTAAAACTTGGCTTCGGTATGGATGAGCGCGATTATGGAATTGGCGCGCAAATATTAAGGGCATTAAACGTTTCTAAAATGATTTTAATGACCAACAACCCCAAAAAACGTGCAGGTATTTTAGGTTATGGACTTGAAGTGGTTTCTTCGGTATCAATTGAAATAGAACCTAATGAACATAACGAGAAATATTTATTTACAAAAAGAGATAAATTAGGACACCATATTTTAAAAGGTCAATAGTGTTTCAAATATTTTATTTCGGTGAAAGTTGCATTGAATCTTCCGCAGCTATTCTTTCTTTACTTTTAAAAATGTCAGTTATTCTGTTCAAGTCTTTTCTGTAAGAAAGCTGCAAACCCGAACGGTTTCTTTGATTTAGTGTAAAGTCTATACTGCTTCTGTTAAAACCAACTACACGAAGTGAACCATCTTTATTTATCGCCCATTCTATGGTAATATCTGGCGTTAATAATCCCTTTCTCTCCAATTGCTGCGTATATGTAGGGTTGTTATAATCTAAATTTCCGCCTACAAGCATCACCAGTCTTTTGTTTAGTAGTATCTTTAAACCTGCGCGTATATTGGCTTGTAGCGATGATGCACTTTTTTGCAAATCTAATGTTGGGTTGATGTCTATGTAAGTTGATAATATTCCTTTGGTTGCTTTTTCAAGTTCTTTATTAAAGAATGTAGTTAACAAACTAGATACCATTCCACCAATGGTGTTGGTGATTAACGTGCTGGCATTTCCCTGTGTTAAAAAGTTTTGATTGCCGATAATGAAGGTATTGAATAACAATAAGCTCGCTACTTGTTTATTCATTTCATTTTCATCATTTTTAAACTCTGCAAGTCGCTTTACAATGATGTCGTTCCTTTTTGCCTCACTGTTTTCAGGTAATTCGAAATCAAATTTTACGGTTGGTTTTTGCAATACCCCAGATAAATGGGCAATGATTTTTATGTTCGCTTTTTGTACAAAACCAGTATTCGATGACAGCACACTTAAGTCTACATTTTTAGCATCATAGTTTGCATCGATATCAATCAAAGCTTGATAAGGGTCGCCATTCCAAGATATGTTTCCACGATTAAGGGTAAAAGGGTAGGTGAGAAATGTTTGAAAATTAAAGGTATATTCTCCTTTTGTGAGCGCATAATTTCCCCTGATTTTTAATGGCTCAACATTTCCAAAACTAATGGCGAAATTTCCATTTCCTTGACCTTTTATTACGTCACCTGTTTCCTCATCTAATATGACATCCACCTTACATGCGGGATTTGCTTTGATGTTTAGCGAGATAAGAAAATTGGTCTTTTCACCACTAGATTTCTCTTTTATTTCTTTTCCGAATTTTACAAAATCGATATAATTTACCGTATTGGTTTCCATTTGATCAGAAGTAGAAATGTATACATGACTACTATCTACACGCATTGGTTCGCCCGTAATATTTAATTTTAAATTATTCAATTTTCCATTTAAATTGAATGTTACATTGCCAATAACATTGCCATAAAATTGCGCATTGTCGCGTTTTGTTGTGTTTAATAAAGATAATTTATCAGACTCCACCACCAGATTCTTGAATTCGAAATCATCGAAAAAATGGTGTGTTATATTACCATTTAAAATTGCTGTGTTTTTTAATGAATCGCTAATGCTGATTAAATTAAAATTTATTTCATCTGCTTTAAAAATAATCTGTTGATGATTTACAAAATAACGCACTTGAGTAAATTCAGATTTTAGGATGCCATTATTGATCATTGCATTTCCAACAATTGTCCTATTTTTCGGTCCGCCAGAAATTACAAGTTCAGTTGTTGCTTCTCCTTCCAATTGAGAAAATACATCACTCAAATATGGTTCTAATAACGACAGATTTATTTTCTTTCCTTTAATGGAAGTCACCAATTGCTTCTCACTGCTGTCTTTATAATTGTATTGCCCTTCAAGTTCAAATATGTTCAACGTATCGTTACTTTTCGCTCTGTATTCTACCAAGCCAGTTTGCCCATTTGAAATCCCATTCATGAAGATGCTTCCAACCAATTTTTTTTCTATCATCAAGCTGTCCACTTTACCCATGAAATCAATGTCTGTTTTTCCAAATGGATCGTTCACATTTACTGTCCCTGATAGTTTCCCTTTTATTTCTGGATTGGTAAAAAATAATGGAATGAAATCCTCCAACATAATATCATTCAGTTCTGCTTTTATATTGGAATGGTTATTGATTTCATCCAAACTTGTTGAAATGGAAATACGTTCCTCATCATGCGCTAAACTTATTTGGCTGGCACTAACAACATTCCGCCTCAAAGTAATTTCTCCATTTTCTTTGAGTTGCCATTTTTTTTCATTGATGATAAATGTAGAAGGATAAAAAAGCATCGATGCACCATCAGAATATGTGGTTACCAAAGCATGCAAATCAGCTTCGTTCATTGTGCCACTCGTACTTGTTTTCAATGCAATTTCGGAACTGTCATTTTTGGATGTAAATGACAATTGGCTGTTGGGGAATACTAAACTATCCGAAAACATGATTTGTTCAACATCAATATTGGCAGACAGATTATTAAAATTCCCTTTTCCGTCAATCTTTATATAACTAAACTTTTTTTCTTCATATTCAAAATCAGGAATGTCGGCCTGAACATTTAGCTCATTTTTACTTAGGTTTAAATTGCCTTTTATATTTGCGTTATTGCCGCCGGATAGATTTTTATTGATTAATCTCAAATAGTCTTGTATGTTATTCGTTTTTATATCAAACTCAAATTCTTGTTTGCTGATATTTTTTTTAGGTTCGCTGATATAGCTTGGATAATATTTATGTAAAAACAATTTGAAGGCATCAGGCAATTCCATTATTTTAAACTTACCCAAAATAGATGCATTTATTTCATTAGAAACCAGGGATAGGGATTTAACATTTCCTTCGATTGAAGAACTTAGTATTATTTTTTTAAAGGATAATTTATTATTTTCATTGCACAAATTAGCATCTAAAATCTCGGCTTGTCCCAAAAAGTCATCAATATTACTTCCACTAAAATTCAAATTAAATTTTCCACCAAACGACAAATTTTTTTTCGATAGATGTAAGTTTTTCAAATTTGCTTTTTCAACATCTGCTTGTAAATTGAAATCTATTTTTTCTGGATAAAAACCGATTTCTCCAGCAAGATTATTTATTATTAAGTTAGAATCCAATATGCTTATGCTTCCCGTGAATTTGTTGTTTTTAAAATTGCCATTTGTTTTTATATTTTGGTAGTTGTAGCCATTAAATTCAAATTGAGGGATATTGCCATTAAAGCTATTTTTTATGTTGTTGATCGCGAAGCCAGATCCTTCAATATTTCCATCTAAAGAAATTCTACCAAATAGTTTGTTGTCTATAAATTCACCCAAATTAAACCCAGTAGTTTTTATGTTTCCTTCATAGGTTGGAATTCCTTTTTCTGGTAATTCAATTTTAATATCACTTTGAATATTGCCCAAATCGGTATTGATATTTCCATCTGCAACGAAATTGTTTAAAAATCCTGTAAAATGTCCTTTAAAATAGATATTCCCCAAACGCATTAGTTGAGGTTGTTTTATTTTTGAAATTGAAGGGATAAATTGTGTGAGTTCTTTAAAACTAGTTGTTGATCCTGTAGAATTAAATACCAAATAAATATGGTTTACATCTGGAATGTTTTTCAAATTCAAGTCCCCTTGTATTATCGTTTCCTTCGATTTTAAATAAGCATCTTTTATTTTAAGATGATCTATCGTTCCATTTACCAATCCATTTACTTGTACTAGTCTATGCCAATCCTTAAGTTCAGGCGCAAACAATGCAATATCATCCGTATGTACATCTGATTTTTTCAAATCACCTTCTAACTTAACATTAGTGATGAAATTTTTCATATCCTCATTGAAATTCACGTAATGCATGGCATAATAATTGCCAATTCTACTTTTGTTTGTAATGATGTCCAAATTTTTAAACTCCATTACATTGTTATTCATTTTTACATTTGCTTCCAGTTTTTTAATGTTAAGTCCACAACTTTCTTTTGTTTTTACATTTACTTTTGCCGTAAGTTGATCATCGTTTATAACTGCATCCTCAATAGTTCCATTTATTTTGTCAAACTTAAAATGCAATTCATCAAATCTATCGGTGTATTTTTTTCGTATTGTTAATTCATCATTCATAAACATACCATCTTGAATGTTTATTTTTTTGATGGAAACCAGTAGTGTATTTTTTTCTTCAGTTTTAGGTTTATTTGCAGAATGTAATTTTAGTTTTTCTGCCAATGTTCTTGATCCATCATAGTTGTACAACGAAAAGACGGGTTTAATTAAATTGATTTGTTCTATTTTATACTCATTTTTTTTGAAATTCGTTTTCTTGATATTGACATCCAAATCTTCTATTGAAGCATTCATATTTTCTCCAATCCAATAATCTGATGAAATGAAACGCAGATTTTTTACCCGAAGTTTTTTTAAATCTAAAATCAAATTAGATTTGCTGTTATCTTTTATTGTATCCTGGAAGTAGTCCAAAATGAATTGGTAATTCCATTCTTTTGAACGCCTTTGAACTTTAAATGTAGCGTCATCCAATTGAATGTTTTTTAGATTGATGTTATTTTTCGTGAAAAACCAATCATTCACATTTACCATTGCCGAACCCGCATATAGCAAGGTGTCTTTTGAACGATCCTCAATCAATAGTTTTTTAAATTGTAGTTTATAAAAAAAAGTAAAATCTACAGATTCAATAGAAACTTTTGTATGCAACTTTTTAGATAAGTCAGTCGTAACTTTTTTTACAAGCCAAGTTTGAATAGAAGGTACATGAAGTAACCCGTACAAACTAAATAATAAAAATAGGAGTACGATAATAACGCGGGACAATATTTTAAAAAATCGTTTCAGTTTTTTTGGGTTATTTGTAAAATTAACCAATCAAATTATAAGATGAACCCAATTTAAATCAAATTCAACTTTTTTTACAATATTTTATGCAGTAATGGAAAAGTCGAAATTGATAATTCAAAAATGTTGATTCTCCATTTTAGAAAGTCTAAAACTTGTTTTAATTAATATCTTCAATTTTTGGTTGCCATTAAATCATTTAAAATAGGTTGTTTTTGGTCATATTGAATCCCATCTTTTACAATTATCGCTTGGTATTGGAAATTTTATTGTGGCTATTTCATACTTTTAATCTTTATATTTTTAAACTATAGTTCTCAAAATTTAAAATTATTATTCATGCGATTTATATTTACTCTTTTCCTATTTTTCTGTAGTTATTTTTTAAGTGCTCAAAGCATTAAAAGTCCGGATTCATTTTTGGGGTACAAATTGGGGTCGTATTATACGGAACATTACCAGGTTGTCAATTATTTCAATTCATTGGCAAGTGAAGCGAGTGATAAAGTAATCGTAAAGAAATATGGTGAAACCAATGAACACAAATCACTCATTTTTGCCATCATTTCATCTGCTGAAAATATAAAGAATATAGAAGAAATTCGTAAAAACAGCATGCGTCTTTCTGGCGAATTGTTGGATAAGCCAGCCGTTTTGAATATGCCAACCATCGTTTGGTTAAGCTATAATGTTCATGGAAATGAGGCCAGTTCTACAGAAACAGCTATGAAAGTAGCCTTTGAATTGGTTGCAGGAAAAAATGTCAA
>CANKLV010000092.1 GCA_947483415.1 Chitinophagaceae bacterium
TAACGAGTATTAATTTGTATGCACAGAACAATGCTAAACCATATGATACGATTCATTTTCCTGGAGAAAATCATTTCGTAAATATCAGGCAGCTAACGTTTGGCGGTGATAATGCGGAGGCGTATTTTAGTTATGATGATCAATATTTAATTTTTCAAAAAACAAACCCGAAGGAAGGTATTTTTTGTGATCAAATTTGGATGGGTAAAATTCCTACAAATGTGGATGAGGCTTTTGAGCCTAAGTTAATTAGTTCGGGAAAGGGTAGAACCACTTGTGCTTATTTTTATCCCGACAATCAACATTTACTTTATGCGTCTACTTTTCTTGGAAGTGACAGTTGTCCGCCAATTCCCGATAGAAAAAAATATGGTAATAAATACATCTGGCCAATCTATGAAAGCTTCGATATTTTCAAAACAGATTTGAATGGAAAAATTGTAAAGCAATTGACCAAAAACAAAGGTTACGATGCAGAGGCAACGATATCTCCTAAAGGCGATAAAATGGTGTTTACGTCTATGCGTGATGGTGATTTAGAGCTGTATACCATGGATTTAAATGGCAAGCACGTAAAACGAATTACAAATACATTGGGTTATGATGGTGGTGCATGGTTTAGTCCAGATGGTTCAAAAATATTATGGCGTGCCTCTCGTCCAAAAACAGAAACTGAAATCACAGAATACAAATCACTGCTATCCGAAAATTTAGTAGCGCCAACTAATATGGAAGTTTGGATGGCTAATGCCGATGGTTCAAATCCACAACAGCTTACACGTTTAACTCAGGCCAATTGGGCGCCAAATTTTACCAGAAAAGGCGATAAGATTATTTTTTGCAGCAATCATGAATATAAAAGAGGATTTCCATTCAACATGTATATGATGAATTTGGATGGAACTAATATTGAAAAGATTTCGCGTGACAAAGGATTTGATGCGTTTCCAATGATAAGTCATAATGGTAAAAAAATTGTTTTTTGCAGCAATAGAAATAATGGAGGCACAAGAGATACCAACATTTTTATTGCAGATTGGGTTGAATAAATTCATAGAAAATGCATTAAATTTATTTAATTAATAAAAATGGAACAATCTCAAAAAATGGAACAGGTTCAAAAACGCAAAGTTGAAATTTTAGTTTTGTCTGATATTCATCTTGGCACAGTTGGCTGCCATGCAAAAGAGCTATTGTATTACCTTAAATCTATAAAACCACAAACGGTTATTTTAAATGGAGACATTATAGACATTTGGAATTTCAATAAAAGATATTGGCCTAAATCGCACATGAAAGTGGTAAAGCATTTGATGCGCTGGATGGGTAAGGACATTAAAATGTACTACATTACTGGAAACCACGATGAAATGTTGCGCAGGTTTGTTGGTTTTGAAATGGGTGGAATGGAAATAGTAAACAAAGTGATTTTAGATTTGGAAGGCAATAAAAAAGCTTGGTTTTTTCATGGGGATGTATTTGATGTAACCATGCAATACAGTAAATGGCTGGCCAAACTTGGAGGCTTAGGATACGATTTGTTGATATTAATCAACCGTTTTGTAAATTTCATTTCAGAAAAAGTGTTTAAAAAGGGAAAAATTTCTTTGTCAAAAAAAGTTAAAAATGGCGTAAAAGGTGCGGTGAAGTTTATCAATAAATTTGAAGAAGTGGCTGCCGAAATTGGCATTAATAATGGCTATGATTATGTGGTATGTGGTCATATTCACCATCCAGAAATTAGGGAAATCAGCAATGCAAAAGGATCTATTGTTTATTTGAATAGCGGCGATTGGATAGAAAATTTAACTGCGTTAGAATATAATTCTGGTGAATGGGAAATCCATCATTTTGATGTTGAAGAGTATAAAAATGCAATGAAAATAGAAAAAGAAGAAGAGGAATTAAACAACAATCAATTGTTCGACAATATGGTTCAGGAGTTTAAGCTGATGAAAAGTGATGAAGAAAACGATGATAAAAGTTAGAAGTAAAAAGTGAGATACAAAAAATAAAAAGTAAAAAGAAAAAAGTAAAAAAGCATGCCGATTGAGGCGAGTAAATAAAAATCAAAAAATCAATAATTTTTAATTTTAAATTTCGAATTTTTACTTTTATGAAAACTTATATTTAAAAGAACATTACACGACAATCTTAAAGTTTTATAAATCAATGAAAATTCTTTATGCAATTCAAGGAACGGGTAATGGGCATGTATCTAGAGCGCGTGATATAATTCCAATTTTACAAAAAAAAGGGGATTTAGATATTTTAGTAAGTGGCATACAAGCAGATGTAGATTTGCCTTACAGCATAAGATATAAATTTAAAGGACTCAGTTTTATTTTTGGCAAAAAAGGCGGCATTGATTTATTTGAAACGTATAAAAAATGCAATCTGCGTAATTTGATTCGCGAAATAAAAAGCTTGCCCGTAGATGATTACGATTTAATCATAAGTGATTTTGAACCTGTAAGCACATGGGCATGTAAAATAAAAAAGAAACCATGTATTGGTTTGAGTCATCAATCTGCCGTAATTAATAAAAACGCGCCTAAGCCGAAAACATTTGATATCATTGGAAACCTTGTATTAAGGTTTTATGCACCTTTTACAAAAGCTTATGGTTTTCATTTTGAAAATTATGATGAAAATATATTTTCACCGGTTATAAGAAGTCAAATAAGAACTGCTAATCCGGTGAAGCATCCACATTACACCGTGTATTTACCGGCTTATGGAGATGATATTATTATTCGAATATTAAGCGAAATTCCGCAGGTGAATTGGGAAGTATTTAGCAAGCATTCTAAAGTTATGTACACAGAAAAAAATGTACAAATTCGCCCGATACAAAACGAGGCATTTATTACAAGTATTGTGAACTGCACAGGTATCCTTTGTGGCGCTGGGTTTGAGTCGCCTGCAGAAGCATTGTATTTGCAGAAAAAACTAATGGTGATTCCTATGAAAGGGCAGTACGAACAACAATGTAATGCAGCAGCTTTAAATAAATTAGGGGTTCCGGTTTTAAAAAGTTTTAAAATAGAATATATCAACCAAATAAAAAACTGGGTAGATTTACCACAAAACATCAACGTGAATTATCCAGATATAACTGAACAAATTATCGATAAATTAATTGCTGATAATATTAAATAATCTCATTTTATTCGGCACAATATTTTTTTATCTCATCGTATAAAAATATATTTATAACAATCAATTAATTTTTTATGGTAAACACCTCTTATAAGCACTTTACAATTGGGGTAGAAGAGGAGTATATGGTTATTGATCCAATAACTAGAGAATTAAAAAGCCACGAACAAAAAATTGTACTTGAAGGTCAGAAAATATTTGGTGATAAAGTAAAAGCAGAAATGCATCAAGCGGTTGTAGAAGTTGGAACTGATATTTGTAAAGATGTAGAAGAAGCTTTTACAGATGTAGCCAATTTAAGAAAGTCTGTTCACGACATTGCAAATTCATTGGGGTTGTGGGTAGGCGCGAGTGGAACTCATCCATTTAGCCATTGGCAAAAACAATTGATTACAGATCATGCCCGTTACAATGAAATCGTAAATGAATTTCAGGATGCAGCGCGAAGTAATTTGATATTTGGATTACACGTTCATATTGGAATGGAAAGCCGAGAAATGGCTATTCATATCGCCAATTCTGCACGTTATTTTTTACCACATGTGTTTGCTTTAAGTACCAACTCTCCATTTTGGGAAGGTCGATTAACAGGATACAAATCGTATCGTACAAAAGTTTTTGAGAAATTTCCACGCACAGGAATTCCAGATTTATTTAATAGCATCGAAGATTACGACAATTATGTAAAGATGTTGATTAAAACCAATTGTATCGACAATCCCAAGAAAATTTGGTGGGATTTGCGGGTGCATCCGGTTTTTAATACGGTGGAGTTTAGGATTTGCGATATTCCATTAACCATTGACGACACCATTGCCATTGCTGCAATTTTTCAGGCGATTTGTGCAAAGTTGTATAAGTTACGTGCTCAGAATTTGAATTTTATGATGTACAGCAGAGCCCTAATCAATGAAAATAAATTTAGAGCCAGCAGATATGGATTAGAAGGGAATATGATTGATTTTGGTAAAGCAGAAGAAGTAAACACCATTTCTTTAATCTATGAACTATTGGATTTCATAGATGATGTAGTACCACATTTAGGCAGTAAACACGCCATTGGCCATGTTCATAAAATTATAGAATCCGGTACAGGCGCTGATTTACAATTAAAAGTTTTTGAAAAAAACGGAAGCATGATCGATGTTGTGGATCATATTCGGGAGAGTTTTTTAAAGGGGGTGTAAGCCCCCATCCCCAACCCTTCCCCCAAAGGTGAAGGGAGCTTGAGCATACACTTTGATGAAGAGAAAACACCAACATCGGCAGACGAAAATGTCCTAACCTTTTGTAAGGGTTGAAAATCTTCAACCCCCACAACCCTCACAACCCTCTCCAACTCTAAAACTCCTTCTCCCCAATTTCACTTGTAGGTAAAACGATTTTTCGATTTCTTTTTAATAAATTATATGAGATGGAAAATTGTATTTGATCGGTTTCGTAAATGTAGTTGGTTGTGGTATAAAAATCTTTTCCAGAAGTTGTAATGCGTTGTATATTGCTTTGTTTCATTCCTGCATCAATGTTCAGCCATTGTATTTGGAAGCTCCATCTTTTATCAGGAGTTGTTTTTTTAATGGTTAAATGCGGGGTTAAAAATCGACCATCATTTCCTTGGGCTGTTGCACGATTGGATAAATAATTTATACTCAATTGAGCGCTCCATAATTTAGGTAAATTGATGCTTAGGGTACTATTGATGCTAAATACCCAACTGCTGTTGTTTATAGCAATGCTGTTGTTGAAAATATTTCCTTTGATGTGATATTGATAGACATTTCCACCAAATACGAATGACCAAATCGGGTTGACTTTCATGCTTAAATTGGCTTCTAAACCAAGTTGTACCGCTTTGCCTGCATTGGTGAAAGCACGAACAAGAATACTATCATTAAATATTTTGTTTACCCTTTGTATTGGGTTTTGAGTGGTTTGATAATAAATTGTTGCAAATAAACTTCCTTTTTTAAAACTACGCTCAATTCCTGTTTCGTAATTGCCGATAAGTTCGGGAAGTAATTTGGGGTCGCCTTGTTCCAATGTTTCTGCATGCTCGCGTTCTGGAAACGGATTTAATTCGTAATTGTTGGTGCGTTTTATTCTTCGGTTATATCCAATTTTGAAGGTTGTTTTATTAAACGCTTTATACCTTATTTGTAAAGCAGGAAACAGATTGTAGAGTTGAATATTTGTTGTTTTATTTAATGTCGAAAAAAACAAATTTCGGTTGGTTACTTCCATACGCAAACCAGCATTGTAATTGATTTTTTTGAATAAACCTGTGTATTGTACATAACCAGCATGTATATGATTAATGGCTTTCACACCGCTCGAAAACAAACTATCTATTTTAAAATCATTACTGCCTAAAATATTCGTTTTGTATAAAAAGTTTCCGTCTTGAATATCATAACGATATTGATATCCCATTTGGAAGTTTCCATTGTTAATTTTTTTGGTAAAATCGGATTTGATTCTAAAGGCATTTAATGGGTTTGAATATGGGTTAATGGTGTATTGTAACGTGTCAGCTGAATTGATACTTTTCAAGTTGTTGTTAAAGGTGTTGCCATACAAATTAGCGCCTTCGTACAAAACAGAAATCAATATTTTAGATTGATTCGAAAATTCATGATTCAGGTCAATATTCGCCAATGTAAATTTCCCTTGTTTTTGTTGATCGTTTTCATTCCAATAAGTTATGTTGTTTCGATCAAGCGTTAAAAGGTTTTCTCTGGTTAATGCATATTGTAAATTGGCAACGCGGCTTTGGTACTTTTTTCCTGTATAAAAACCAGCTGTTATGTTTGTACTTTTATTGAACTGGTAGTTTAATCCCAAGCGGAAACCATAATTGTATTTTTTAAAACTACGTTCGCCATTACTAGGAAAACTTGTTTTAATATTGTTGGCTATTGTAAAAACATCACCTTCTCTATAGCCGGCATTATCGTTTCTGAGGTAATTTATACCGATATTGAGGTCTAATTTATTTTTACGATATCCTGCATTAAAATCTGCATTGTAGCGATTTGGAATACGTTTATTTTCAAAATCGTTAATTGGTGGTGCGCCAATCATACCACTGGTTTGAATCATCCAACCGTTTTGTATGTTGGATTTTGTGACGATGTTTATGATGCCAGATTTTCCATCCGCATCAAAGGAAGCGCCCGGACTACTAATTATTTCGATATTTTCAATAGAAGCAGCGGGCAATTGTCCTAAAATAAAAACAACATCGCCTTGGGTTGGCTTTCCATTAATTAAAACCAAAAAGCTTGTAGAGCCGCGCAATGAAATTTCGCCCAATCCATTAACAGAAACAGAAGGTAGATTTTTAAGCAGGTCGGTTGCAGTTCCGTTTGTAGCATTTGAAAATTGACTTGCATTAAAAACTTGTCGATCTACTTTGAAATTCACTGGTGCTTTTTTGCCTTCAATAATAACATCAGATAATGAAACAACAGTTGGTTTCATTAGAATAATGCCAGCATCAAATAATTGATTGTTAGAAGAAAAAGGTATTTGTAAAGTTTGATAACCAACCTCACTGATTTCTATAATTAGCGGTTCCGTAATATTGGTTTCAAAAGAGAAATTTCCATTTTTATCAGAAAGCATTGATTGTATAACCTTATTATTTTTTTGTTTTAGAAAGATTGTTGCTGTAGAAAAAGGTATTTGTGAAGCGCTATCGATGATCGTTCCTTTTATAGAAAAATTTTGAGCAAATATGGGCAATGAAAACAGGGTAATTAAAATGGTAAAAAGGAATTTCATTATTTTTTTGTAAAGATATTTTAACATGAATTATGGAGATGTTATTTTTTTGTTTCA
>CANKLV010000093.1 GCA_947483415.1 Chitinophagaceae bacterium
GTAAAACATACACGTGCTGAAGATATTAAAGACCAAAAATTTGAAGCGGTAATCTCAAGGGCAGTTGCACCTCTTAAAGATTTATGGAGATGGAGTAAACCATTGATGAAAAAACATCCAACTACAAACGAAAACGCACCAAATGGTTTGATTTGTTTAAAGGGTGGAGACCTAACTCAAGAAATACAAGAAAGCGCCTGTAAGCCTTTTGTGTGGAGCATCGATAAGATATTTCCAGAGCCACATTTTAAAGACAAGTATTTATTGTATCAGCCGTATAAGTAATTTCATTAAAAGGCAAAACCCAGATATTTTACCAACTCAACTCAATCAAATTATTCTTCCTTTCTACATCAGCCATTCGCTTTGAAGGATCTACCTCAGCTTTAGTTAATGTTATAAGTTTTTTATTGATACTAACGGTGTAGGTTGGGTGCGTCCATTTCCATGATTCTTCTATAATGTTAGGCTGATTGTTATTTTCTGCTGATTTAGAACCGTACATTAAATTCAAAGGAACCACATGCATTTCAGAAGTTCCATCTTTAAATGTCAATTTCAAATCTATTGGCATTGGCATTTGGCCTATTCTTTTTATTCTAATTTTTGTTGCGCCATTTTCTTCCCACAAACTATCAATGGCGTAATCAATGGTTTTTGTAGTGCTCACCCAATATTCTTTATACCAATCTAATTGCAAACCGCTTACTTTTTCAGCAATACGAATAAAATCAGTAGCATTGGGATGTTTAAATTTCCAAGTGTTATAATATTCGAGCAAAACCTCATCTCTTTTTTTCTCGCCAATAATATATCCGAGTTGTTCTACAAAAACCTGACCTTTTGAATAGGCATCAACACTATATGCGAAGTTATTATTGTAATGATCAGCATGTGTGGTCATTGGTTCTTCCAATTTACTATTCACCAACGAAAAATAATTGGCATAAGCTCCGCAATGATTTTCAGGTAAGCTTAATATTAATTTCTTTAACTTTTCATTGCTTGGATTTTCTTTCAGTGCATCTTCATACTCTGCAATAGACGTTTTATGTTCATAAAAATTAGAAACCAATTCTTCGCCATAACTGGTAAAGCCCTCATCCATCCATGCATACAAGCTTTCATTGGTGCCTAGAATCATTTGATACCAATTGTGCATCCACTCATGAAATGCAGTACCAATTGAAGCCGAGCTAATCAACGTTGCCATCGCATACTCCATTCCACCATCACCTCCATGAATAAACGAATATTGAGGGTAAGGATATTTTCCAAAATGGCTTTCAATGAATGGCAATACCGTTGATGCTGCATCTAAAACCTTTTTCCATGCGTTATCATTTGATGGATTGTTGGGAATGTAATTGTAAATCACATGAAGCATTGGACCGTTTGGCATTTTTTTTGAAAGATGCTTAAAATCAGGATCGGCTGCCCATACAAAATCATGAATTTTTTCTCCTTTAAAATGCCATGATCTTTTATTTGTAGAAATCTTTTTTAGTTCCGTTCCAGCAGTATCATATTCCCAACCAATTTCTTTTGCATTTACCAACACGCCAGTTCCACCAATTTTATAAGTTTTATCGATATTGATCGTTACATCAAAATCACCCCAAACGCCATAAAACTCACGAGCAACATAAGGTGTTGGATGCCATCCTTCATAATCGTATTCGCACATTTTAGGATACCATTGGCTCATGCTGTAACGCACGCCAGTATTGGGATTATCTCTACCACTTCTCCTAACTTGCAAAGGTACTTGCGCTTCAAATTCCATTTCAAATGTAACCATTGATTTGGGCAAAATAGGCGTAGTAAGTATAACTTCTAAAATCGTTTCGTGATACTTAAATGCCTGAGGAACCCCATTCATTTTCAACGATTTTATTTTTTGATACCCAATCTCATTTTCTTTCAAATTTGAAATGCGGTCTTTTACCCTTCCATCCCAATCTTGTCTGCCATTTACCATTTGCTTACCCAACTCCCTACTTCTTACATCCATACTGCTATTGGGTTGAAATGCGTTCCAATACAAATGATAATACACCTTATCTAATTTATCCGTTGAATTATTTTGGTATTGCAATTTCTGTGTACCCGAAAAACGATTGGTCAACGTATCAACATCAATGTTCATCGTATATTTCACCGACTGCTGCCATCTTTCGGGTTGAGCAAATAAAATAGTTGTATTAAAAAAGCAAAGAATAAAAAATAGATGATTGAGTTTCATATAAAACGTTTGTTGTTTATTGTTTGTGGTTTGGTGTTTGGCGTTTGGTGTTGGAACTACCAGCAATAAAGCATCTAATATATTGACAAGAATCTAGAAATGCACATCCATCACTTTTCTATGATTTAACGCCAAACACCAAACGCCAAATCATTTTGTATTTTTCCCTTCCACCACAATCACAATTTCTCCTTTTACAGATTTAGCATTAAAATAATTGTGCACCTCTTGTAAAGTTCCGCGTTTGTTTTCTTCAAACTTTTTAGATAACTCGCGGCTTACACTGCATTTGCGTTCGGCACCAAAATATTCTATGAAATGACTTAGTGTTTTTACCAAGCGCATTGGACTTTCGTAAAAAATCATTGTTCTTTCTTCAATAGCCATTCTTTTTAAAAATGTTTGACGGCCTTTTTTAAGGGGTAGAAAACCTTCAAAACAAAAACTGTCTGTTGGTAATCCACTGTTTACTAATGCTGGGACAAAAGCTGTTGCACCAGGCAAACAATTTACTTCAACGCCATTTTCAACACATGCTTTAACCAATAGATAAGCAGGATCACTAATACCGGGCGTACCTGCATCTGTAATCAACGCCATCGTTTTACCCATCAACAATTGATCAATTAAATGACTAACTATCTTATGTTCATTATGTTGATGATAGGAAGAAATGGGCTTGTGAATATTGTAATGCTTCAGCAAAACAGATGAAGTTCTGGTATCTTCCGCTAAAATTAAATCCACAGCATTTAACAACTCAACCGCTCTGTAAGTCATATCGGATAAATTGCCAATAGGCGTTGGAATCAAATAAAGCATCGGTTGAAAATAAATTATAAAATAGTTACTTCAAACATTTCCATCACCATATTTGCCAACAATTTAGTGGCAGCATCTGTAGCCATTTGATGGGCTTCTTCTTTTGAATTGGCTTCAATTTGCAAATCGATTTGTTTGCCTATGCGTACATCCGAAATTCCAGACAATCCTAAATTGTGCAATCCGCCTAATACTGCCTTACCTTGAGGATCCAATAAATCTTTTAAAGGCATTACTTTTATTTGTGCAATAAATATCATGATAGCTTTTTTTTGTTGAGCAAAGATAAAATAATGTAACTAACAAACAGAATTGGAATAGCTATCCATTTAAAAAAAATACTGCTTATTATTCCAATTACAAATAATAAAATCAACGGAAATAATTCTTGCTTGTTTTTGAAATTTATTTTTAAGGACAGCATTGGAATGTTGCTGACCATTAACAAAGAAATACTTAATACCATTGCATACCAAAACCATTTATTTAATAACAAAAACAATATTTGATCATAAGCGCATGTCCAGTAAATCAAAGGAAAAGAAGCAAATAGCAGCCCTACTGCTGGAGTAGGCATTCCTTTAAATACTTTAGATTGCGTGGTATCCAAATTAAATTTTGCCAAACGAAAAGCAGCTGCCATTACAATGATAAAAGCGGGCATTAATAAAATCATAGACACTTCTATACCACCCTCAGCAGTTGCAAAGCTCATGCGTAAAAATTGATACACAATCATTGAAGGTGCAACGCCAAAACTAACTACATCAGCTAAAGAATCTAGTTGTTTACCCATTTCGGAACTAGCGTTTAATAATCTTGCTACAAAGCCATCGAGAAAATCAATAACAGCGGCCAGTCCTATACATAATGAAGCCATCCAAATCTTTTCGGGAATGTCTACAAACTGACTACCTTCAAAATCGTAATGAATAACAATGCCATTTTGTAAAACAAAAACAATGGCCAAACAACCAAAAAACAAATTCAACAGGGTAAATAAATTGGGGATATTTTTCATCAAATTAATTATTGAATTATTTTTTTCATTAATGCTTCAATTTCTTCCACTGTGATGGGAATATTTTTCATCAAATCTTTGTT
This sequence comes from Chitinophagaceae bacterium, assembly GCA_947483415.1. Lineage (GTDB taxonomy): Bacteria > Bacteroidota > Bacteroidia > Chitinophagales > Chitinophagaceae > Ferruginibacter. Next base: position 4,172 of record CANKLV010000093.1, read on the forward strand.
CCCATTTTTTGTAATCCAATAATTATTTTCAATGCGAATACCCATTTTTTCTTCTTCAATATAAATACCAGGTTCGATGGTAAATACCATTCCTACTTTAACAGGTTCAGTTCTTGTCCCTAAATCATGTACATCAATACCCAAATGATGCGATATGCCATGATAAAGATATTTGCTAAATGCACGATTGTCAGCATCTTCGTTTTTAACATCCGACTTTGAAATCAACCCTATTTTCTGAAACACAACACTTGCCTCATCCCCTACTTTTTTTGTGTAGTCGATTATGCTTATGCCTGGCTTTAAAATACTTGCCGCATACAAATGCAAATGCAAACAAGCGTTATACACTTCTTTTTGTCTTTTAGAAAACTTACCATTTACAGGAATAGTTCTGGATAAATCGGCGCAATAATTTCCGTATTCCGCACCAAAGTCCATGAGTATCAATTCGCCATCTTTACATACTTGGTTATTATCTACATAATGCAATGTTCTAGCACGATCGCCTGATGCAATGATAGAGCCATAAGCTGGACCAGTAGCGCGTTGCGATAAAAACGAATGATAAATTTCGGCATCAATTTCATACTCCATTACACCTGGTTTTATAAATTTTAATAACCTTCTAAATGTATTATCTGTAATGTCTATCGCTTGTTGCATCACTTCAATTTCAAGCGGTGTTTTTATGGCGCGTAACACTTTCAATATTTTAGCACTTCTTTCATATTGATGCAATGGAAAACGCTCACGCATTAATCTTGCGTAACGATAATCTCTTACTTCAACATAATTAGATCTTCTATCATTTTCATTTGTATTCAAATAAATGGTATCGGCTAAATGCACCCACACTTGCAACAAACCTTCAAGCATGTCTAACCAAATGATTGTTTTTATGCCCGAAATACCTTCTGCTTCAAGCTTTCTTAATCGGTGACCATCCCATTTTTCTTTTACCTCATTTGGTCTGGTTAGCACAAGCACCTCCCTAAATTTCGGATCTGGATTATCTGGAAATAAAACCACCATGGTATCTTCTTGTTCAACACCTGTTAACCATATCAAATCAGAGTTCTGCTTGAATTTATACACCTGATCAGCATTGGTAGGCAATTCATCATTACTGTTGAAAATGGCAATGGCATTTTTCGACATGTGCGTAACAAATCGCTCCCGATTTTTTATGAAAATTGATGAATTTAATGGAAGATACTTCATGTGTGAATATTTATTTTTTTAATTGTCACTTTGAATACCCTTAATCCTACCTACGCATATTTTCGCAAGTTTTGAAATGGGTATTAATGATATAAATTATTTTTAAAAATACAAGATACCTTATTATCGTATAATTGAAAAATAGAAACTTAATTTCTATGATTTTTAAAAAATAAAACTCATTTAAAATTAGGCGTATTTTAGTCAAACTGCACGAATTATATTTAGAAGAAAATCAAAAATTAATAACTTAAAGACAGTTATTTTAAATTTCTACTAATTTTAGTGTGATATTTTAGAATGGACTATAGAGATATGATTACTACATTTGTTGACCAACCAAACCAAAACAAACATGTCATCAACTACAATTATGGAACCGCCAATCAAGTCAATCGAAAATCTTGGAATTGCAAATTCTGTTAGCGTTCATTACCAATCAACGCCACAAGAACTTATAGATGCAACGCTCCACAGAAAAGAAGGTGTTTTGAACGATACTGGCGCTTTAATAATCAATTCTGGTGAATTTACAGGCAGAAGTCCAAAAGACAAATTCATTGTAAAAGATGACATCACAAAGGACACGATAAATTGGAATAATTTCAACATCCCCATAGAAGGTAAATATTTCGATACCCTTTATACAAAAATGATGGATTATTTATCATCAAAAGAAATTTGGGTGAGAGATTGTGGCGCGTGTGCAGATCCAAATTACCATTCGAACATTCGTGTAATCAATGAAAATCCATGGAGCAATTTATTTGCATACAATATGTTTTTACGTCCTGAAGAAAAAGAGCTGCAAAATTTCAAACCGGATTGGCATATTATTCAAGCGCCAAACTTTAAGGCAGATGCAAAAACCGATGGTACAAGACAACATAATTTTTCCATTGTAAATTTTACAAAAAAAATAATATTGATTGGTGGAACTGGATATACCGGTGAAATGAAAAAAGGCATATTTACCATTTTGAATTACATCCTCCCTCAAGAGAAAAATGTATTGAGTATGCATTGCTCAGCAAACATGGGTAAAGAAGGCGACACAGCGATTTTCTTTGGCTTGAGTGGAACAGGTAAAACAACCTTGAGTGCTGATCCAAATAGAAGTTTGATTGGAGACGATGAGCATGGCTGGACCAATGATGGTGTATTTAATTTTGAAGGCGGTTGTTATGCCAAAACAATTGATTTAAGTGAAGAAAAAGAGCCAGCAATTTTCAAGGCGATAAAAAACGGCGCATTGGTTGAAAACATCACTTTTATTGACGAAACAAATACCATTGATTTCAAAAGTAAAAAAATCACCGAAAACACAAGAGTGAGTTATCCATTACATTTTATCAATAATGCATTAATCCCTTCAATTGGGAAAACGCCAAAGAATATTTTCTTTTTAACGGCAGATGCATATGGAATTTTACCTCCGATCAGCAAATTAAATCCAGGACAAGCCATGTATCAATTTATTAGTGGATACACTGCTAAAGTAGCAGGTACAGAAGCAGGTGTGGTGGAACCAAAATCAACATTTAGTGCTTGTTTTGGTGCTCCATTTATGCCATTACATCCAGGAAAATA
>CANKLV010000094.1 GCA_947483415.1 Chitinophagaceae bacterium
AAAACGCTGAATATAATTATTAAAAAACGCATGGTTTTATAAAATGAATAGTGAAAAGGATTGGTTATTTTTGCGCTACAAATTACATTGATTTTGACAGATATCATTCATTTATTACCAGATAACATTGCAAATCAAATTGCCGCTGGGGAAGTTATACAACGTCCGGGTAGTGCGGTTAAAGAATTGCTAGAAAATGCAGTTGATGCAGATGCGGATGAAATTAAGTTGATTATCAATGATGCGGGCAAGGCATTGGTGCAAGTTATAGATAATGGAAAAGGCATGAGCGAAACAGATGCACGTTTGGCTTTTGAACGACATGCGACATCAAAAATTAAAAATATAGACGATTTATTTAGGATAAAAACGATGGGTTTTAGGGGCGAAGCGTTGGCAAGTATCGCTGCCGTAGCGCAAGTAGAACTAAAAACAAAAAGAGCAGAAGACCCAACAGGAACCTTCATAGAAATCGAAAACAGTAGGGTCATTAATCAAGAGCCCGTAGCTTTTAATAAAGGCACGAGCATTGCGATGAAAAACTTATTTTTTAATGTGCCTGCACGCAGAAATTTTTTAAAAAGCAATACCGCCGAATTAAGAAATATCATGGATGAATTTATTCGGGTTGCGATGGCTTTTCCGAATATTTTTTTCTCCTTGCAATCCAATGGACAAGAAGTTTTTCATTTGGAAAAAGGAAGTTTCAAACAACGAATTGTTCAAATTTTAGGAAACAGCTACAATGCCAAATTGGTGAGTGTTCAGGAAGAAACCGATTATTTAAACATAACTGGATTTGTGGGAAAACCTGAAACGGCAAAAAAAACGAGAGGCGATCAGTACCTATTTGTAAACAACCGATTTATAAAAAGTGCATATTTGAATCATGCGATTATGAATGCCTTTTCGGAAATGATTCCAAAAGATAGTTTTCCGATGTATGCCTTATTTATAGATCTTGATCCTGCTCAATTGGATATCAATGTTCATCCTACAAAACAGGAAATTAAATTTGAAGACGATAAAATTGTTTACGCATTTGTGCAATCTGCGGTTAAACATGCGCTGGCGCAATTTAGCATTACGCCTACACTCGATTTTGAATTAGATCCAAATATTGAGCGATTAAGTGCCATAAGCAATCCCGTTACTGAAGCTCAAAGAGCATCAACGGCATCTTCGTCTTTATTCCAAACGTTTACACAAAAAGGACAAGCGCATTTGATTGAAAAATCGGATAATTTAAAACATTGGAAAGATTTTTATGAAGCGCCAAAAACGGATAATGCATCAACGATTGAACAGCAAAAACAATTTGAACCATTACATAAAACGTATGCATCAGAACAGCCTGTGATGCAATTGCATCAATCCAATATTTTAATTCAGGATGCCGAAGGATTTTTATTGATACATCAGCAAAATGCGCACGAAAGAATTTTATACGAACGTTATTCGGCGGCTCTTTCAGGGAAATCTATTCCCATTCAACAGAGTTTATTTCCAGCAACCATCGATTTATCGGCATCAGATGCAGTATTGCTTACGGAGATGCTTGACGATATGAAAGAATTGGGATATCAGCTAGAACCCTTTGGCAACAATACTTTTGTCATTCAAGGAACACCGGGCGATGTTGATCATGGTAATGAAAAAATAGCGATTGAAAAAATAATTGAGCAATACAAACATTTCAGTAATGAATTAAAATATTCTAAACGCGAAAAATTGCTTCGCTCAATGGCCATACAAAATGCCATAAAACCTGGAAAAATTTTAACGCAAAAAGAAATGCAAAGTTTGGTGTTCGATTTATTTGAATGCGAAATATCAAATACAACACCCAATGGGAAACCTACATATTTGAGTTTTAAAAAAGAAGAAATGGATAAATTATTTGGTAGGTTATGAAATTAAAATTCAAAGCCCTCCAGATTTTTAAAATGTCCGTTTAGTTTTATTTTCTTTTCCAATAAAACCATTTCATTCATTACAGAAAGCACTTTTACCAAATGGCGTTTGATATACTCTTGTCGATGTAATTCGCGTGCGTATTCCAACAACTGATATTCATCTTCAATAGACAACCCAATATGATGCGCAACATCAAAGCTTTGTAAAGCATCATCCGGTTTATTAAACTTTTTCGAAACGCCCAATTTTTCGTGCAAGGTTGAAATTAGTTCAAGTATTTTATTCATCAAAACAGGATTTCCATCGTTGATAGAATTTTGATAAGAAACAATGGCACCACTATATAATTTATCGGGTAATTCTTTTATAGTTTCCAAAATTTTAAACATAGATAACCCTTTTGTTTTAATGTCCATTTTCCCATCATCGTAAATTTTAGAAATTTCAACTATCTCTACCAACATGCCCAAATCCATCATTTTGTTGTTGATGACAGCAGGAATACCAAAAGGTTTTTTATTGGCAAAACAATCTGTAATTAATTGTTTGTAACGAGGTTCAAAAATATGCAGGTTCAAATGTTCATCTGGAAAAACAACCAAAGCAAGGGGGAAAATGGGAATGAGATTTGTCATTCGATATTAAATTTTAAAAGCAATAATTATCGTGTAATACTTCTTCAAATTTATGAATTAAAAAGATTTAATTTGCCTTTGAAATATTAATGTCTGTGGATAATATAAATTGCATATAAATTGATGCTACCTAATATAATCTGAAATATTAAAATGAAAGTAACCGGAATTACATTTATCAGAAATGCCATTATAAATGATTATCCCATTGTGGAAGCGATAAAATCTATACTTCCCATGGTGGATGAAATGATTGTATCTATTGGTGATGGCGAAGACGATACAGAAATGTTGATTAAAAACATCGATTCGGACAAAATCAAAATTGTGCATTCCACTTGGGATTTGAGTTTGCGAAAAGGTGGAAAAATATTGGCGGTAGAAACGAACAAATTAATGCAACACGTTACATCAGATACCGATTGGATATTTTATATTCAAGGTGATGAAGTTATTCATGAAAAATATCATTCACTGGTTAATGCATCTATGAAAAGATATGTAGATGACAAATCGGTTGAAGGTATTTTATTAAATTACTTACATTTTTATGGCACGTATGATTATGTTGGCGACAGTAGAAAATGGTATAATTGCGAAACGCGAATAATCAGAAACGATAAGAACATTCAATCATATCGTGATGCTCAAGGATTTAGAAAAGGAACTGAAAAAATAAATGTAGTAAAAACAGATGCCTTCGTTTACCATTATGGCTGGGTAAAAAATCCGAAGCAAATGAAAATTAAACAGAAAAATGTTGCAGGATTTTGGAACGATAATGATGAATCCTTAAAACATTTAATGCAAACAGAAGATTATTTTGATTACAATGAATTTGATTCTTTAAAAAGATTTGAAGGAACACATCCATTGGTTATGAAAGAAAGAATTGAACAAAAAAATTGGGACATAACCCTCGACATTAAAAAGAAAAATTTAAAAATAAAATATAGAATGCTGGATTGGTTGGAAAAGCGAATTGGAAGAAGATTATTCACTTTTAAAAACCATAAAATAGTAAAGCGATTCAACGGGAAATACTAATTTTTAAAACTCTTGAGTTGTTTTAATCAATCCTGAAAGATTTGTGACTCATTCTAAAAGCCCATTTTGTAAACGAAATCCATTTTGAAAAAACATTTTTCTTACGCTTATAAAAGAAAATAAATTTTGCATTTTTTAAGAGGAACAAAAACATTGAAATAGAAAAGCGTTTTGATCTTAGCGATTCAAAATTATTCTTTGCTTTTACAATCCAATTTTTATTTTCATTCGATATCAAATCATTTGTCAGGAAAGATTGCAAATAGAGTATTCTGCTTTTGTAATATAACCCTTCGTTAATTTTAGTTGTAGTATTGTTGTAGTGTTGTCGCCAATACGTTAATACTTCAGGTAAACATGCAATATATCCCAAACACATTGCACTAACCGTTATCCACCAATCATAAGCAACATCCTCGGTATTGGGTACAGGAATCTTTTTCAATACCTCATTTTTTATCATTATGTTATGTCCAAGTGTATGCGAAACCAACATCGTTTTTTTAATATTCGTTCCTTCCAGATGTATTATTTTTTTCTTTTTAATACGCGTTGGAATCTGGTTTTGGAATTTTTGCGATAAGCAATAAACCATACTTGCTTTATTGTGCTTTTCGTGAAATGAAACCAACATCGCTATTTTTTCTGGCAGCCAAATGTCATCTTGATCACAAAACATAACGTAGTTGCCTGTAGCAAATTGAACAGCATTAAAGAAGTTTTTATTCAGCCCTTTTTCTGAATAGGAAATGAATTTGCGAGATGAAGGATTTTGAGCACACCAATTTTTTAAAACAATATCTGTTCCATCAATACTATTGTTGTCAGAGCAAATAAACTCAATGTTTTTATACGTTTGACCTTCTAAACTATCTAGTTGACTTTGGATAAATGCTATTCCATTATAACTGCATAAAACAACACTCACTAACTGCATAAATTGAAATATTTATTTTTGAATAAACGCACAAAATTGATCTGCCATTAAATTAAAATCTTTAAAATCACCTGTGTTATAATTCTGTTGAATTTTAGCAATAGAAGATTTATCCGAATCACTATTCGCGATTATATCCAATAAATGATTTGTGTTTTTATAATACAAGGAATAAGGCAAAAGGTCGGTATTGGCATGATAATTTTCGGGCAATAAAAAAGGTTTTTTATATCCTAAGCCAAGATTAAAAGAACCCGAAATACGCGCCAGTCCATACATCGTATCGTTTTCCATTTTTATTAATGGCAAAATAAAATCTGATTGCTGTATGTATTGATGAAAAATATCGTAAGGCACTTCTTCATCAAATGTTATAATGTGATTTTTCCACCATTCAGATTCGGTTGTGCTTTTATCAATAACTTCATTAAGATAGTATTTTCCTAAAAATATAAATTGAATATGAGTAGGTAGCGCAGTTTTACTTAATGCTTCAATCAATAAAAGATAATCCCTTCTTTGGTGAGAAGCACCACCAGGAATACAAATCCAAAAAGCGCCATCTGGTTTTTGAACACCATTATTTTTAACCTTTGGAAAATAAATGGGATAAAAAGATTGTACCTGAAATTTGGAAAACGGTTGGATGTTCTTGAGTAAAAAATCGCCCAATACAAGATACTTCTTCATTTTTATGGAAAGCAGCTTTGTAAAGGTCACACTCTTTTCTATCTTTTTGGCATTATGTACAAGGCCAGTACAATTGATATTTTTAGGTATAAAAAGAAAAAGATTTCTAATGATTTTTAGCTCGCATGTATTAATGATGAGATTTGTGATGTTGTTTTTTTTGATATAACTTCTGATTTGAAAAAATGCTTTAATCTGCTCACTAAAAGAAAATTGATTATTTAAAATTAATAGCCCATCTAGTTGATCTTGTTCTGGAAAAAGAGCTACTAGCTTTTGATTGCAAGCCAAATGAACCTGATGATTTTTTACTTTTAATAAATGAAGATAACTGTACATGCACTCAATATGTGAACCGCCAATCTCCAACAACAAAACATTCATTTTATACAATTTAAATTAACTTCCTGTAAAGGTTTAAATATTGATTTGCTGCATTCTCCCAATTAAATAAATCAGCACGTTCTTTCATTTTGCTTCTTTGATTGGGATTTGAATGGTAATGATCTAATGCATTTTTAAAATCGTGTTGCATTTCTTCGGAATCAAAAGATGAAAAATAATACGCAGCATCACCACCAATTTCCGGCAAACAAGTATGTGTTGATAAAATTATAGGCGCATCAAAATGCATGGCTTCTGCAACTGGAATGCCGAATCCTTCTGCAATAGATGGAAAAAAAAACGCTTTGGTATGCTGCATCAACCACCATTTTTCCGATTCTGTAATCGACCCAGGCATGATTACCCTTTCAGCCACATTATGTTTTTTGGCTTCCTCCATAATAAACGCCTGATAATTGGAGTCCTGAAAAATACCAGCGATAACCAACTTGAAATTATTGTTTTTAAGCAGGGGAATTAAGACATGAAAATTCTTTTTTCTAGCGATGGTGCCTATCGAAAAAATAAACTCATCTGCTTCATGTATAAAAGCAGCTTTTGTTGGCGGATGGTTTATTAAATTAACATTACAACCATTGTAAATAACTGTTGTTGGTATATTACGAAGATTCAAATGTTGTTTTACAAAATCTAAAGTAAACGAAGAAATTGTTGTGATTAAATCCGACCTATCTATTTGATCTTGTAATTTATTTAAGTAATTTTTTTGTTTGGCTGCAGATTTATTTCCTTCCACCATAAAATTTAGATCATGAATGGTAAGGATTTTTTTTACTTTTTTTTGAGTAGGATAATAATTGCTGTTTTGATAAGTGCCATGCCAAATATCTGCACGATGAGCAATAGGATTAAATAACTTATGCCAAGATTTTTGTTTGTAATAATGTTGATCAGCCCCTAAAAAACCAATTTCATTTTCTGGGGTATAAAAATGCAACTTAAGTTCTGATGGATTGTTTTGTTGAACCAATGATTTACTGAGTGAACTGCAATAAGTGTAAAGTCCGGTAAAAGGATACTTCATTCTTTCGCAATCTATAATTACATTGGCTGGATGCATTTAAAATATTTGCATCAAAAATAATCATTAAAAAATAAGTACCTACACAGAAACTTAATTTGTATTAATTTGCAAACAATGTCTGATACGTTAAAATTTCAATTGGTAAACGGTGATATCAAGTCACTTGCTCGTTGCATTTCATTGGTAGAAAATGAAGCACCTGGCTACGAAACCTTTATGCAATCGTTGAATACCAACAACAAAGGACAGATCATTGGTATCACTGGACCGCCGGGCGCGGGTAAAAGCACCATCACAGATGCCCTTAT
>CANKLV010000095.1 GCA_947483415.1 Chitinophagaceae bacterium
AAGGAAATCAAGAAACTTATCCGAACCATCCACCATCAGTAGGTTTGCCTTGGTTCCAAGTCCTAATGCTAGAAACTCCGGTAAATCAGCATACCAAAGTCCATTTTCCTTGTAAAAGGATAATCTTTTTGTAATTGTTTTGGTTGTTGTTTTTTGCATAATGTTTTATTTTGAATGCAAATTATAACCGAGATGGGCGGATTAGAAAAAGTTACAAGGTTGTAAGGAAGCCCCCTTGGGGGACTTAGGGGGTTTATTTCCTAAACTTCAATTTTTGATGATCTAGAAAATAGATTAATCTGGCAGTAAGCTCACGACCTTGTGGCTGAGATAGTGTTTGTTGTATATTTTTTACATACCCTTTATATCGATTCCCATCTATATTTATTTCTTGAGGGAGCCAGTTTTTCCATCCAATTATGAAACGACTGCCATACATAAAATCCCAAGTAAAAAACATGTCGAAATTATACGCATTATAGTTATTGTTGTTTCCATCAATGAAAGCTCTATTGACCCAATATCCTTGATCATCTACGTTATAGAATTTCTCATAATTTATTTTACTCCAATAATGTCTTGCCCTGAGGGTCATAAAAATTCTTGATGTAAAATTGATATTGCTAGATAAAATGGTTGTTCTTTCGGTCACTTTTCTCCATCCAATGATGGGGTCGCCGTTCGTTTCTCTTAAAAATGCATAACCCACATTTCCTTGGTCAAAACTGGCTTCTGATTCAAGCGACATGCTCAATGAATTACTGAATCTATAGCGCATATTAAATTGTCCCCTGTAGAAATTAGCATTACGAAAGGCTGGTGTAAAGGCATACCCTACATCAAACCCAGCAAAAAATCTTTTGCGGCTATCCGAACTTCCATTCGTGCCAAAATAATGCCAAGGCATCATACGCACCATTTTGCCTGGTGTACGCAATTCGAAAAAATCGTTTTTCCACACTGGACTCGATTCATAATTAAAGGTGATGTCCCAAAAGTTCTTGAAAAAATAAAAGGCACTTGCATTCATTTTTAGTTCACTCCATTTAAACGGCGTATATAGGTAACTGTTACTAACCCCAATCGAGTAAATATAAGTTAAAAAATGCTTGGTAGGTGTCAACTGTTTGTAAGCAAATGTAGCATTGGTGGTAAATTCATTTGGTGCTTGGAGAAAGCCCAAATCATTGGGGTTATAATTTTCAGATTCAATGTTTTGATTTACATCAAACTGAAATTTTCCGCTAACTTTTTTTAAGCTCAATACACTGTTATATCCATCTTTTGTATTCTTTCCGCTAATATGACTGTAACGCATCGTTCCTCCAAGTGCATATACATTTTTATTATCGAACAATGCAAAATCAAGTGCTGAAACATTGGCATCAGGAGCGATGCCATCTCTAATAACACTGGTGTTTGTAAACGTAACCGAAGATCTTCCTTTTAGCGCTTGGTCCAACACCACTACGTTGTAATTGGTCATTGGGGCTGTTTGTATTTTTTCTGTTGCCTTGGTTTGTTTGTTTTTGATTGTTGCAAACATGGGTGCACTAACGGCATTGAATACCCCAATACCAAGTTTCTTTTTATTGCGCCCTGAAAACTTAATGGTATTGATAAGTTGTGAAACCCCTGGATTTTTAATCACTTCAATATTGCTGTCTGCTGCTGCCATTTGCTGAACACCATAAAAACCTGTAGGTGTTAAACCAATTCTCCTGCTGTAAAACAGTCCTGCTTTGTTAAACAATTCGGTACCCTCCGTAAAGAAAGGTCTGTTTTCTTGAAAACGAACTTCGTATGGCGAGAGGTTAAGAATGGTGTTGTCTGATACCACTTGTCCAAAATCCGGTACCAGTGTAGCATCCATTGTAAAGCTTTCATTTATGCCCCATTTTACATCCATACCTCCGCTTCTTAGCCAATCGTTTTGTCTTGCATTGTTGTTAGGAGTGCTTCTGTATCCAGTGCTTATATAAGGTAGAAAAGATAATCTAAGTGGTGGTTTAATTTTACTGATGCCTTCCAAATCCCCAAACTGATTAACCAATCCGGCAACATTTGGATCAATCGGATTCCAATACGTACTCTCGTTGTTTTTTCTTGAAAAACGATTGAAATTGACGCCCCAATTTTGAATGTCTGCTTTTGAAAAACGTAGAGATATGTAGGGAATTTTCATTTCGAGCTGCCATCCATCTTCCACAAATTTCACTTTGCTTTCCCAAACCGCATCCCAGCTATAATCGCGTTGTGAGGCCAATGAAATACGCACATCAGATTGTACATTTCTGCTGGTAACTACAAATTGAAAAGCATTTTGATTGTCGTTATAGGTATCTAATAAAACAGAAAAAAAATCTACATCTTGTCTTTGTTCATTGTCACGCGCAGTTAATTGTTTTCTGATTTCATTGGGCTTCTCGAATAATTTTGCTGCCACATAAACGGCTTCATCATCATATAAAAACCAGACTTGGGTTTGTTTGGTTGCAGGTTTTCCAAAGTCGGGAGAATTGTTGATAAAACTATCTACCGGAGTCACTAGATTCCATTCAGCTTCATTGATTATGCCATCTATTTTAGGCGCTGTATTTATCCGTTGAGTGTGTAAAGTACGTTGGGCAAAGGTTTGTCCAGCAAATAAAAAAATTGAAATCAACCATAGTCTTATCATGCCGCAAAAATAGGTCAATATTTTTTCTCTGTTTATCATTACTTTAATTCATAAAAAAATGAAATTAAACCAAACACAACAAATCTTCTTCTTCCAACACATCTTCAACAAGAGTAGGATCATCAATTTCTTTAAACCGGGAAATGAGAAAATGAAATTCCTCAAAAATTGTTTTGTTGAAACTTATTTTATAAAAATCCCATTCGCCAAAAATGCCTTCCAATGCTACGCCGTCTTCATAACAATTTGTGTCAAAATTTGGAATGACTCTTCTAATTCGGTAGATTTTTCCTTTCACGGGTAATTCGCTCATTTTCTTATAAGCCAATTTATTCCAGTTGCTGTCGTTAATACAAACTACATAAGATCCTGCTTGCATAATTTTAGATTTAGTGGTTAAAAATATTTTTATTACAGATTATTTTTCCATCCATTTTTTCAATTCTTGTACTTCGGTAATTACAATTTTCAAATTTTTTGAGTCAATTAATTCTAGTTCTTGTTCCTCTGTAAGTTTGGAATTCTCTTGCTGAGATGTAATGATTTTCCTAATTGTTTCAAACCGGCCTTCACGATTATCCTGAAGATTGATTAATTGATTTAAAATTTCATCGATCGTTTTTTCTCTTGGTGAAAAATAGAACTGAATTCTTGCTGATAAATTTTCCAACAAAAATTGATTTGGATTTTTGAGGTATAGTTTTCTTTTTATCTCTTCATTTGCCTCAAAAGCACCACAAGTTTTTCTTAACCCTGGAATGAGTTTTGGAAATCCATTGGTTATATCATTACCACAACGTACACCTTGTCCAATGGCAACAGCCCAAATTCTGTGTTTGCAGTTGTAGCAAACTTTTTCATCGATTGCAATGTTGAATTGATTTTTATTGTTGTTCATGATGTATAGTTTTATTTGTTGTTATTTTTTTTGGGATTTGATATGTGTATTACAAATCCTTGCCCTATTTTGTCTGTGCTGTAAGGAAGATTTTTCAATCTTTCCCAAAATTTCTCTCCTTCTGACATTGTCGATTTTTGATTAGACGGCAACTCATTTTTCTTTTCAACATTTTCTTTTCTTTTTTTATTATTTGCGTTATTCATTTTAATATTCTTTTTTAATGTTTTTAATAAAAGTTACTTCTATTAGGTTTTCGTTTTTTTCTTCTTGAACAGGATTCATCATCACCAATGAATTTGGATTGTTTTTGAAAAACTTTGAATGAAGCGATTGCATCATTTCTGATTGCGTTAACGAATGAATCCGCTCTTGTTGTTGATTTTCGTTTGTATTCAACTGCTCTTTTTTTGTTTCTTTATTGTTATTCATGTTTTATGATTTTTTTGTTTCAATCCATTGTTTCAATTCTTTGATTCCTCCTTTTTTCTTACAATAGCCGCAACCCCAGGAATGGTCTTCTGGACTAGATGTAGAAATCATGATATGATGTTGGCGTCCTGATGGACAATTGGCTTTCCAGCTATGTGGGGAATGACCTTCAGGTTCAGGATAAAGGTTTTGTTCAGTACAGTAAATGATCAATGGATGATTTTGGCCGATTTCTTTAATCTTGTTTTTTCTTTCAGCCATTCTTTCACTACCTCGTTTTTTGATTACATTGAAATCATTTTCAGAAATTATTTCACTTTCTAAAAAAAATGGACTACCATCAAGGTTTCCGCTGTAAGAAAATAGGTCAGTAAGAAATTCTTTAAGTCCGCTGATTTCATTTTTTACATGATTTTCTAATTGAAAAACGATTGTTTTTTTAGAGTTGTTACTAGAACCAACTAAACAAACATCGATGCGTAAAATGCTGAGTTCTGTTTTGGAAATGAAATGATAAAAAATGGATGTTTCAAAACAAGTAAAGCCAATAAAATGCTCTTGATTGAAAGTGACGAAGTGTTTGTGTTCCATGATGCATAAATTTTTTAAGGTTAAAAATGAATACAACAAGAAAAAATAATAAAGGGGAAGTTAAGCGCTTTATTTTGGCTGAAGGCCCTCATCATTTTACCACCGCGGTCTCTCGACTCGGTTGGTTTCACTATTACGTGAATCTTGATGTGGGTACAAAAATAGGGAGCGGAATTATTTCAACAAAAAATATTATTGTTAATGATTTGTGATTGTTGGTGGGGGGATGTTCCTAATACTAGTTAGTTGAATACTTCTATTTTGTTGAATTAAAATTTGCAGTAAATCTTCAATTTCAATAAAAAATATTTATTTTTAACAAATGTTAAACAAATCTGCATTTTGTTTGTTTTACTAAAAAAATCATAAATCATCTATATGTTTAAAAGAAAGATATTATTCCCAGTTTGCGCATTTATTCTGTTCATATTTTGTAGTTCAACTCAATTTTCTTCCGCCCCACCTTCTGGTTACACAGGTGTAAATGGCTATAGTTGTGCCAGTTGTCATGGTGGATTTCCAACCAATAGTGCTGGTGGTGGAGTTACTATTACGGGTCTTCCAACAGGAAGTTACATACCTGGTCAATCTTATCCGATTTCAGTTACCATTAGTCATGGTGCAAGTAACCGAGCAAGATGGGGTTTTGCATTGACTGCTAAAAATGCATTAGGGCAAGCAGCTGGAACATTTACTAGAACAAATCCCAACACAACAATAATTGGTACTACTGAAATAGGTCATAATTCAGCAGTGGTTACCTCTCTTTCTTCTAGTTATACTTACACTGGCATGAGTTGGACTGCACCTTTAAATCCAACTGCTAACGATTTAAATTTGAAATTCTACAGCGTTGGAGTTGCTGCAAATAGTAACGGGAGTTCTAGTGGAGACTATGTTTATACGAGTTTAATCAATAGCTCGTTTACTGTTTTACCAGTTTTGTTATCGTCGTTTTCTGCTTCTGTAGAAAAGAATTCAAGTGTAATTTTAAAATGGCAGACTGCAAACGAACAAAATAGTGATTTCTTTCAAATTGAAAGAAGTCAAGATGGACAAACATTCAAATCCATTGACAGAGTAGCTGCGGCTGGAAACAGTGCATTGCCTCGTAATTACAGTTTTACTGATAAAAATCCAGTTGGAGGACCATCTAAAATTGTTTACAGACTCAAGCAAGTAGACAAAGATCAAAATTATTTTTATTCAGAAATTGTTTCAGTAAAATTGAGTTCGTCAAAAATATCTATGGGTACATTGGCTCCCAATGTTGTAAGAAAATCAGAATCTACTTTTGTAAGTCTTTCAGTTCCTAGAACTACATTGGTTTACATAAGTGTAACAGACGGTACTGGAAAAAAAGTTTACTCCACAAGTTACAATGCTCAAGAAGGAAACAATAAAATCTCGATTCCTGCTAGTGCTTACAATAAAGCAGTTGGATCGTATTTTATTTCGGTTCAAGCGGGTGATTTTAGACAAACGGAGCGCTTAATTGTTCAGTAATTTATTTTCTAAACTGATTGTTTGAAAACAAACCATTTCATCAAGTTTTTTTAGGGTTAAAATTTTGAAGATGTTTGTGAAATTTTAGCGAATTCCAATTTCATTGGACCATAACAGATTTCCAATCGATATTAATCGACTCTAAAATAACGTTAATCTAGCGTACATCTTTTTTCAAGGATTTAATTGTTTTTGTGGTGTGGGCCGTAAATGTTGCTATCATTTACACTGCAAATTGTTTTAGCGTCTATGCATTGACGTTAAAATTTTTGGTGCTCTGGTTTTCAGGAAAATTTACTTTTTTCTTCCATCAAATTCAAACGCAAGAAAGAGCTTCATTTTGTTGCATTGTTGCCGTTATGTTGCATAGGATTCTATTTATATGTATAACGTGTCCTCTGAAACCCTTGTAAACATTGCTTTTACGAAGATAATAAAATTTTCAAAAAATCAAAATTTTATTTGTGCAATCCCGGGCAAAGGAGTGCAAGAGAGAAAATTTGGTTTACATTTATTTGCAGGGGATTGCATGAGGAGAAAAATATTGGAGAGAAAAATGGTTACTAACGGAAATAAGTAAACGAAAATATAAAGGAGATAATTTTTAATTTTTTAGAAAGAGAATTTTAAAAATGAGTTTATGAATTCGAAGCAGGATTTTTCAATTTTTTCTTTTTATTGGAACTGGACTTAAATCTTGACCAAACATCAACATCACCAAAAAACTATTCTCTTTTTTAAAAAAATAAAAGGGAACACCTAAGAGTTATGTGATTATTTTTTATTGTTTCATTAAATCAAAGTTGTCTTTTTTTGGAATCTGATTCCATATTTTTCCATAT
>CANKLV010000096.1 GCA_947483415.1 Chitinophagaceae bacterium
AGATTAATGGATCAACTGGAAGCCGCCGGAATTGTAGGTGCAAGTCAAGGCAGTAAAGTAAGGGATGTATTGGTAAAAACAGAAGCCGAATTGCAGGAGATTTTGAATAGGCTTTTGTAGGGGTTGAGGTTTGGGAAGTTCGAGAGGTTTTTGAGGTTTGTGAAGTTCAATAAGTTCAATGAGTTCAAGAGGTTGGGAAGCGTTCAATTCGCTTCGCTGGTTTAATGGTTTAAGGTGGAAGTATTTTCCGATTCACAAAGCTAGGTTTTAAAAAATGTGTTTTCTTTGTGTCTTAATGCCTTCGTGTCAAAAGAGAATCCAAAGGTTTCTGAGGTTCAATAAGTTCAATGAGTTCAAAAGGTTGATGCAGATTTCGCACGCCAAACACCAAACACCAAACCACAAACCACAAACAATAAACCATAAACCACAAACACCAAACGTTTAATACAAATGTCAAAATACCTCATAGTCGGTTTAGGAAATATTGGAAATGAATATGCCAATACGCGCCACAACATTGGGTTTGATGTGGTGTATGCATTTGCGGCTAAGCATGGAGGTAGTTTTAGGTCGGATAGATTGGCTTTTGTTTCGGAGGTAAAAATAAAAGGCAGAACTTTCGTTTGCGTTTGTCCAACTACATTCATGAATTTAAGTGGAAGGGCATTTAAATATTGGCAAGAAAAAGAAAAAGTTCCGATTGAAAATACACTCACTATTGTTGATGATTTAGCACTTCCTATCGATAAAATTAGAATCAGAAAATCGGGTGCGCATGCTGGACATAATGGCTTGAAAGACATTCAAAACATTTTGGGCACGGATGCTTATGCCAAATTGCGCTTTGGAATTGGAAACGTGTTTCCAAAAGGGATGCAGGTTGATTTTGTATTGGGAAAATGGAAACCAGAAGAAGTGCCGATCATAAAACATAAAATACAACAATCTGTAGAATTAATAGAAAGCTTTGCATTTGTTGGAATAGACAAAACAATGTCCATTTGTAACAGCACTTCATATGAGTTAAATAAAAATTAATTTTCTTATTGGAAATTTAAACTCCTTTTTACTATTTTCGTTTACAGAATAATCTATAACCCCATTCAAAAACAATAATGAAGATAATTTGCATTGGCAGAAACTATGTTGAGCACGCAAAGGAATTAGGTAACGACATTCCTGACGAACCCGTTATTTTCATGAAGCCCAAAAGCGCTATCATACAGCCACATACCCCTTTTTATTATCCCGAATTTACAAATGAACTACATTACGAATGCGAACTTGTATTGCGCATCAGTAAAAACGGAAAGTATATTCAGGAACGTCATGCTTCAAATTATTACAATGGCATTACTGTAGGAATAGATTTTACAGCTAGAGATATTCAAGATGAATTAAAGAAAAAAGGACTTCCTTGGGAGAAAGCAAAAGCGTTTGACAATTCAGCAGCAATAGGTAAGTTCATAGACATAAAACCCGATTTCAATAAGAAAAACATCAATTTTTCGTTTTTGAAAAATGGCGAGAAGGTACAACAAGGCAATTCTGGTAATATGATATTTAGTATAGATAAAATTATTGCCAATATTTCTCTTTATTTCTCATTAAATATTGGAGATTATATTTTCACAGGAACACCCGCAGGTGTAGGCGAATGTGTTGTGGGCGACGAGCTCGAAGCATTTTTAGAAAATGAGAGCTTGCTAAAATTAGGAGTAAAATAGTTTGGCTGTTTTATTATCCCAGATTAATCATTATAAAATTCCATCAACGAGCCAAAATAACTTTGTGTCCATCCCGTAGTTATTGAATCGAAATCTTCATCTGGAATATTGGTATGGCGAAGTTCTACCGAAGTTTTGCTTTTATCTGGATGTAAAATTATAGTTACTATAGAAGGTGTTTCTTGTTCGCCAAAAAACCATTCCTGTACTATCTTTTTTCCATACTCAAATGAAATATTTTTTCCACAAATACTGTCTTCCCAAAGTGAAAACTCAGTATCTACAATGGGCTCCATAATTGCAGGAGAGCCTGTCCATAATTGTATTGTAGCGGCATTGGTTAATGCATGATATAAAATTTCTGGCTCCGTATTGATGATGTAGTATTTTTTAAAATCTTTCATTTTTTATTATTGGTTAAATTTAACAGTTTTTAGAAAACTTAAATTGTAAATTTGAACACAAATTAATACTAATCAATTAAATAAACGCACGAACAATGGTTTCAAATTGTATAAAACAATATCAAATTACTTTTTTGGCTTTATTTATTTCTTGCACAAATATTTCATTTGGCCAATATCAGTCTTTTAAATTAAATGCTGTTGGAGACACCATAAATGCCATAAATACTGCTGGGCAAAAAGTTGGGAAATGGGTAATTGAAGTTGGTCCTTTGCGTGGCGAAGAAGGGTATGTAGAAGAAGGTTTGTACAAGAAAGGAGAAAAGCATGGGTTTTGGAGAAAGTATTCTACTATAGGTGATTTACTGGCTGTTGAGCATCATATTTTGGGTGGAAAAGATGGGTTACAACAATATTACAATTTCTTAGGCGCAATAGAAAGAGAAGAAAATTGGCGTGGTTATAATCCAGACTCTCCTTATGATACCGTGGCTATTTATGGAACTGGTAGCAATGAAATTATTGAATACAAATTGGTAAAAGCAGCGCCATACAGTGTGAAGCAAGGAGAGTGGCGTTATTACGATCCAGGAACAGGACGAGTTATCAGAACTGAGCAATGGCGCAACAACAATTTAGTGAATCCTGACAATGGAAATGCCAAAATAATACAAGCATACGAAAAACCAAAAAAAGTAGATAAACCCATTGAAATGATTGAATGGGAAAAGAAAAATAAAGGAAAAAAAGTCGTTGATGGTAGAACGGGACTTTAAAAAGTAAAAAAGCCTGTCCGCTGTTGAGGATAAAAAGTAAAAAGTGAAAAGTAAAAAGCATGCTCGCCTCGGAGGGTATAAACTTAGAATGCAACAATTCATTTTTTTCATTTTTACTTTTTAATTAAAAATTATCAAATGAAAATACTACTTTCCTTAGCTATCGTCATTTTGTGCTCCGCTTGTAATCAAAACCATAAAAACGAAAGCGCTAAAAAATCCGATCATAATTCACCTTACCAAAAAAAGAAATTGGTTGTAATCGCCATTCAACCATTTATAGATATCCCAAAAGAGGATGTTGATTACGTTGCTTCGTATTTAAAAAAAATGTACACTAATGTAGTAATTAATGCGCCAATTCAATTCCCGAAAAACTCGCTTAATCAAGCAAAAACAAGGCATAGAGCCGATTCGCTTATTCGATTTTTGAGCGCACAAACAAAACCAGGATATTTAACCATTGGACTTACAAAAGGAGATATTAGCACAACTAAAAATACACCAGATTGGGGCATAATGGGTTTAGGTTATTGTCCGGGAAATTCTTGCATCGCCTCCTCATTTAGATTACATGGTAAAAACAAAATGGAGAAACTTTTCAAAGTAGCGATTCATGAATTAGGACATACACAAGGTTTGAAACATTGTTCAGTCAATGATTGTTTAATGCATGATGCGGAGGGTAAAGATCGCCTTGATGAAGAAAAAGAATTTTGCAAAAAATGTAAAGCGGTCTTAATCAATGCCGGTTGGACATTTAATTAAATCGACGAATTTTCCATTTTAGATATTCACATAAACTGTTGAAACGGTTATGAAGAATTTTGTTATTAGCCCACGGTTTAAACAGTGGGTTGTAGAATGTCAATCTGTAATGGTTTCAATCATTTTTTTCTTTTTAAATATTTCAAATGATTGAAAAAAAATAACCCACGGATATTTTCCATGGGTTAATAATATTAGAAGAGAGCTTTTTATTTTCTATTAATTTTTTATCTCTTTTTGCATTGGGTTTTTACCGCCAACAGATCCTCTTGGCGTTGATTTTCTCGATTTAAACAATTCAAATGTAGAACGTGTTGACGTTAAAGGCCAATTGTTGTTCTTTTCATCAATATCAGCTGTTTCTCTGTATGGATCTAATTTTATAGATACCACTTCTTTTTCTTTCAAATATGTTTTTACAACCTTTTGCTCATTTTTTCTCCAAACATTTACACCAACCCTGTCAACTTCTTTACTGCCATCTTTGAACGTCCATTCTATAATGATAGGCATTACTAAACCACCTTTGTTACTCATTGATAATTCATAAAGACGAACCTCACCAGCAATTTTTGTTTTTTCTTCAATACTTAATTCTTCTTTATTGCTTGGTTGCACTGGAATTACAAATGCATTCGTATCTACATTTACCAATCCTCTATCATATCTCCAATAAAAATCCCTCAATGTAGTATCTACATCCGTAGCAAACACAATACTTTTATCCGCTCTATTTCTAATTTTTGAAATGTCGTCATAGTTATTTTGAATTGGCTTTTGTACGGGTTGAATTCTATTTTTTTCTTCTGTAGCTTTTGTTTCTATTGGCTCAGTATTTAAAACAGACCATTTAACACTATCCAATGAAATGTCCACAGGGTCTGTGTTGTAGAACCATCCTCTCCAAAACCAATCTAAATCCTCTCCACTTGCATCTTCCATTGTTCTAAAGAAATCAGCTGGGGTAGGATGTTTGAACGCCCATCTGGTACAATATTTCTTAAACGCAAAATCAAAATTCTTTCTGCCCATAATTGTCTCTCTCAAAATATTTAAACCAGTTGCCGGTTTTGAATAAGCATTGGGTCCAAACATGATGATGTTTTCACTGTTTGTCATAATGGGTTCCAATTGGTCCTTTGGCAATTTCATGTAATCCACAATTTTATATGCAGGCCCTCTTCCTACAGGAAATTTATTATCCCATAATTCTTCAGTAAGATATTCTACAAATGTATTCAACCCTTCATCCATCCACGACCATTGTCTTTCATCGCTGTTGATAATCATTGGAAAGAAATTATGACCTACTTCATGAATAACCACGCCAAGCATACCATTTTTTGTTCCTTCGCTGTACGTGCCATCTTTTTCGCAACGGCCATAATTAAAACAAATCATCGGGTATTCCATACCGTTAGCTGCTTCTATACTTTGAGCAATAGGGTACGGATAAGGAATGGTAAATTTAGAATAGGTTTTTATCGTATGAGCAATAACCTTAGAGCTGAATTTGCGATAAAGTGGATATGCTTCTTTTCCATAAGCACTCATGCACATTACTTTTTTACCTTCTACTTTAGCTGGTAAAGCGTCCCACACAAATTTGCGGCTACTTCCCCAGGCAAAATCCCTAACGCTATCCGCATAAAAAATCCATGTTTTCTTTTCATTACTTTTTTGTTTCTCTCTTGCAGTGGCTTCATCAAGCGTAACGATTTCCGTAACATCAGTTGCATTTTGTGCTGTTTGCCATCTTTTAAATTGTGCAGCAGAAAGTACTTGTTGATAATTTTGACCAACGCCTGTAGCCATTACCACATGATCTGCTGGAACGGTCATTTTTACTTTGTAATTGCCAAATATTAAAGCAAATTCACCTGTGCCAACAAACTGATGATTTTGCCATCCTTGGTTATCGCTATACACGCATAACCTTGGAAACCATTGTGTAATGGTAAAAATATCATTACCATCTTCAGGAAAATTTTCGTAACCACCACGTCCACCATATTTCATACGGTCTGCAATAAAATAATTCCAGTCAATTTTAAAAGTAAATTTTTGTCCAGATTTTAATGGTGTAGGTAAATCAATGCGCATCATCGTTTTGTTGATGGTATAATTTAATGCAATACCAGTAGCTGTTGTAACCTTAGTGATGTTAACGCCAAATGGCTTGTCTTTCTTTCCTTGCATATTCATGATATCGCCTTCATTGATTTGCCTAGGCATACCATTGCTATTTTGATAATCGGCATTGTTATTGGTGCTTTGTTGATTTTCATCAAGTTGAAGCCATAAATAATCCAATGATTCTGGCGCGTTATTAAAAAAAGTTAGCGTTTCTTTTCCATATAATCTTCTATTGGTTTCGTCTAATTCGCAATCAATATTATAATCGCAACGTTGCTGCCAATATTTTGCACCCGGCGCACCACTTGCTGTTCTATATTCATTTGGGGTGGGTAAAATAGTGCCCAATTGCTCAAATCGGTTTCCATGATTACTCCCAGGATTGTTTCGAATATCTTGCGCTTGAATTGAGAAAAATAAAAACTGTAATAGCAAAAAAGCTAAGATTTTATGCATCATATGAGTGGTTTATTTTGAATTGTAAATGTATGATTTTTATGGCTTTAACCCGGAATTTTCAGTTGACATATGAAAATTCTAGGTTTAAAAGGGAAATCTTATAATGGCCCAATAAATTCCTGCACCTAATGCAATCGTGTTTAAAATTCGAATCCACCATTTTTGAGGCAAACCTATAATTTTTATAAAAAAATGTGCCAACAAAAGCAAAAGAAGAACAAAGCAAATTTGGCCAATTTCTAATCCGATATTAAAACTTAAAAGAGGTACTGCAATATGCTGCGACTCTGCCATAATCATCCGTATCTTATTTGCAAAACCAAGTCCATGAAGCAATCCAAACAGTAAAGCAAATACATATTTAAATCGAAATGGGGCTTTAGGGTTTTTGCTTTTTACAAATTGAATTTCTGCTGTAATAATGATGCTTATTGGAATAAGAAATTCTACTAATGAGCTATTGATTTTTACCAAATTCAAAATACTCAAACTCAAAGAAATGGCATGTCCAATAGTAAATGCAGTTACCAAAAATAAAACCTGCTTTATGTCTTTTAAAAGATAGATGGAGGTTAAAGCCATGATGAAAAACAAATGGTCAAAAGCATTAATGCTGATGATGTGTTGCCATC
>CANKLV010000097.1 GCA_947483415.1 Chitinophagaceae bacterium
TCGTATTCTCCAATTAAAGCGCGGTAAGCTGTAAATAAAATAAATGGTAAAATAATTCCTGCTAAAGGGATGTGGGTTAGTAAAATTAAATAATAAATCTTTCTCACGTTTTCAACACCACTTTTTTCAATTAGAGAAACGATTCCATCATGATTTACATCTCCAAATTTTGTATCATCTGTTAATAGATGATGCGCGATATAACTCAATAAAAACAACACCGATAAAACGATGGCTGTTAACATTATTTTTTTGTGTAAGGCGTATTTTTTTTGTTTCACTGTAATTAAACCCGATAACAACAAAACAGCTACTAATGAATTTATAACTGCGTTAACGGTAGCAAATACATGCGGATTGAATGGTAGGTCTGTGCTTAGCTTTACTTTACTTAAAATTACAACTGCAGCAAAAACGATAATCGATACCGCATAAATAAACAATTTTGCTTTTGGGTCGTTTTTATTAATTGTTGGAGGTAGCATTTGTTTTGTTTTTATTTCTATTTAATAATCCAACTACTAAAATAATCAACCCAATTCCAAAAAATATTACGGGTAAATAGGGAATGAATTCCCTGAAAATCGACGGACTTTTTTTGTCTTTTTCCAACATGATGGTCGGAATATCTCTTGCCAATTTTGCCATTTTTAATGTGTCAAAACCATTATACCATCCACGAATCACACGATTAGTATCTAATAAGAAAAAGTTTTCTGTATGAATAAAAGCGGTATCTACTTTTGTATCTGCAATGTTTGCTTTCATTTCATTAAATGCAAAATCATAAATCTCTTTTTTATTGCCCGTTACAAACCACCAATAATCGTGGTTGATATTTAAATTATCCGCAAATTTCCTCAATTGTGGTACGCTGTCGTTTTCTGGATCGATGCTTATGCTTATGAATTGTACAATTTCTGGATTTTTTTTGAAGGATTCTTGTACTTTTTTCATCGAACGTGCCAAACCCGGGCAAATAGAAGGACATCTGGAAAAGAAAAAATCGATGACAATAATTTTTCCGTGCAAATCATCAATTGAAACTTTTTTCCCAACCTGATTGGTAAATTGAATGTTTTTTACTTGATGCCAAAGGGTATCGTTTACTGTTTTACCTCTTTTTTTTATTACGCCAATACTGTCGTAAAAATAATGCGCTGGCATATGTACAGCATCTTTGCCGTAATATTTCACAAGCCAATATCCAGTTAATGGAAGCAGCATTGCTAAAGTAAGCGCCATTATTGTTTTCTTATTCAAGGTTGTTTGTTTGTAGCCCCCTTCCCCAACCCTTCCCCCAAAAGGTGAAGGGAGCTGATTATTATTAAGAATCAAGCATCAAATACTTTTGGTATTGATGTTTGTTGTTTGTTGTTTGTTGTTTGTTGTTTGTTGTTTGTTGTTTGTTGTTTAGGGGGGTTGAACACAACCTCTAAAACCTCTCAAACCTTATAAACCTCTCAAACCTTATAATCAAAAAAACCATCGTTCCCCCCAATGGCAAACGATGGCTTCATATCAGTTATTTAATTGAATTATTTATGTGATTCAACCGCTTCTTTGCTTACTTCCTCAGTTTGATATGTTCTGCTTTTGCCTCTTGTATTTCTTAAATTTTTCCAACTATTTCCATCTGCCAAAAATGCAATGATAAACCAAACAAACAAAACCAAAGGAACGATGATGGTCATGATTAGGTTTCTAACTTCATCGCCCAAATGCATAAAAACCGAAACGATATAATATGCTTTTGCAAGGGTTAAAATACCAATAACAATTTTTGTACTCAATACTACCGCATCGCCTAATTGACCATGCTTAAGGTATAAAAAATAACCAAGCGCCAATTCAATGATTGTTAGTGCAGATAATACCCAAAATATTTTCCATATTTTTTTTGTTCCACCAGAATGATCTGGTTGAAAAGTAACTTCAGGATTCTCGAAATGTTGTGCCGACATAATTATGATTCTTTAATAAGATTTTTAATAAAATTAAACCAGATAAAAACAAAGGAATACAAATACCCAAACTAGATCTACGAAATGCCAGTATAGCCCTGCTTTTTCAATCATTTCATAATGACCTCTTTGTTCGAAATGCCCTAATTTGGTTTTGATGTACATAACGATATTGATAACCACACCACTTAAAACGTGGAATCCGTGGAATCCAGTAATGCCGAAAAAGTAACCACCAAATGCAATCGGACCTGTATGTGTTGCATGAATTTCAGATGTAGCAATTTGATTGATTAAATCTTGATTTGTTAGAGATGCTGCTGCATGATGTGCATTTTCAGCGCCATGATGTAATGTATTAGCAATGGCTACCAATTGCTCATGCGATGTTTTTTGTAACGCTTTTACCATTTCAGTTTGAGATAATGCTTCACCCCAAGGATTCATTTTTACGGTTGTTGGTAATACGGATAATGTACCATCATTTAACATGGCAACGTGTTCTCCTGTTAATAAATGCGTCCACTCCCAAGCTTGACAACCTAAGAAAGCAGCACCACCAATAATGGTTAGAATCATAAATTTCTCTACGCCTTTTTTATTCATTTGATGACCTTCATGTACCGCTAATACCATAGTAACCGAACTGAAAATCAAAATAAATGTCATTAAACTTACAAATGCAAGTGGAAGATTTGCATGACCCGCAAATGGAAATGAATTAAACACTTGGTTAGGATCAGCCCAATTGTTTACGCTAAAACGTATTGTACCATAACTAATCAAAAAAGCGCCGAATGTAAAAGCATCACTCATTAAAAAATACCACATCATCACTTTGCCATAGCTCACATTGAATGGACTTTTACCACCGGTCCACCATTTTGTTCCTGTAGGAATTGCTGTTGATCCCATAATTATTCTTTTACTTTTTTATTTTTAATTATCTTACTTGATCATGATCAAGAAGATGAGTAAATAAACCCATAATATATCTACAAAATGCCAATATGTTGATATCAATTGTACCGGCACAATGCTGTAGCTTCTGCTTTTTTGGCTAAATGCTTTTAAAGACATTACTATCATTGCAACTACGCCTCCTACCACATGCACCGCATGCAATCCTACAATTACATACAAAAACGAAAATGAAACATTAGCCTGAAGCGTCATGCCCATTTTCCAAAATTCATTGAACCCAATAACTTGAGTTACAATAAAAATAAGACCTAAAAGTAAGGTTGCTGCCATCAGTTTTCTGTACTTAGACATTTGCCTTACTTTAAATGCTTTTTCTGCTAAATGAACCGTTAAACTACTTAATAAAATTACAATTGTACTATACCAAAAAGCAGTGGGTAAATTATAGCTAACCCATCCAGCTTGATTGCGTTTTACAATATAAGCACTTGTTAATCCAGCAAACATCATTACAATACTACCAATACCTACCCACAAGGTAAACTTGTGTGGATGTATTTTATTTTTTGGTTTAATTACCTCTTTTTCCATTCCACATTGTTTTGTATGCCTAAAGATTTATTTTGTGTAGGCCATTTGTTAGCATATAAGCTCAGAAAAACAATCATCAAATAAAAATAAGAACTAAACATTACTTTTCTTGCGGCAGGAATGTCCATTTTTATAAACAGCATCACACTAACATATACCATGTATAAATTACAAAGCAACAAGATCCACATGCTTATTTCGCCACTGATGTGAAACATAAATGGTAAAATACCTACCGGAATCATTAAAGCACTATACATAATTGTTTGTATAGCCGTGAATTTAGTAGGTCCTTTATCGCTAGGCAACAATTTAAAACCAGCTGCGCTATAATCTTTGTGTGCTACCCAAGCAATTGCCCAAAAATGTGGGAACTGCCATAGAAATTGAATAGCAAATAAAATCCAACCGCCTGTCCAATTGTTATCGTTTCCATCTCCAAAACTCGCTACCCAACCAATCAAGCAAGGTAAAGCTCCAGGAATTGCGCCAACAAAAACGGCTGTTGAATTGATTTTTTTAAGCGGTGTATACACGAACCCATATAACACCAAACTCAATAAACTTAACCATGCTGCTTCAATACTAAACGTGTACATGATTAGTATACCCACAGCTCCAGAAATTCCAGCAAAAACCCACGCTTCATTTGAAGACATTCGACCACTTGAAATCGGTCTATTTGCTGTACGTTTCATCAACGCATCTGTATCTTTTTCAAGAATTTGGTTAATGGTATTTGCTGATCCTGTAACCAACATGCCACCTACAAAAAGTAAAAGAACTTGTATCAGATCAAAACTGATATTTGGTGCAAGTAAGTAACTGATTACTGTACTAAACACAACCATAAAACTCAAAGTGAATTTAATCAGTAAGAAATAATCTTTCACTTTACTTGCCAATGCAAACGATCTTGAATTGGATATGGCTCTATTTTCCTGCACTTATTTTTTTTAATGTTTACTTTCATCATCACCAACCGGTACATTTTGCGGAATAAAATCTTTCCCGTCTTTTGCATAATCGTAAGGCCAACGATGTACTTCTGGAATATCACCAGGCCAGTTTCCATGTCCTGGACGAATTGGTGTTGTCCATTCTAAAGTATTTGCGTTCCAAGGATTTAAAGTAGTTACTTTTCTTCCTTTCCAAATGCTATAGAAAAAGTTAATCACAAATAACAATTGAGCAGCGAAAACCAACAAGGCAATGATGCTTATGAATTGATTTAAACCACCAAAGTTTTTAAATGATTCCCAATTTGAGAAATCATAATAACGGCGTGGCATACCTGCTAAACCTTCGTAATGCATTGGCCAGAAAATCAAATATGCACCTACTATTGTAATCCAAAAATGGACATAAGATAATGTGTTATTTAAGTGACGACCAAACATTTTAGGAAACCAATGATAAACACCAGCATACAGTCCAAAGAAAGAGGCAACACCCATTACAATATGGAAATGCGCAATTACAAAGTATGTATCATGTAAATGAATGTCCAATGCAGAGTTTCCTAAGAAAATACCTGTTAAACCACCACTGATGAATAAACTTACAAACCCAATGGCAAACATCATCGCTGGCGTAAAACGGATATTTCCTCTCCATAATGTAGTAAGCCAGTTAAATACTTTGATGGCTGATGGTACAGCAATTAATAGCGTTAATAGTACGAAAACCGAACCTAAGAATGGATTCAATCCGGTTACAAACATATGATGCGCCCAAACTAAAAACGCAAGAATGGTAATCGCAAATAAAGAACCAACCATCGCCATATAACCGAAAATAGGTTTACGGCTATTCACTGATAATATTTCAGAAGACATTCCCATTGCTGGTAAAAGAATGATATATACTTCTGGGTGACCTAAGAACCAAAATAAATGTTGGAAAAGAATGGCACTACCACCTTCGTTAGGCATAATTTTTCCAGCTACTACGATATCACTCAAGTAAAAACTAGTTCCTAAATTTCTATCAAACAACAATAAGATTGCGCCTGATAATAAAACCGGGAAAGACAATACCCCTAAAACAGCCGTAAAGAATAAAGCCCAAATGGTTAATGGCATTCTTGTCATGCTCATTCCTTTAGTACGCATGTTTAAAATAGTAGTGATATAGTTTAATCCACCTAATAATGAAGAAACAATAAACATAGCCATACTTACCAACCACAAATCCATTCCTATTTTACTTCCTGATGAAGCTTCACCCAATGCACTTAATGGAGGATAAATTGTCCAACCACCACTTGCAGGACCAGTTTGTACAAACAATGAAGACATCATAATTACAGAAGCTAGGAAGAAGAACCAATAGCTTAGCATGTTCAACATTGGAGACGCCATATCTCTAGCTCCAATTTGAAGTGGAATAAGAAAGTTTGCAAATGTTCCACTCAAACCTGCTGTTAGTACAAAGAAAACCAATATAGTTCCATGCATCGTAACCAAAGCATAGTAAAATTCAGGTTGTATTTTACCACCTTTTGCCCAATGACCTAAGAAATCTTCTAAGAATGGGTAAGTAGCATTTGGATCAGCAAGTTGTAATCTGAATACTACAGAAAACAATCCACCTATGAAAGCCCATATAATACCAGTAATCAAAAACTGTTTGGCAATCATTTTATGATCTTGACTAAAAATATATTTAGTAATGAATGTTTCCTGATGGTGATGCTCGTGATGTGCTTCTCCATGTACTTCTTGTTGCGCTGTTTGGTTTAAAATTGCTGTACTCATAACTATTATTTAAATTAATTGTGTTATTACGGATTTTTTGTTAATTGAGCCATTGGTTTAGTAGAAGTTGTACTATCTATTTCAACCGATTCTTTCTTTAATGGATTTTTGCCAGGGAATAATGTAAAGTATTCTGGTTTTTGAGATGACAACCATTTGTTGTAATCTGATTCTGATTCTACTGTAATTATCCCTCTCATTGAAAAGTGACCTTTACCGCAAATTTGATCGCAACTGATTTCATAAACAAAGTTTGGATTTCCAGTACGTTTTTTCATTTCTGCTGTTGTATACTTTGGTGTAAACCATAATGTTGTTGGAATACCAGGTACGGCATCCATTTTCATTCTAAAGTGTGGTAAACCAACATCATGAATAACATCCATAGCATTGATCACCAATTTTACAGGTTTTCCTAATGGCAAGTGCATTTCTGTTGTGTGTAAATCATCCCAAGATTCTGGATCTTCAAAGTCAACACCTAAAGTGTTTCCACTTGGGTTATTGTATAGTTTGTAGTTCTTCTTTCCTAATTTGCCGTCTGCACCAGGATAACGCATATCCCATGCAAATTGATGTCCTGTAATTTCTACCAATACTGCATCTTTTGGAGCGTCACCAGTCATTTTAAACCAATATTTTAATCCAAACACAACCAAGA
>CANKLV010000098.1 GCA_947483415.1 Chitinophagaceae bacterium
AAACCTCATCTACCTATTTCCCCCATCCAAACCAATCATTTCCATTGGCATAAAGCATTAATCCCAAGAGCAACACCATACCAACAATTTGTGCGTATTCTAAAAATTTCTCGCTAGGTTTTTTGCCTGTAATCATTTCAGCAATGGTAAACACAACGTGGCCGCCATCTAAAGCAGGAATCGGTAATAAATTCATGAACGCAAGTACAATTGAAAAGAAAGCTGTGATTGTCCAGAAATGTTCCCAATCCCAACCATTGCCAGAGAAAACGGAGCCCATAGATTTAAACCCACCAACGCCTTTATATGCTCCAGTTTGGGGTGAAAGTATTTTTTTGAATTGATCGATATAGAATCCTAATTCTGCTCCTGCTCTTTTTACACCAGCTGGAATTGCGGCAAAGAAACCATATTTCTTAACGGTGTATTTATAAATACCTAAGCTATCATATTGCTCAGGTAAATTAGGAGAGGAGAAACCAATTAAATTATCTTCTTGCAAAACGGTGTTAAAAGCGTAATTGCTATCATTACGTAAAACTGTAAGATTAATCGTGCTACCCTTCTTTTGAGCACCCATTACTTTCTCCAATTCATCTCTAAAGAAAACAGGCTGATTATTAATAGATACTATTTGATCTCCTTTTCTTAAACCTGCTTTGTATACATTCGCATCTTCATTTACATCCAAAACAATTACAGGAACTCGTGGACTAATAATTGGTCTTTCAGATTTTTTTCTTTTTTCAACAAGCTTGCCAATTAAATCAACCGGCATATCTAATTCCATATTTTTCCCGTCTCTGATAATGGTAACTGATTTATCAACCACCAGTAATTTTTTTAAAACATCGGTGTATTCTGGAACGGGTTTTCCATCAACAGCAATAATTTTATCGCCATTTTTAAAACCTAAATCTGTAAATAAAGGATCATTAAAAGCGATGCCATATTTTAAAGAATCCGACTTGATATTTTTTTCGCCCCAAACCATTAATATCATTGCATAAATCACAAAAGCCAACAACACATTTACAGTTACGCCACCAAGCATAATGATTAAACGCTGCCAGGCCGGTTTGCTTCTAAATTCCCAAGGTTGAGGTGGTAGTTTCATTTGCTCTTTATCCATGCTTTCATCCACCATTCCAGCAATTTTTACATAACCACCCAAAGGAAGCCAACCAATACCGTATTCTGTTTCCCCTACTTTCTTTTTAAAAATTGAAAAATAAGGATCGAAGAAAAGATAAAATTTATCTACGCGACATTTGAACCATTTCGCCGTGATGTAATGTCCAAATTCATGAAGAATAACTAAAATCGAAAGAGAGAGTAAAAGTTGTGCTGCTTTCAAACCAACACTAGACCAATCAATTGCTAATAAATGCATCATATAAAATTAGGTTGTACGAAAATTAATTTTTAATTATAATTTTAATAGGGTTGCGGCAAAATTACGTGCCTCGGCATCGCTTTCAAAATATTCTTGTAAAGTTGGATTCTTAATAAAAGAAATGGCATCCATTGTTTTTTCAACCACAGCTGTAATATCTAAAAAACCAATTCTATTTTTTAGAAATGCCCACACAGCAATTTCATTGGCAGCGTTCAAAACACAAGCTTTGTTTCCTCCATTTTGTAAGGCATCTATTGCCAATCCAAGGTTTCGAAATGTTTTATAATCTGGTTCCTCGAAATTCAATATTGGATATTTCTTGAAATTCAATCGAGGAAAATCATTTTTAATACGCTGCGGAAAGCCTAAAGCATACTGAATAGGAAGCTTCATATCGGGTAACCCCATTTGAGCTTTTATGCTACCATCTTCAAACTGAACCATACTGTGAATGATACTTTGAGGATGGATCACCACATCAATTTGTTCTGGTTTTAAATTAAACAACCATTTCGCTTCTATCATCTCTAACCCTTTATTCATAAGGGTTGCAGAATCTACTGTTATTTTAGCACCCATGCTCCAATTGGGATGTTGCAAAGCATGATCTCGTTTTACGTTAACCAAAAAATTAGGCTTTTTACCCAAAAATGGACCACCACTTGCGGTAAGGATAATTTTCTCAATTGGGTTACGAGACTCCCCTACCAAACATTGAAAAATTGCCGAATGCTCACTATCTACAGGAATGATTGGCGCTTTGTTTTCGAGAGCTTTTTGCATCACGATATCACCAGCAACAACAAGTGTTTCTTTATTGGCTAATGCAATAACTTTTCCATTTTCAACTGCTTTTAATGTTGGTTTTAGTCCAGCAAATCCGACAATTGCCGCAATCATAACATCGTACGAATCGAAATCTGCGAGTTCCTCAAGTGCCAATTCTCCGCTAAAAACTTTTATATCTGTACCGGCAAGTGCCGTTTTAACCATTTCGTATTTATCCTCATTTACAATATTAACTGCATTGGGATTGAATTCTAATGCCTGACTGATCAGTAATTCCGCATTATTGTGCGCAGTTAAAATCTCTACTTCAAAAGCATCCGAATTTGCTTTAATCACTTCTAAAGATTGCGTACCGATTGAACCTGTAGATCCAAAAATGGCAATTCTTTTTTTGGGCATTTCAATAGACATGAAAAATATAAGTTTTTAGTAAAATAAGTAACGCAATTTAAATGAATTATTGGAGATGGCTTATATATTTATCCTCGTTTGGAAAAAGGGTTGTTAATATTTGTAATCTATTTTAATATAAATTCCTTAATTCCATCCGCAATTTTTCTGTCATTGGATAATCTGGGCACTTTATTTTGTCCGCCCAATTTGCCGATGCTTTTCATAAAATCAACAAACCCGTTTTTTTTGACCACTGATATTTTCAATCGATCTAAGATATTTCCAGTAATTAAATCATCGTAATACACATTTTTCTTGCGTAAATTATCATCAATAAGCAAAGAAAATGCATTTAAATCCGCAGGCTCATGTTCAAATTCAACAAACCACTCATGAAAACTTTTAGCATCATCAACACTCACAAAAGGTGCCACTGTAAACTCAATCAATTTTACATTCATTGATGCACAAGCAGAAAGCATTGCCGATTCTACTTCTTCGCCGATAACATGTTCGCCAAATGCAGAAATAAAATGTTTTATTCTTCCACTTACAATAATTCTATACGGTTCAAGTGAAACAAATTTCACGGTATCGCCAATGCTATACGCCCACAAACCGGCATTACTGCTAATGATCAACGCATAATTCACGCCGAGCTCAACGTCTTTAAGCATTAATCTTGTTGGCTTTTCGTTGCCTATTTCGCTTACCGGAATAAATTCAAAAAATATACCGCTGTTGGTATTCAAGAGCATTCCTTGAATATTTAAAGCATCTTGAAAAGCAAAAAATCCTTCACTCGCAGGAAACAATTCGATGGTATCAATATTTCTCCCAATCGTTTCAATGAGTTTCGATTTATAGGGCTCGTAATTTACGCCGCCTTGAACCATCACACTAAAATTGGGGAATAGCTCACCCACTTTTTTGCCGGACTTTTCTACCAACCGATCAAAATACATTTGCATCCAAGGCGGAATACCGCTTATCAAAGTCATATCCTGATTAATTGTTTCCGCTACAATTTGGTCTAATTTCATTTCCCAATCTTCGATACAGTTGGTTTCGAAACTAGGAAGCTGATTTGCCCTAAGATATTTTGGAATATGATGATTTACAATGCCGCTTAATCTGCCTGTAGGCACATCTGCAATTCTTTCAAGTTCTGGTGAACCACTTAAAAAAATGAGTTTACCATCAGCGAAATTTGTATTTCCCGTTTCTGCCATGTAGCACAATAGCGCGTTTCTGGCGGTGTTGATGTGATTGGGAATGGAATCTTTGGTAATTGGAATATACTTAACGCCACTTGTTGTGCCACTTGTTTTGGCAAAATAGATGGGTAAACCCTTCCACAAAACATTGTGTTTGCCTGATTTTATTTTTTCGATATAAGGTTTAAATTGTTCATAATCCCTAATCGGAACTTGAGCTACGAAATCGGCATGAGATTTAATTTTTTCGAAATTATGATCTTTTCCAAAATCTGTATTAGAAGCATATTTGATCAATTGTTGAAAAATCATATGCTGATCCTCAACAGCAGTAAGCATTCCTTTTTTAATTTGCTTGTGAACGAATTTAGCAAATGGTTTTGCAAGTAATGATTTAATTTTCATGCTGCATGTGGTTCATTTTTAAAAATACGAACTGCATTTTTAAACAATGTGGTGCAAATTATAAAAATATTTCGAACTATTGGGTTATATGATATATTAGAACGTTAAACCTGAATTTCAATTAAAAAGATCAAAAAGGCCTTGCATTGAAAATAAATAATGTCGCGTTGTTTTCAATAATTTGCAAATCAAAAATATCGGCACTTCCATCACCGTTACAATCTGAAACATTATATCCAAATTCAAAATTGGTTGCTGCATTTTCTGCAAGCTGTATATCAAAAATATCAATTGCACCATCTTGATTAATGTCACCCGAATAAATCAAATGAACATTATTGGCTGAAATTTTTAATGGCGGGTTAATGCCATCATTAAATGCAGCTGTAATAGTATCTGAAAAATCATAAAATGTTGAATCCTGAATAAGTAAAGGCGACGAACTCCAAGTTTCTGTACTATTCCGATGCTTAATTGCTACATAAAATTGCTGGCCAAAAGTTTCGGCAGGCAAACCAATTGACACTTGGCCATTCGATTTCAAAATAGCTTTTTTTGAAAAATTGGGTTGTACGTTATTTAAATTATTGGGCTTCCATAAATTCACCATCACACTATCCGTTTCATCAATTTGATTTGCCAAACCCAAGTTGTATAATGTAGCGTTCATAGATTGGCTTCCATTATAATAACCTTCTAAAAACAATTTCAGTTGTAATGATGTACTGCAATTGTTAATGGTCAACAACAATGTAGCTGTTGAATCTACACCACCAGAACCTGTTGTTGTAAATGTTTTTTCTCCAGAAGTTGTATACGTTACACCATTCCATAAATAAGCATTACAAGCCGTATCCGTAATGTATGCATAGCCAGAAACAGGCAGAAATTTTGAAACAGCGTTTTGAGATGCGTTTGAAATATTGGAATTATATACATTTAATCCTGGCGGAGAAAAAACAATATACACAGCCGTTGAATTTAAAACACCCGCATTGGGTACAAGTGAAATTGAATTGGTGAATCCTGCACCTGAATTGGTGGAAATTAAAAATCCTGTAGGCGCATTAATGATTACATTTCCTGTTAAGGAAGAACCAGAAACATAATAAATTTTCGCTGCAGCGGAAGTAGCCAAACGCTGTTTCCCAAATGTAGTGATGCTGCTGATATTTAATGCTTCAACGAGTGAAGTTATCGCCAATACATTACTTGTTCTAGCAACTGCAGAAGTTAATATTGATCCTGAAATTGAGATGCTGAAATTAGAAATATTCTGGTCGAAATCTGTTTGATTAAACAGCAGAGTAATTTTTGCAGTATTAGCAGAGGTTAATTGTACCGAACTGATGGAAGTACCAACTGGCGCATTATTTAATGTAAAAGATGAAGGATTCGCAATGGTAGGATTTGTTGAAAAATTTACAAATGTTTCGTTAGATAAAGTAACATCTACTACATTTCCATTTAAGTTTGATTCGGTTATAGAAAATGGCGTACTTATTGAAACAGATGGCGTAACCACATTGGTTTTGGTGTACCAAATAGGCGCAGATATTGAACGTTTCCCATTTATTGTCATATCTACATAATAGTAAACTTTGGTTCCAATGGCTAATGAAGTATGCGAATATGCTAGTGTTCCGGTTGTGCTGCTGCTTAGCTGAGTTGGCAAAACGCCACTTCCAGGTATGCCATACATCAATTTAATATTTTTAGCTGCACTTGTTGGCGCAGTTGGATCAGTGGCAACAATATTTATAACAGGGACTGCATTGCCAGAAAATACACTACCCATCACTTGATTATTAACGGTGAAATTTATTCTGGTATCTAAATCTTGTGTAGCATAAAATCTTCTCGCTTTCATTGCTGCAATTAAATTCGATTTCGTAAGCGATGGTGCTAATACCACTAGCCTATTTTCGTTTGCTCTGCCAAAATTTGTATAGTGTGTGTCATGATCCATCAATGGCCCAAGACGATATCCTTTCGAAAGCATTTTTGTATAATAAGCAAGAAACGACATCAAACTGGGATAATCATTATAACTTGTACTTGTAGAAAATGCAGGACCGCTTTCAATTGCACAACCCACTGCGGAACTATCTACAGCATTATTAAAACTTAAATTTGAAATATTGTTATAATCCGAACCATCAGGATGCGCATAGGTAGCAAAAGCATCTCCATTGGCATTTAATTTTCTGAACAATCCATTAGGACCAGTATAATCACTCTTGGCTACATAAATTTGATAGTTATTCGTTTCCCATCCTATTAAAGAATCAATTCCATAAATTAAAATGTGCCCACCACTACTAATCACCCCCCACTCTTGACCATACAATCCAACAAAAGTAGAAGTTGTAGCTGCATTGGCTTGAGCTATGCCCAATGGCCAATTGCTTTTACTCATTCCTGCTCCTGCATGATTATGTTCTGAGATTCCCAAGAAATCCATACCAAGCGAATTTTTAGCATATGCATAATCGTTAGCTGGCGTAAATGCAGTATTGTCTTTATTTCCATCAGAATAACTTGAATGCGCATGAAGGTTTCCAAAATAATAATTATAAGTTCCGGATGAAGTGGTTGTAAAGCTTAATGACAAAGGTGAAATTGTATTGTATTTTGGACCTGCCGTACAAAAAGCATTTTCGGCAAACACATAAAAATAATAAGTTGT
>CANKLV010000099.1 GCA_947483415.1 Chitinophagaceae bacterium
GAAAAGAAGTCCGCATGTGCTAAGGCATACTTTTGCAACGCATTTGAGCAATAATGGCGCGGATTTAAATGCCATAAAAGAATTGTTGGGCCACAGCAGTTTGGCGGCAACTCAAATCTACACGCACAACACGATAGAGAAGCTAAAGGATATCCATAAGCAGGCGCATCCTAAGGCTTAAGAAATATACTAATTAGAATTATAAAAGTCCAGAATTCTCTGGTAAAATGCTTATTTACTAACTGTTTGTAATAGTTTCATTGGTCACAGAGGAAAACCAATCGGTTTAAAATTTTGCCAAAAAATAATTTTATTTGAATATTTACGTTTAATGAAGTAAATTAAACAATGAAAAGCTTTGGTATTATTCAAAAGCTTTAAATCAAATTAATCATTAAAAAATCTAACGTATGAACTTAAACATTCAAACTGTTCATTTTGATGCAGACGTCAAATTAAAAAATCACATTGAGCAAAAAATTCAAAAATTAAATCAATTTCATGATCAGATTATAAATGTGAATATTTATTTGAAATTAGACAACATCGTGCATAAAATAAAGGATAAAATTGTAGAAATAAAAGTAGCCATTCCAAAGCATGAATTCTTTGTAAAGCAATCCTGCAAATCATTTGAAGAGAGTTTTGAAATGGCAATGGATTCAATTGTTAACCAAATAAAAAAGCAAAAGCAGAAAAATTAGTTGTAAAAATACCAAATAAAAAAAAGGTCTTTCCGAGGGGAAAGATTTTTTTTTGGATTTTTTTAAAAAAAGTTAAGAAGTTTTTTTGCTATTAACCATTTTCTCTTACCTTTGCCTTCCTTAAAAAAAGGGATTCTACAAAATCTCTAATTAAAGGGAAAGTTCTTTTAAAATTAAGTTGCTTGCGAAAGGTGGAGGTGTGACGTTGTTTCATCGAAGGCTAATGCTAAAACTAGATTTACTTAAATTAAATTGCCGAGGTAGCTCAGTTGGTAGAGCAGCTGATTTGTAATCAGCAGGTCGTGGGTTCGACTCCCTTCCTCGGCTCATTTTTTAAGGGCAGTTACCAGAGTGGCCAAATGGGGCGGACTGTAAATCCGCTGTCTTTCGACTTCGGTGGTTCGAATCCACCACTGCCCACAGTTCTTTAAATATGGTTGAAGTTTCAAGCAATTTTCGATACGAAACACTAAAAGTTGAACGAATATTGCGGAAGTAGCTCATTTGGTAGAGCGATAGCCTTCCAAGCTATAGGTGGCCGGTTCGAGCCCGGTCTTCCGCTCTCTGTTTTTTTAGTCATGCTCTGCAAGCCGTGGTAGCTCAGGGGTAGAGCACTTCCTTGGTAGGGAAGGGGTCGTGAGTTCGATTCTCACCTATGGCTCAAAAAATATTCAAGCAGTAAAAATTATTGCTTAAAATAATAAAGATTAAGTCAGTTATTTGCCGACTATAAATGCAGATAAAATAAAATTTCAAAACAATAAATAAAATTTAAAAAAATGGCAAAAGAATCATTCAAGAGGGATAAACCCCATCTTAACGTTGGAACCATCGGTCACGTAGATCATGGAAAAACAACACTTACAGCCGCTATAACCGATGTTTTGTCAAAAAAAGGTTTAGCGGAGAAAA
The DNA here is from genome assembly GCA_947483415.1 of Chitinophagaceae bacterium. Taxonomy (GTDB): domain Bacteria; phylum Bacteroidota; class Bacteroidia; order Chitinophagales; family Chitinophagaceae; genus Ferruginibacter. The sequence continues at coordinate 1,617 of CANKLV010000099.1, forward strand.
AAAATTATGACGATATCGATGGTGCTCCTGAAGAAAAAGAAAGAGGTATCACGATCAACACTGCACACGTTGAGTATGCTACTTTAAGTCGTCACTATGCACACGTAGATTGTCCAGGTCACGCCGATTATGTTAAAAATATGATCACTGGTGCGGCTCAAATGGATGGCGCTATCTTAGTAGTTGCGGCTACTGATGGCCCTATGCCTCAAACAAAAGAGCATATCCTTTTGGCTCGTCAGGTAGGGGTACCTCAAATTGTGGTTTTCATGAACAAAGTTGATCTTGTTGATGATCCAGAGTTATTGGAATTAGTTGAAATGGAAATCCGTGAGTTATTATCTGCTTATGGATTCGATGGCGATAACACGCCTATCATCCAAGGTTCTGCAACTGGCGCATTAGCTGGCGATGACAAATGGATAGCTAAAATCAATGAATTAATGGAGGCTGTAGATAGCTACATTCCATTACCTCCAAGATTAGTTGATTTGCCTTTCTTGATGAGTGTTGAGGATGTATTCTCTATTACTGGTCGTGGAACAGTAGCAACTGGTCGTATCGAAAGAGGTCGTATCAAAGTGGGCGAAGGTATTGAGATTGTAGGTTTAATGGAAAAACCATTGACTTCAACTGTTACTGGAGTTGAGATGTTTAAAAAATTATTAGACGAAGGTGAAGCTGGAGATAATGCAGGTTTATTGTTACGTGGTATTGAAAAGACTCAAATCCGTCGTGGTATGGTTCTTTGTAAGCCAGGTTCAATTACGCCACACACTGAATTCAAAGGCGAGGTTTACGTATTGAGCAAAGAAGAAGGTGGACGTCATACGCCATTCTTTAACAAATACCGCCCTCAGTTTTATTTCCGTACTACAGACGTTACTGGTGAAGTAACATTGAATGCTGGTACTGAAATGATTATGCCTGGGGATAACACCAACTTGACAGTTACATTGATTCAACCAATCGCGATGGAAAAAGGTTTGAAATTTGCGATTCGTGAAGGTGGACGTACTGTTGGAGCTGGACAGGTTACAGAAATCATAAAATAGTTTCTTGTAATTAAAAATAACTTGAAAGATATTATTATCTTTAAAAATAAATTCAAAAGCTGTCCTGAATCATATCAGGATAGCTTTTGCTTTCTACGGGCATGGTGCAACGGTAGCATACGGGTCTCCAAAACCTTTGATCTGGGTTCGAATCCTAGTGCCCGTGCTGATTTAATTTTTGCTTTTGAATTTAAAAAAAGTTAATAGCTTAATTTTTTCGAAAACAAAAAAAACAATAAACGACATAAAACGATTTATATGAACAAGTTCACAAGTTTTGTAAAAGAATCATATCTTGAATTGGTTGAGCAAGTAAGCTGGCCAAAATGGGCGCTATTACAACAATCTACAATGATTGTAATTGGTGCTACTTTATTCATCACTTTGATCGTTGGCGGAATGGATTTTATCGCCAGTGGATCAATGAAATTCATCTACTCACTATTTAAGTAATCATGGAAGACATACAAACGATTGAAAATACAGTTCCAACGCCTGCTGAAAAAGAAACAAAATGGTACGTTTTGAGGGTTGTAAGTGGAAAGGAACGTAAAATAAAAGAATATCTAGATAAAGATACTATCCGTAATGGTTGGGAAAAAATAATCAAACAGATTTTCCTGCCTGTTGAGAAAGTATACAAAGTTGCCAATGGCAAAAAGGTAATGCGCGAAAGAAATTATTATCCTGGATACATCATGATTGAAGTTAGTGGACTAATCCTTCCAGATGATATTGTTCAAAGCATCAGTAACGTAAGCAATGTAATGCATTTTTTAACAGATGGTAAAGGATCAAAAGGTCAAATCATCAGCTTAAGAAAATCTGAAGTAAACAAGATGTTGGGCAAAATGGATGAAATGAGCGATATGGGAAGCGTTACCATGAGCGAACCATTCATCATTGGCGAAACCATCAAAATTATTGATGGACCATTCAACGATTTCAATGGTGTAATTGAAGAAGTAAACGACGAAAAGAAGAAAATCAAAGTACAAGTAAAAATATTTGGACGCGCTACTCCTGTAGAATTAAATTATATGCAGGTGGAAAAAGTTGCATAAAATTATTTAAGCTAAAATAAAATTATAACCCTTGTAATGAAAATTATGAGGGTTTTTTATTGGGAGGAAAATTGAAACTGGATATAAAATGTTTAAATCGCTTCGCTGGTTTAATAGTTTAATGGTTTAAAAGTTGTGATCAACAATCAAACTAACGTCAATCGCCAAAAATACTTCATATTAGATTTTGAATTTCTTTGCTTTCCAATGGTCAAACTTCCCCCTTGGGGGATTGAGGGGGCTTCAAACACCAAACAACTTCCAAAAAAAATCCCCTACAATGTTTTTTTTTTAAAATATTTTATTAGCTTTGCCGCCCCAATCAGTTCTTTATATTAAGAATCTATCATTCTAGATGATGGATTTGGGAGTTTTAGCAATTGTTAAAACGTTATCACCAAAAAATTAAAAAAAATGGCAAAAGAAATCACCGGCTATGTGAAGCTCCAATGTAAAGGAGGACAAGCCAACCCAGCGCCGCCAATTGGTCCCGCGTTAGGTTCAAAGGGTTTGAACATCATGGAGTTCTGCAAGCAATTCAATGCAAGAACCCAAGACAAACCAGGAAAAGTATTACCTGTATTAATTACTGTTTACGCAGACAAATCTTTTGATTTTGAAATCAAAACGCCTCCAGCACCTGTGCAACTAATGGAAGCAGCTAAGATTACTAGCGGAAGTAAAGAACCAAACCGTGTAAAGGTTGGTAAAGTTACTTGGGATCAAATTGAAGAAATCGCAAAAGACAAAATGGCTGATCTAAACGCATTTACGTTAAAAAGCGCAATGAGCATGGTTGCAGGAACTGCACGCAGCATGGGCTTAAACGTAGAAGGTACAGCTCCTTGGGAAAATAACTAAATCGTCAACCATTCGGATTCAATTCCGAGTATAAATTTTTTTAACAATGATTACTAAAAAAAGAAAATTAGCCAATGCTAAGGTTGACGCCGATAAAGCTTATACGCTTAAGGAAGCATCTTCTTTAGTCAAAGAAATAAACACTACAAAATTTGATAGCTCAGTAGACTTACACGTTAAGTTGGGCGTTGATCCTAAAAAAGCAGACCAAGCCATTCGTGGAACGGTTTCTTTACCTCATGGTACCGGAAAAACCAAAAAAGTATTGGTTTTGTGTACACCAGACAAAGAAGCTGAAGCAAATGCAGCAGGTGCTGATTTTGTTGGATTGGATGAATTTATTACAAAAATCGAAAGCGGTTGGACAGATATCGACGTTATTGTTGCTACGCCATCAGTGATGCCAAAAATTGGTAAACTAGGTAAAGTATTAGGACCTCGTAACTTAATGCCAAATCCAAAAACAGGAACAGTAACAAATGATGTTGCTGGTGCTGTTAAAGATTTGAAAGGTGGTAAAATTGCCTTTAAAGTTGATAAAGTTGGAATCATTCACGCATCAATTGGACGCGTAAGTTTTTCGCCTGAAAAAATTGCTGAAAATTGCCAAGAATTTATCAACGCGATTATTAAATTAAAACCAGCCACTTCAAAAGGTTTGTACCTAAGAGGGGTAAGCATGGCGAGCTCAATGAGCCCAGGCATCATGGTAGACACAAAATCTGTTCAAAACTAAATCTCAACCGCTTGGGTTAAAGGCCCAGGGTAAAAATATTTGTAATGACAAAACAAGAAAAAAATGAGGTAATAGAATTACTGAAAGGTAAATTCTCTCAATACAATAACTTCTACATTACCGACACAGAAAGTTTAACTGTAGCTCAGGTAGGTAAATTACGCAGCATTTGTTTCGACAAGCAAGTTGAAATGAAAGTAGCTAAAAATACGCTTATCAAAAAAGCATTAGAAAGTTTGGATGCTGAAAAATATGCAGGCGTATTCGATTCTTTGCATAAAGTAACTGCATTGATGTTTAGCGAAAATCCAAAAGAACCAGCTGTAATATTAAGTGGTTTTCGTAAAGCAAACAACAAAGAAAAACCAGTTTTAAAAGCTGCGTTTATCAATGGTGATGTATTTGTTGGTGACAACCAATTGAAAGCATTAACTCAAATCAAAACCAAAAATGAATTAATCGGCGAATTGATTGGATTATTACAAGCTCCAATTCAACGTGTATTAGGCGCTTTGGAAAATAAAGATAACGCACAAAAAGCTGAACCAGTGGCAGAAGTAGCTCCAGTTGTTGAAGCAGCTCCAGTTGTTGAAACAGCACCAGTTGTTGAAGCAGCACCAGTTGTTGAAGCAGCACCAGTTGTTGAAGCAGCACCAGTTGTTGAAGCAGCACCAGTTGTTGAAGAAACACCAGCTACAGAAGCTCCAGCAGCATCAGAAGATGCAGCACCGGAAGCATAAATCAAAAACAGAAATAAACCTGGCCGAGGGTAAAATAAGGCAATAAACAATTTTTTTAAATCTCCGCTGGAGTCGAAAACAATGAAGGCGGAAAAAATTCAAACAAAATGGCAGAAATTAAAGCATTAGCAGAAACCTTAGTAGGTTTAACTGTAAAACAAGTTCAAGAATTAGCAGAATTCTTAAAATCAGAGTACGGAATCGAACCAGCAGCAGCAGCAGTAGTGGTAAGTGCAGGTGGCGATGGTCCAGCAGCAGTTGAAGAAAAAACATCTTTCAATGTAATTCTTAAGAGCGGTGGTCCAAACAAATTAGCAGTTGTTAAATTGGTTAAAGAATTAACTGGTTTAGGACTTAAAGAAGCTAAAGATTTAGTAGATGGCGCACCAAAACCTGTTAAAGAAGGTGTTGATAAAGCTACAGCTGAAGAAATTAAAACTAAATTAACTGAAGCAGGTGCTGAAGTTGAATTAGCTTAATTCTTTTAAGATATTTCTAAAAAAAAGCTCCGAATTTTCGGGGCTTTTTTTTTATGCATACGTTTGGTGTTTGGCGTTTGGTGTTGAGCACATAAAACGGTGCGAAATGCCCAACCTTTTGTAAGGGTTGAATATTTTCAACCCCTACAAAATCTCTTTTGCATTATATCCCTCATCAATGGTGAAAACACCAACATCGGCAGACGAAAATCCCCAACCTTTTGAACGCATTGAACCTTTTGAACCTCAAAAACCTCAAAAACCTCAAAAACCTC
>CANKLV010000100.1 GCA_947483415.1 Chitinophagaceae bacterium
GCCAACAGAAAAATAGGATTCCAGAAACTCGAAAAATAAAAAAATCCCGGTTGCGAAATGCAGCCGGGATTTTTTTTGTGGCCCCCTCAGTCCCCCAAGGGGGAAGATGTGTCTTGTCCATAATTTTACAATTTCAATCCTTACGACCTATCTCTTCTCCCTTTGATGATTGGTGAAAACACCAACATCGGCAGACGAAAATCCAACCTTTTAAACTCTTTGAACCCATTGAACCTTTTGAACAACTCTCCCTTTGATGATTGGTGAAAACACCAACATCGGCAGACGGAAACGCTCAACCTTTTGAACTCATTGAACGCATTGAACCTTTTGAACAACTCTCCCTTTGATGTTTGGTGAAAACACCAACATCGGCAGACGAAAATCCAACCTTTTTGAACGCATTGAACCTTTTGAACGTATTAAACCTCTCAAACCTCTGATTTCAACAGTGCCCATAAAAAAAGCCTCTGCGATTCGCTGAGGCTTTTTTGCTTTTGTTGGGTTACCTGGATTCGAACCAAGACAGACAGAATCAAAATCTGTAGTGCTACCTTTACACAATAACCCAATTGTTATTTAAATTGGAAAGCAAAAATAGGGTTTTACATAGATGTTCCAAAACTATTTTAAAAAAATTATTCGGCATCTTCTTGTTCTTTCAAAGATTTTATTAAATCCAACGCCTCAGCCACCACATCACACATGATTGTAATTATAGAACCTGGTTTTGCTGTATTATAAGCATGCATTATTGCTTCTTTTTCATTATAAATAATTTCAATGGGAATTTCTTTTGTCTTTCCTTCATTTATCCCCTCAACCAACAATTGAACCATTTCTTCGGCTGTTCTGCCTCTTAGGTGCTTGTCTTGACGGATGATTATTTCATCAAAGTATTTAGCAGATATTCTTCCAAGTTCTCTAATATCATCATCTCTTCGGTCACCTGTGCCACTAATGATCCCTACTTTAGGGGTACCATCTAGCTTATTCATAAAGTCGCACAATAATTCTAATCCTGCTGGATTGTGTGCAAAGTCTACTAAAAATTTAAACTTTTTAAATTGAAAAAGATTCAGTCTGCCTGGTGTTTGAGTTGGAGATGGCAAAAAGGTTTGTAATGCAAGTTTGATGTCGTCAATTTTTATATTTCTCCATAAATAAGTTGCCAATACAGCAGGCAAACAATTCATGATATTGTGTGTTGCCTTACCGCCATAAGTGATGGGTACTTCGGCTACTTTTATAACGCGTACTTTCCAAGTGCCTTTCATTATGGTGATATAACCATTTTCATAAATAGATGCGTATCCACCTTTCTTACAATGCTTAATTATTCTAGGATTTTTTTCATCCATACTAAAGAAAGCTACATTACAGTCTAAATCTTTATGCATGGCATATACAAGGTCATCTTCGGCATTTAAAATGGCATATCCACTTTTTAATACCGTTTTTGGTACAACGGCTTTTACTTTCGCCATTTGATCCATTGTTGAAATTCCACGTAATCCCATGTGATCCGCGCTAATGTTGGTCACTATCGCTACATCACAATTTCTAAAGGCTAATCCATTTTTTAAAATACCTCCTCTAGCACATTCTAAAACTGCAAAATCAACAGTGGGATCTTTCAACACAAATTGAGCGGAAACAGGGCCAGTACAATCTCCTTTAACCATCATTTGGTTTTGAATATACACACCATCGCTTGTGGTGTATCCAACTTTATAGCCTGCCGTTTTTGCAATATGTGCTGTTAATCGTGTGGTCGTTGTTTTTCCGTTTGTACCCGTAATAGCAACAATCGGAATGGTTCCTGGATGTCCTTTTGGAAACAGCATTTCCACAACGGGCTCTGCTACATTTCTTGGCAATCCCAAAGATGGATCTATATGCATCCTAAAACCTGGTGCGGCATTTACTTCAAGTATACAGCCTCCATTTTGTGTAACAGGATTTCTTAAATCTGTTGCCATGATATCTATTCCACAAATATCTAATCCAATTATTTTTGCAATGCGCTCACACATGGCAATGTTTGATGGGTGTACTTCATCTGTAACATCAGTGCTTGTGCCACCTGTTGATAAATTAGCAGTTGGTTTTAGCAGTACCAATTCATCTTTTCCAGGAATGGTATCTAAGCTATATCCTTTATCATTCAACATTTTGTGTGTAAACTGATCAATGGTAATTTGAGTAAGCACTTTTTCATGTCCATAACCTCTACGCGGGTCTTTATTTGTTTCGTCAATAAGATATTGAATGCTGTTTATACCATCACCCACAACTGAAGCGGGCGTTCGCAATGCAGCACAAATAAATTTATAATCTATTACCAAAACCCTAAAGTCAAAACCGGTAATGTATTTCTCTACAATTACATTTCTACCATATACTTTTGCGGCCTCAAATGCTGTAATGGCCTGTTGCCAATTCATAATATTGGTCGTATTTCCCTTGCCGTGATTTCCATCTATTGGCTTTATAACCAATGGGTAGCCGACATAATCAATTGCTTTTTTTAACTCTTCTTCCGTCCTTACCACATCGCCTTTTGGAACAGGTATTTCTGCTGCACCCAATAAATTTTTTGTTTCACTTTTGTTTCCGGCTATGTCAACAGCGATATTACTTGTAGTGCTTGCAATGGTAGCGCGAATTCTTTTTTGGTTTACGCCGTAGCCAAGTTGCACAAGAGATTGCTTATTCAATCTAATAAATGGAATGCCTCTTTTTGCTGCTTCATCAACAATACAGCCTGTGCTTGGCCCTAATCTTGTTTTCTCTCTGATTTCACGCAATGACATGATATCCGATGCCACATCGTAATCGTTTTTATCTATCAATGCTTGAGCGATGGCTACAGCTGACTTTGCTGCAAATACACCCGCTTCTTCTTCCGTATAATTAAATACAACATAATATTCACCGTCTTTTCCGGTTCCTCTAGTTCTTCCAAATCCGGTTTCCATTCCAGCCAACGTTTGCAATTCAAGTGCGATATGCTCAATTACATGACCCATCCAAGTGCCTTCTTCTACTCTTGTAAAAAATCCTCCTTTTTCGCCCACACTACAACGGTGCTCTATCATTGAAGGAAATAACGTTTCTAATCTGTTTCTAAAACCATCTATAGTATTTGTAGGCCTATTTTCAAGTTCTTCCAAATCCAACACCATTTGAATAAGTTTGTTTCGGCGAACACTCCAATAATTAGGGCCTCTCAGTACTTTTATTTCGATAATCTTCATATTTCAAATACTTTTTTGATTCAGACGGAAATTAACCAATTCATTTTGCATAGCAAAAAAACAATTTTAAAACAATGGATTATTATTATTGTTTTTGATGAAATTTTATTTGTACGTTTTAATAGTCAAAATGTAAAAGTCAAAAGTTTGATGAGTGTTTAAAATTTAAATTTTTACTTTTAATTTTTTCATTGAAACAATATTCACATTGCTGTATAATTAATCTATTCGTATTGATTATGAAAGACATTACATTTGCGTAAATAAAAAATAAGCATGAATAATCCAAAAGGAAAACTGGTTGCTATTGGTGGCGCAGAAGACAAAGGAACAGATTTAGAAACAGGTGAAATACATAGAAACAACCTCAATTTTTTTGGTTTAGGCATTTTGAAAAGAATCGTTGAAGAAACCGGAGGCGTTGATTCTCATATAGAGGTAGTTACAACCGCCAGTATGATTCCTCATGAAGTTGGGGATAATTATTTAGATGCTTTTGGAAAAATTGGATGTACAAAAGTAGGATTGATGCATATCCGAAACAGAGCAGACGCTGCAAATGAAGACTATTTAACCCGCATTCAAAATTGTAAAGCGGTTATGTTTAGCGGAGGCAACCAAATGCGGTTGACTAGTACATTTGGCGGAACAAAATTTTTAGAAATTGTCATGGATCGTTTTGAAAACGAATCTGATTTTTTAGTAGCAGGTACTTCTGCTGGTGCAATGGCCATGAGTAACACCATGATTTATGAAGGGAATGCGTCAAGAGCGCATTTGAAAGGAGAAGTGAAAATCACTACCGGACTAGCTTTTATGGATGGTGTAATTTTTGATTCGCATTTCGAAAAGCGTGGCAGGTTTGGCCGATTGGCTCAGGCTATAGCTGCAAATCCATCTTGTATTGGAATTGGCTTGGGTGAAGATACTGGCATGTTAATCATGGATGGAAATAAAATGGAGGCCATTGGAAGTGGATTAGTGATGATACTCGACGGGCATGACATCCTACATTGCAATATTGCAGATATCCCTGATGGAAACCCCATCAGTATGGAAAATTTAAAAGTACATTTTTGCGAAAATGGAAATGGATACAATGTGTCAAAACGCTTGTTTATACCAGAAGTATCAGAAGGTTCCATTATTCAAAAAAATATGAACATTGAATAATGAATAAACAAGGATATTTATTTTTCGCTTCAATGGTTGAATATAAATTCAAAAAACATTGTAGTGTTATTTTAAATGGAGAAAACCTTTTAGATTATCGCCAATCAAAATCCGAAAAATTATTTACGGGTAGCATATCTAACCCGCGTTTCAATACCCTTTGGGCACCAATTGATGGCAAGGTAATTAACCTATGCTTGAAACTGAGTTTGTAATTTTATTTCCAAAATTCAACTTTAGATAAAATAGAAACAGGAACGAAAAAAATCAATCAACAGTAACCAAGAAATTATTCTTTTTACCTACTTGAATCAAAATGAATTTATTGTGGAGTAAGCTGTTTTTGTCCACCATCATTTGCAAATCTGTAATCTTTTCTCTATTGATGCTTACGCCACCGTTTTGCAACATTTTTCTTGCAGCGCCTTTACTTTCAAAAATAGAATTTTCAGTAAGAAAGCTAAGAATATCAATACCAGTATTAATTTTATCTACACTATAATTTGTTCTTACAATACCTTCAATAGATTCTAAATCTTCTACACTCAATGAATCAATGGATGTTTTAAATCCCGAAAATAATTTTTGTGTGGTTTCAACCGACTTTTCAAACTCAATTTGACCATGAACAAAAATGGTTAATACTTCTGCAAGTTTTTTCTGTAATATTCTATCTGCAGGATTACTTTCATGAGCAGTTATCAAATTGTTTATTTCCGATTCTGGTAAAAATGTAAAAATTTTTATCCATGATGCAGCATCCGAATCAGATGCATTTAACCAAAATTGATAAAATTGGTATGGTGTTGTTTTGTTGGCATCCAACCAAATGTTTCCTTTTTCTGTTTTGCCAAATTTCCCGCCATCAGCTTTTTTTATTAAAGGACAGGTAAATGCAAATGCCTCGCCACCAGTCTTTCTTCTAATTAATTCTGTTCCGGTTACTATATTTCCCCATTGATCACTACCACCCATTTGAAGTTTACAATTTTTATTTTTGTACAACCAGTAAAAGTCATAACCCTGAACCAGCTGATAAGTAAATTCGGTAAATGACATGCCAGTTTCACCTTCTAAACGTTTTTTTACGCTATCCTTTGCCATCATATAATTTACAGTAATGTGCTTTCCAGCATCTCTTATAAAGTCTAAAAAGCTAATCCTTTTAAACCAATCGTAATTGTTGGTAAGTTCTGCAGCATTGGGCAAAGAGGTGTCGAAATTTAAAAATTTCTCCAATTGGCTACGAACACCAATGATGTTTTTATTCAATTCTTCTTCACTTAGCATATTCCGTTCTTCGCTTTTTCCACTAGGGTCGCCTACCATTCCAGTGGCGCCTCCAACTAAAGCAATGGGCTTGTGTCCGGCTTTTTGTAGATGTACTAACAATAAAATAGGCACTAAACTTCCAATGTGTAAACTGTCAGCAGTTGGGTCAAAACCTACATAAGCAGTGGTCATTTCTTTATTCAGTTGCTCTTCCGTTCCAGGCATAATATCTTGCAACATGCCTCTCCAATTTAATTCTTTAATTAAGTTCATTGCGTATTCTTTTTGTGTAGGTTTTGTTTGCAAAAATGAGCAAAAAAAATCACAAGACATTGGATTGTTACAATTGATTTGAATAGTTTTTTATTTTGCAACCAATAATATAAGAATTACTAAATTTTTAAATTAAATTTTTACCTATAGTTACCGTAAATTTGAGTACGTTTTAAATATCTGATTAAAAAGCGTTCAACATGAAGCCAAATTCATACTCTATTTTCATTTTCTTTTTTTTCGGATTATCTATACAAAGTTTTTGTCAGTTTCGAAAATACTCAAACGAATTTTTAAATATTGGAGCAGCGGCAAGAGGGTTAGGTATGGGAAATGCACAATTGGCTTCTGTCTCTGATGCATCTGCAGGATATTGGAACCCTGCATTATTAAGCGCGGTTTCTGATCACCCAACAGTATCGTTGATGCATGCCGATTATTTTGCAGGCATTGCCAAATATGATTTTGCAGCTGTTGCCATTCCCAATAAAGAAAATAAAAGCACCATTGGTTTTTCGCTTTTAAGATTTGCCGTTGATGATATTCCTAACACCCTTTTTTTAGTAGAGCCAGATGGTAGTTTGAATTATAACAACATCCAAAGCTTTTCTTCTGCCGATTATGCATTTTTATTTTCTTATGCCAAACAAATCAAAAAAATAAAAAACTATGATGTTAGCTTTGGTGCAAATGCAAAAATAATTTACCGTAAAGTGGGCACTTTCGCTTCCGCTTGGGGGTTTGGACTAGATGCTGCGGTTGCTTTTACATCACAAAGATGGAAATTTGGTGCAGTAATAAAAGATCTAACAACTACTTTCAATGCATGGA
>CANKLV010000101.1 GCA_947483415.1 Chitinophagaceae bacterium
ACAATAAATATAGCTTATTAACGAGTTATTCACAAGTTTATAAACATAACAAATTGTTATTGTCATTGGATTCTGCACATTTTAAACGAGAATAATTTGTATGGCTAAAATAATTTTGCACGTTTTGAAAAAAAATAAAGTTTTATTTTTTCAAAAAATTCCATTTACTCCTATTTTCATTTTGGAAAATGACTATTAAAATTCTAAAAAACTATCTTTGCCCTGAAAATTATATTAACACAACATGACAATCTCTTATAACTGGCTGAGTGAATACTTACCAATAACGCTTGAACCTGAAAAATTATCCGAAATATTAACTTCTATTGGTTTGGAAGTAGAAAGCATGGAAAAAGCGGAATCCATTCGTGGGGGTTTAAACGGGTTGGTTGTGGGTGAAGTGATGACTTGCATCAAACATCCGGATTCTGATAAATTAAAATTAACCACGGTAAACGTAGGGCTTCATGATGTTTTAAATATCGTTTGTGGTGCTTCAAATGTTGCCGTTGGTCAGAAAGTAATTGTAGCACAAATTGGCACAACCATCTACCCTACAAATGGTGATGCCATTCAAATTAAAAAAGCAAAAATCAGAGGCGTTGAAAGTCAAGGCATGATTTGCGCAGAAGATGAAATTGGCGTAAGTGATGATCACGGTGGAATTATTGTTCTTGGAGAAGAAACCATCGTAGGCACAACGGCCAAAGAATTATATAATCCCGAGCTAGATTACATTTATGAAATTGGATTAACGCCAAATAGAATGGATGCCATGAGCCATTTGGGTGTTGCTAAAGATGTTTGCGCTTATTTGTCTTATCACCATAAAGAAACTTTTTCTGTAAAACAGCCCTTCAATGATGCCTTGAATTTTAATGATTCGGCTTTAAATATTGAAGTGCGTGTTGAAAATGCGGATGCTTGTTTACGTTATAGTGGCGTTTCGATTTTGGGTGTAACCATTGCAGATAGCCCGGATTGGCTTTTGAAAAGAATTAAAAGCATTGGCGTAAAACCAATCAACAACATTGTAGATATCACCAATTTTATTTTGCATGAAACAGGTCAACCATTGCATGCATTTGATTTGGATAAAATAACTGGTAAAAAAGTAATTGTAAAAACTGCCGTTGAAAATTCTGTATTTAAAACTCTAGATGAAAAAGAAAGGAAATTATTGGCAACGGATTTAATGATTTGCAATGAAGTTGAGCCAATGTGCATTGCTGGAGTTTTTGGTGGTGCTGATAGCGGAATAAAAAATAATACACAAAACATATTTTTGGAAAGTGCTTGTTTTGACAAACAATTTATCCGCAAAACGGCTTTAAAACACGATCTTAGAACAGATGCTTCATCGCGTTTTGAAAAAGGAGTTGATATTAGTAATACTTTAGTTGTTTTAAAAAGAGCTGCACAATTAATCCATGAAATTGCCGGCGGAAAAATCAGTGGAAATCCAATTGATATTTATCCAAACCAACTTCCTAAAAACGTAATTGATTTTGAATTTAGTTTCTTAAAAAAATTAAGTGGTAAAAAATACGAAGCTTCTGATGTGAAGGCCATATTGTTGGCATTGGGTTTTGAATTGCTCGAAGAAACGGAAAGCCAACTTAAATTATCTGTTCCATATAGTAAGCCAGATATCAGTATTCAGGCTGATGTGGTTGAAGAAATCATGCGCATAGATGGTTTGGATAATATTGAAATTCCGAGTACCATTACCATTTCACCTTCAATAGAAAAAAACAATCGTCCATTTATTTTAAAAGAAAAATTGGCAAACACTTTCGTAGGCATGGGCTTTTACGAAATCTTTACCAACAGCATTACCAACAGCGCATTCTATTCTGAAGAGCAATTAAAATCGGGTGTTAAAATGATCAACAGTTTAACCTCTGAGTTGGACATGTTGCGTTTAGACATGTTACCAAGTGGACTTCAGGTAATTGCACACAACATCAATCGAAAAAATCATCAATTAAGATTGTTTGAATTTGGTAAAACCTATTTTAATAACGGCGAAAATAAATATCAGGAAAAAAACAATTTGGCTATTTATGTTTCAGCAACTACGGAAACAAACAATTGGCAAAAAAATGAACAGTCTGCTGACTTTTATTATCTAAAATCGGTGGTTGAGCAGGTTTTAAAAATTGCCGAAGTGAAAAAAGTAAGCACCCAAAAAATTGAACATGCAGATTGGAAATATGGTGTAGAATTGATGATTGGAAAAAATAAAATCGGATCAATAGGAGAGATTTCAACTTCTATGTTAAAGAAATTCGACATCAAGCATCCGGTATTTTTTGCAGAAATAGATATGGATTATGTGTATTCGATGAAAAACAAGTCGGTTCAATATAAAGAACTGCCAAAATTCCCAGTAGTACAGCGCGATTTGGCCTTAGTGGTAAACAAATCAATCACGTATGCACAGTTGGAAAAGGTGGCAAACGCACAACAAATAGAACAGATGACTTCAATAACTTTATTTGATATCTTTGAAAGTGAAAAATTGGGTGCAGATAAAAAATCGATGGCATTAAGTTTTACATTTTTGGATGAAGCAAAAACATTAACAGACAAGGAAATTGACGAATACATTCAAAAAATAATGACCGGTTTTGAAAAACAATTACAAGCTGAAATAAGAAAATAAAATCATTGTCGCAATTAGAAACACATATCAGTAGAATTAACAACAAGCTTCAAGAAGTGTTGAAGAATTATGATGCTTTAAAGAAGCAGCATGTGCAACAAGTGGAAACCATTCAAGCACTTACGGCAGAAAAAAAAGCACACGAACAAAAAATCAGGTTACTTGAAGAGCAGCAATATTTATTGAAATCAATAGCAGGAAAGCTTGATGAAAAGGAAAAAAAATCATTTGAACAGGCGCTTGGAAAATACATCAGAGAAATCGACAAATGCATTGCTATGTTAAGCGAATAAAATTTTGATTATGGCAGAAGAAATGATACCGGTAAATATTTTACTTGGCGATAGAACATATCGAATCAAAACCAGCAGAAATGATGAAGAAATTGTCAGAAAAACAGTTAAGCTCATTAATGATAAAATTATTGAGTTTAAAACCAATTTCGCTGGAAAAGATATGCAAGATTACATAGCGATGGTTATTATTTGGTACGCCACACAAAATGCAAACTTGGACAATCCTTCGGTTTTGATAGAGCAATTAACGGAACGACTTTCTAAAATAGAAGCTCAGTTGGATAAAGCGCTATAATTCTCCTTAAATAAAGATTTCCTCCCAATTCGAGATGGGTTTTTTAAACAATTCATTGGTTAACAACAACGAATTGCTTTATTGATTCTTAAATTGAACAAAATCTTCAATAAAAATTAATACCTTCGCGCAAAGTTTTTTGATAAAAAACTTAATTTATATAGAGGAGATTTAATTTAAACAGTTTAAAACAAGACAATTTAATGGAACCGATAATTATCATTTATATTTTAGTAGCAGCGGTCACGGGTATCGTAATAGGCAAGTTCATTTTTGCAAAAAACAATAATAAAATAGTTGAAGATGCAAAAGCGGAAGCAAATAAGTTGATTTCAGATGGTAAATCTCAATCTGAAACCTTAAAAAAGGAAAAACTTTTAGAAGCGAAAGAGCAAATTGTGCAAATGCGTGCAGATTTGGATAAAGATGTACTTCAACGTACTCAAAAATTAGGCGAATCCGAAAATCGCATTAAGCAAAAAGAGCAAAGTTTAAGTCAAAAAGATGCTAATATTGAAAAGCAGATCAAAGAAAATGACGTAATCAAAGAAAATTTAAATCGTCAAACGGAAATTGTAGGTATTAAAAGAATGGAGCTTGAAAAGCATCAGGAAGAACATATTCGTCGCTTAGAAAAAGTAGCTGGTTTATCTGCCGAAGACGCTAAAAATCAATTGATTGACAGTTTAAAACATGAGGCTGAAACGCGTGCACTAGTATTGCAACAGGAAATTATTGAAGATGCAAAGCAAAAGGCCAATAAAGAAGCCCGTAAAATTGTAATCCAAACCATTCAACGTACGGCTGCAGAACAAGCTATTGAAAATTCAATTACCGTTTTTAATTTGGAAAGCGATGAAATAAAAGGATCAATTATTGGTAGAGAAGGACGTAACATTAGAGCCATTGAAGCTGCAACTGGGGTTGATTTAATCGTAGATGATACACCGGAAGCAATTGTACTTTCTTCATTTGATCCATTACGTAGAGAAATTGCACGTTTATCATTACAGCGTTTGGTGGCTGACGGAAGAATTCACCCTGCACGTATTGAAGAAGTGGTGGAAAAAACCAAAAAGCAATTGGAAGATCAGGTGATGGAAATTGGAGAAAGAACAGCCATGGAGTTGGGTATTCATGGGTTACATAAAGAATTGGTAAGAATGGTTGGACGTATGCGTTTCCGTTCTTCTTATGGTCAAAACTTATTGATGCATAGTCGTGAAACGGCAAATCTTTGCTCAATCATGGCTGCAGAATTGGGCATGAATCCAAAATTGGCAAAGCGTGCCGGTTTGTTACATGATATTGGAAAAGTTCCAGATGAGGAAACAGAATTGAGCCACGCATTATTAGGCGCTAAACTTGCCGAGAAATATGGCGAGAATCCAGCAGTAGTAAATGCAATTGGTGCGCACCATGATGAAATGGAAATGAAATATGTAATCTCTCCAATTATTCAGGCTTGTGATGCGATAAGCGGTGCACGTCCTGGAGCAAGAAGAGAAATCATGCAACAGTATATCCAACGTATAAAAGACCTAGAAAATTTAGCATTGGCCTATCAAGGTGTTGAAAAAGCATACGCTATACAAGCCGGTAGAGAACTTAGGGTAATTGTTGAAGCCGATAAAGTAACAGATGAGGCAAGTGAAAAATTAAGTTTTGAGATTGCTCAGAAAATACAAACCGAAATGACTTTCCCAGGGCAAATTAAGGTTACTGTAATCCGCGAAAAAAGAGCAGTAAACATCGCTAGATAATAGCAAATTGAATCATTTGGAAAGGCAATAGGCAATATCGAAGTTGAGTTCGTTCAAAGTTTTTTTTAAAAAATAAAAAAATATTGAACGTCAAACTTTAAACTTTAAACTTTAATCCCTACATTTGCCGTCCGTTAAAAATAAAGATTATGAACGCAATTGATTTTGTACATGAACAAATGTCTACTAAGGCAAATCTCCCTAATTTCAAAGCAGGTGATAACATTACGGTAAATTATAAAATCCAAGAAGGAAATAAAGAACGTATACAAAGTTTTAAAGGAGATGTAATCAAACGTCAAGGAACTGGTGCTACAGCTACTTTTACAGTACGTAAAATAAGCGATGGTATTGGTGTTGAGCGTTTATTCCCTTTTCATTCTCCATTTATTGAAAGTGTAACTTTGAATAAAGTCGGTAGAGTAAGACGTGCGAAACTTTACTTTTTACGTGAAAGAAGCGGTAAAAGTGCGCGTATTAAAGAAAAAAGAATGGCTGTTGGTACAAAAACCAAAAAAGGTTAATACCAAGTTTAATAGTTTATTTAAAAAGCGAAAATTGTATGGTTTTCGCTTTTTTTATTTGCGTCGGTTAGCGACGGCTTCTAAGCCGGTGCTAGGTAGTAAATTCAGAAAAGAAATGGTTTCGCATAATCGTTTCAAAGGATTGAGTGTGTTTAAATTGTCTTGCCGTAATATTGCAATATTACGACAAGGTGCTTTTGGGTTCGTTTTTAAAGTGTGTATTTTAATACAAAATCATTCCCTTTTAGCATTGTCGAACAAGCGGTATATAAATTTGTACCATGATTTTATTTTACTCACCCTTAAGATTATTGTATTTCCCTAAAAGAAATTTAAGTTATCTTTGGCCTTCAATTTATTACTATGACAAATTTGAATCATTTTGATGCACTATTATTATCAATGCCAGGAGGAAGCGAATGGATTTTTGTACTTCTTGCTGTTTTGATATTTTTTGGCGGAAAAAAAATTCCAGAATTAATGCGTGGCGTTGGTCGCGGAATACGAGAATTTAACGATGCGAAAAACAACGCGAAAAGTGAAATCCAAGAAGGCATTAATGAGAAAGACGCCAAATAATCTTTCTTAGAAATTATTTTATTTATTTTTATCAGCCGAAGTAAGCATTATGCTCATTAATTGAGTTAAATTGCTTGTTTCGGCTTATTTTTTATCCTTAATAATCGTATGTTTCTTTTAAAATCCATCGAGCAGTATCATCAAGATTTATCCACACAAAGTATAAGTTGCGTTGATGCAGTTTCTCATTACCTTAATACAATCGCTGAAAACAAACACCTCAATGCTTTTGTAGAAATTTTTGCCGAAGAAGCCATTTTAAAAGCAAAACAACTAGATGAAAAAAGAAAATCAGGTTTGCCCATTGGAAAATTACATGGGGTTGTTGTGGCCATAAAAGATGTGATTTGCTATAAAGGCCATAAAGTAACCGCCGCTTCAAAAATCTTAGAAAATTTCACGGCTTCATATAACGCTTCATGTATTCAGTATTTATTGGATGAAGAGGCAATTATAATCGGAACAACCAATTGTGATGAATTTGCCATGGGCAGTAGTAATGAAAATTCATTTTACGGAAATGTTTTAAATGCAAAAGACAATACCAAAGTTCCTGGTGGTTCATCAGGTGGAAGTGCCGTTGCCGTTCAAGCGGATTTGTGCATGATAAGCTTGGGCAGCGACACAGGCGGATC
>CANKLV010000102.1 GCA_947483415.1 Chitinophagaceae bacterium
ATGATTTTTTCGCTGAGTTCAAAAATTTCCGTGCCTGTTGCATTTCCATGATTAACCAAAACCAATGCTTGCTTATCATGGCAGCCTGCATCTCCTTGTCGAAATCCTTTCCAACCCGCTTGTTCGATTAACCAACCTGCGGCAATTTTAATTTTACCACCATCTGTTTTATAACCACTAATATTTGGGAAATAATTTTTCAATGAATCAAATTGAAAGACATCAATTTCAGGGTTTTTAAAAAAGCTTCCTGCATTACCGATAACATTGGGATTGGGCAGTTTACTATTGCGTATACGCATAACCGCTTGTGCAATATGTTGAATAGACAATGTATCCACTTTCATTTCTTGAAGGGCATCTTCAATAGCACCATAAGCTGTTTTATAAACTGGAATTTTGTTTAACCTAAACGTAACTGACGTAATAACAAATTGATTTTTACATTTATTTTTAAAAATGCTTTCGCGGTATCCAAATTCACAATCTGCATTATAAAAAGTAACCAGATTTAAATCATCAACATTGATGGCTTCCAGCGAATGAAAAACATCTTTCATCTCAACACCATAAGCGCCAATATTTTGCATGGGAGATGCGCCTACTTTACCTGGAATCAACGCCAAATTTTCAACACCCGCATAATTCTTTTCTAAACAATACAAAACAAATTCGTGCCAATCCAAGCCAGCACCTACTTTTACAAAATAATGATTTTCATCTTCATCAATAAGTTCGATACCAGGAATTTCATTTTTTATAACAAGACCTTCAAAATTTGTAGTTAATAACATGTTGCTACCTCCACCTAAAACCAATACAGGATAATGTTTAAACGTATCAGACGCTACAATTTCCTGCATTTGATCAACTGAAGAAAAAGCATAAAAATATCTAGCCACCACATCCATTCCAAATGTATTGAACTTCTTTAACGATATGTTTTCTTGAATTTGCACAACGAATAAATTTAAACAGGATCTACATTTACAATGACTAAAATGGATTTGAATTGTTTTTCTGCTAGCATCAAATTAATGTGGTGCACTATAGCTGACTTTGCATGATTGACAGATTTGATATCTTTTGGCAACTTCAACATAATTTCCATTATATACTGATTTCGCAATCTACCAATGACTGGCTTTGCAGGACCTACAACCCCATCTTTAAAATCTATCCTTAATGAATTTGCCAAATGAGTGGCACCTACCTCAACCGTTTCACTTTGTTTATGTTTTAAAGTTAGCAAAATCAATCTACTAAAAGGTGGGTAGAAAAAGGTTTTTCTACTATCTATTTCTAATTTAAAAAACTTTAGATAATCATGTTGTTTTACCAATTCTATAATAGGATGCTTGACATTAATGGCTTGGATAATTACTTTTCCTTGTTCTCCTTTTCTGCCGGCTCTCCCACTTACTTGTTCCATCAATTGAAACGCACGTTCATTTACCCTAAAGTCTGCAAAGCTTAATAAGCCATCAGCATCCAAAATGCCGACCAATCCAACACTTTCAAAATCGAGCCCTTTAACCACCATTTGTGTACCAACTAATATATCTATTCGTTTCTGTTCAAATTGTTGAATTAATGTATCGTGCGCCGTTTTACCTCTAATGCTATCCACATCCATACGCGCAATTTTGCATTGCGGAAAATCTGTTTCAAGTTCTTCTTCAATTTTTTCTGTTCCGAAATTTTTCTCCACCCATTTATTTGTGCCACATGCCACACAAGTAACCAATTTGGGATAAGTACTTCCGCAATAATGACAATGCAATTTATTGCTGTATTTATGAAGTGTAAGCGACACATCACAATGATTGCATTGAGGAATAAAACCGCAAGTACCACAAATCAAATATGGATTATACCCTCTTCTATTTTGAAATAAGATAACTTGTTTCTTTTTTTCGATGGTTTGCAAAATCATTTCTTTCAACGATTCACTGATGGTTACTTTGCCTAAAAGTGCTGCTTGCCTTGTGTTTACCACTTCAATCAATGGCATTTTAATTCCACCAAATCTTTCTGTAAGGGTAACCAACCCGTATTTATTTTGAAGCGCATTTTGATAACTCTCAAGAGATGGTGTGCCACTTCCCAATAAAACTTTTGCACCAAACAATGAAGCATAATAAATAGCAGCATCTCTGGCATTATATCTTGGTGCAGGATCTTGTTGTTTATATGATGCATCATGTTCTTCATCAATAACAATTAGACCTAAATTTTGAAAAGGCAAAAACAAAGCACTTCTTGCACCGAGTAATACATTTACTTCATTATTTTTTACTTTATTCCAAAGCTCTACCCTTTCCTGATCATTAAATTTAGAATGATAAATGGCCACATGTCCGCCAAAATGAATTTGCAATCTGCGTATAATCTGCGACGTTAGTGCAATCTCAGGCAACAGATATAACACCTGTTTGTCTTGCTTTATAAATTGCTCAATCATTTTGATATACAGCAAAGTTTTTCCACTTCCTGTAACACCATGCAGCAAACAAATGTTTTTTTCTTCAAACACCTGATTTAATTGAATCAGCGCATTTGATTGTAATTCAGACAATTCGAAATCAATGAAAATATTTTTTTCTTTTATAGCGATTCTATTTATTTTTCGTTTTTCAACAACGAGGATTTTCTTTTCTTTAAGTGCATTAAGTTGTGCCGTAGTAGCATTGGCTTTTTTAAGTAACTCTGATTGAATCACTTCTCCGTTTGTTTTTTGCAAATGTAAAAATGCCAAGAGCAGATTCATTTGTTTGGGTGCACCACTCCAATCAGCAAATAAAGTCTCGAGCGATTCTGGATTATCGTATGCAGCATCAAGAGTAACAAAAGATTCTTTTTTGGGTTTATATTTTTCGTTGAGTTGTTCCCAAATGAAACAAATGTTTTTATCGATAAGTGATTTTATGATTACATAAATATTGGTGTGTTGCAAAATTTGTTGAATTTCAACAAGCTGCAATTGTTTACGAATGAGCAACGCTTCCGCCACTAAAAACTCGTCACCATTCAAATGGCTAAAATCGTCATCAATATCATCGTTATAAATCAAGATGGTTTCGCTGTTGAGTTTAAAATTCGTTGGCAACGCCGCTGCCATTACTTCGCCTAAACTGCACATATAATAAGAAGCAATCCAATCCCAAAATTTTAATTGAACAGAAAACAGAATTGACGTTTCATCAATTACACTTAAAATGGGTTTGGTTGGAAATTGAGGTGCTGTATTTAAAATGGATTTTATGATGCCTGAATAACGCTTGTTTTTACCAAACACCACTTCAGCTCTGCAACCAATTTTTACTTCTGAAATTAAATGGGGAGGAACGTGATAGGTATAAACAATGGGAAGTGCCAGGGGCAAAATAACTTCTATCCAACAATTAACTGTTGAATCAGGAAAAGATATTTCATTTTGAGGGCACATAATTTTTATTCTTTAATCCATGAAGCATTATATCTAATTAATGCTGCTTCCATAATATCATAAACTTTTTGACGTAAAACGGCAACATCTTCAATGGTATAACCTTCAACAGAAACTTCATCCAAATAAACCACACGAGATTTCCCGGGTTTTACAGAAAATAATGAATTGTAATTTAATCGATCATAAGTATCTAAAAACAACAAAGGCTTGATGGGTGTTTGTGTTTGAATGGCGATACGAAATGCACCATCATAAAAACGGGTAAGTGGCTTTGTAGTCATATTAAATGTCCCTTCTGGCGCAAGAATAATTGAAATGTTATCATTAATGGCAGCTTTCAAATCGGCAACACTTCTGGCTCTATCTTCGGCATCTTCACGCTTAACCATGATAACTGCATTTTTATACATAAACCCGAGTAAAGGAATTTTTGAAATTTCAACCTTACCCAAACCCCTGATTGCTTGATTGCGAATTGCTTTTAAAATCACCATTGCATCCATGTAAGAAATGTGATTGAAAACAAAAATTACAGGTTTGGATGGGTCATGTTCTACTTCATAAATATTTTTATGGTTTATACCCCATAATATAAACAAAACATCAAAACCAATACGACAAGTATTATAAATAAAGTCGCTTCTTTTTTTAGGCGACAAAAAAATGGAGGATAACGCAATGGGAAACATTACAATGAATACAAGTAACAAAGTAAATCCACAGTAGATATTGAAAAGGAGATTAAAAAACTTTTTTATTATTAGCATAAACACGAAAATAAGTAGAAAAAAGTAGTTATTGAATAAAGATTTCTAAGGTCTTTTGAGTCTAAAGTCGGATTTGAATACAAGTTTAAAAAGTATTAAAAATAAATGCAGAATTAATTAACAAATTGCTGGAAAATTAATCGAAAAGAGCACATATAATTAATTACCTTCGAGTATTATAAAACGGGGCTGACCGGTTTTGACAGCATAGATCTTTGTATGTGTAAGCATGTAGTGCGTTGGATAATTAGCACTTAAATCTGAATATTCAAACTCTAAATGGCAATACTTCGTATGCCATGGCTGCTTAATCGATAGATTAGCATCCATTCGGGCCGCCGAGCAGGTTGATCTGTTACCATGCTCCGCCGCCGACTCAAAACAAACACAGGTTGCTGCCCGCGAATGATGTGACGTTGGCTTAAGACCATTCATCTAAGGAAAATATTGGTTTGTCTGTTCCCTGTATTTTCCCTACAAATAATTACAGAATAAACATGTAGAAAGCTTATGGCGAATATGTTTGGACCAGGGTTCGATTCCCTGCAGCTCCACAGATGACCATTTTTTACCCTAATTTCTTATTTATTTCAGGTAAAAAATTGAATTAAAAAACCCACGAAAATATCGTGGGTTTTTTATTAAGATTTACTAGTATTTTGAATTATTGTAAAACACGGTCAATTACATGAATAACGCCATTGGTTGTGGTAATATTTGCTTCGATTACATTAGAAGCCGGGCTTGTAGAGCCTGTTAATTTTACAGATGCAGGGTTTGTTCCAATAGTTAATGATACTCCAGTTTGTAATGTAGGAGCAGTACTTGCATTGATTAAATCACTTGCAAAAACATTGGTACCAATGATGTGTGCTTTTACAATAGCAGTTACTGCATTTTGTGGAGCAAGATTAATTGATGCTGCATCAGGAAATCCTGCAGCTGTAAATGCTGCATCAGTTGGTGCAAAAACAGTATATTTGCCATTGCTGCTCACGGCAGTTGCTAAACCAGCACGAACAACTGCTGCAAGTAAAACTTCAAAATTATCATCATCAGAAACTACTTCAGCAATGTTATCAGATGGCGGAATCAAAACATCAGATATTACATGTATAACACCGTTAGCAGCTTGAACGTTTGCTGTTTTTACTTTGATGCCATTTACAAAAACGCCGTTAGCATTGCTTGAAGCATAAAGATTTAAACCATCAAGGGTATTTACAGTGTCAGATGCAGGTACGCCAGCAGCTTCTACTTTCGCATTCAATACGTGGTATTTCAAAATGGTTGCCAAATCATTTTCAGGTATTGAAGCTATTGTTGCACTGTCTAATCCAGCTGCTGCAAATGCTGCATTATCTGGAGCAAATACAGTTAGAGTACCAGAAGATAGCGCTGAGGTTAAACCAGCTCTTACAACTGCTTGTTTTAAAAGTGAAAAGTTAGGGTCTGAAACCACAATTTCAACGATGTTTTTTTGTGCAGGTGTTGGATCGTCTTTTTTACAAGAGTTTAAACCTGTTAACAAGAATCCTGCAGTAATGCAGATTGCAAATAATTTTTTGTAATTTTTTTTCATGATATTTTTTTTGATTTTTATAATAACAATACAACACATATATTTTTAAAAAGTTCGAAAAAAAATATTTTTTTGGGATTTTTTTTTAATAACCAACACCGTTAACATCATCAACTTTGATAATCAATGTAATAACACAAACATCGGTAGAAGTTTTTTTGAAACACGAAGGCACAAAGACGCAAAAGCCCCCATCCCTAGCCCTTCCCCCAAAAGGTGAAGGGAGCAAAACATCGTAAAGTTCAAGATGTACAAACGAAAATTAATTCCAACCTGAACTCATTGAACCTCTTGAACTTTTATTGACACGAAAATCACCACAAAGTTTTTTGAAAACCAAGATGTAAATTTATGGAAAATGCTTCCAGCTTCCCCCTTGGGGGATCGAGGGGGCTATCAATACATCGCATTCAACACCCCAAACGAAAACTCAACATCCAATCCTGCTTTTTTACTTTTATTAATGATTTCATTCAATTTGATTTGGGCATTGATGTAACTCAATTCTCGGCTGTTGATCATAAATAAAGAACTTTCTCCCGAATCAAACATGCGCTTTTCGGATAACCATAACCGCTTGTAGTTGAGTACATTTTTACTATATAAATCAATTTGATTTTTATAGGTGTTGAATTCATTAAACGTTGCTTTTACTTTATTAAAAAGCTCGTTTCGTTTGTTGCGCGTTTCATAGGTAGTATTTTCTATTTTAATTTTGGTGAGTTGTAAATCAGCACGCTCCTTTCTTTATAATAACGGAAATCCAAAAACCAATGCCCATTTATAGTTGTTTTGAAAGCCACTTGATAAATTCTTTGCATCAAATAAAGGATTGTAATTAAAATTCAAATTGGGCTTTAATTTGTCTTTCTTAAACTTTTTCTCAATCGCTAATTGTTGCAATTTAAAATCGTA
>CANKLV010000103.1 GCA_947483415.1 Chitinophagaceae bacterium
GAAGTAGGAAATGAGATTTTAAAAGTGGAAAACTTATCAAAATTGGTAGATGGAAAGCCACTATTTTCAAAACTTAATTTCGATATTCAAAAAAATCAAAAAATCGCATTTTTAAGTCGTGACCCTTTGGCACCAACTACTTTTTTTGAAGTAATAAATGGTAAGGTTTCAGCGGATACAGGATTATTTGAATGGGGAACAACGATTACTCCAGCCTATTTACCCAATGATAATAAAGAATTCTTTGAAGGGAATAACGATAACTTAATGGATTGGTTGCGTCAATATGTACCACCAACGGTTAAAGATGTAGATGAAGATTTTTTAAGAGGATTTTTAGGTAAAATGCTGTTTAGTGGCGATGAAATCATGAAGAAAACCAGCGTATTGAGCGGGGGAGAAAAGGTGCGTTGCATGTTAAGTAAAATGATGTTGCAAAATCCAAACGTATTGATTTTAGATGAACCCACCAATCATTTGGATCTAGAAAGCATTATTGCATACAATGATAGCATGACAACTTTTCCTGGGGTAGTGTTACTTACAACCCATGATCATCAGTTTATGCAATCTGTGGCTAATCGAATTATTGAAATAACGCCTAACGGGATGATTGATAAATTAATGACATACGATGAGTATTTGGCAGATGAAAGAGTGAAAGCGCAAAGATTAGAATTGTATGGCAGTTAAAGGAAATAGTGAATATCTTTTTTGAAATAGTCAATTAAAATCAGTCGTAAATTAAAAAAATAATTATGAAGTATAAATTTATTTTCTTTCATATCGTAATGATTGTTATTTCATTAAATACTTTTGCTCAACGAAAATATTATAACGAAGCTCGTTACAATACGGCCATTGGAATTAAGTTTTTTCCAGGTTCGATTTCAATCAAGCAAACAATGTATTCAAAAAACAAATTTGAAGGGTTGATATATAATTGGAAAGGAGTAAGGGCAGTGGGGTTGTTTGAAATTGAAAATAGAATAGAAGGAATCGATGGACTTTGTTGGTATTTTGGACCAGGGGCACATATTCAATTTGAAGAAGGAACCAGGGCTTACGATGGTAGTTACTATTTGGGTTTTGACGGAGTAATCGGAATTGACTGGAAGATAAAAAATGCGCCAATTAATCTTTCACTCGATTGGCAGCCTTCACTTGATTTTGATCAAAATAATGAAAACTTCAAAGGTGGATTTGGCGGAATTGGACTTAGATATGTTATTAGATAGGAAAAAGCAGTTTCATTGCCTGAGAATTCAGTTCATTTGCTGGTAATTATGAAAATAATTAAGTTATTATAAATGCATGAGAAATAATATCAATCAATTTCTTGACTTATTTTACCCGATTTTCAAGCGGTTTATGCCTATTGAAACCTTTAGGTATGCAGCTTGTGGGGGTATAAATACAATGTCGGGACTATTTGTTTGGTACTGTTGTTACTATTTTGTATTTAGCAGAATGGTTGTAAATCTAGTTTTTTATTCATTTGAGTCCTATACGCTTGCTTTATTGGTATCCAGCACATATTCCTTCTCGCTTGGGTTCTTGCTTAATAAATACGTAGTCTTTACCTCCTCTAATTTAAAAGGCCGCATTCAGTTGTTTCGATATTTTTTGTCCTTTGCATTTAACCTCTTGCTAAATTATTTTCTACTCAAATTGTTTGTAGAGAAATTCGCTTGGGATGCGTTTTTAAGTCAGCTTTTAACCACAGTTGTAGTAATAGCAGTCAGCTATTTCAGTCAAAAACATTTTACTTTTAAAATTAAATAGTCGATATTACTTATTTAATTTTAACAAATTGATTCTTAAAATTTCCAATTATTTTTTTTGGGTATTTATTAATCTAAAGTTTCAATATCGATTACGACGAATAGAATAAGTTTAAATAGCCTTCAATTTCCATTATACCGATTGATTATTTGTAAAGGTCCAATGAAATTGTCCCAAACAGCTACCACATCGGCATACACTAGAAAATTATGGACTAATGTATAACTGTAACTGGTATTACTTCATTTTGTAATTACTTCATGGGTGATTTTGGAAATAATACCTGAAATGATTTTCTGGAATTCGACTTGTTATGCCAAACTATACTTTATAAATTGACGCGTTGTTCTATTTTGTCAGTATTTTTTATATGTTGCTTTTCCTCTTTTGTGCTACAAAGGGTTCATATTTTTATTTATTTTTTATTTTAATTAAGATTTGTAAATAATTAATAATCAAATATTAATACGAAAAATTTTATTATTAATTTATAAAAATAATTTTGTCAATTTTGAATTTAATAACTGACATTTTTTCATTGAAACTTCGTTGGCATAATGATTGAAAGTGCTTTAATGAACAATCAAAATCAAAAAATTATGGGAAAGATAATTGGGATCGACTTAGGAACAACAAACAGTTGCGTGTCGGTTATGGAAGGTAATGAACCTGTTGTAATTGCAAACGATGAAGGAAGAAGAACAACACCTTCTGTTGTGGCGTTTTTAAAAAGTGGCGAACGTAAAGTGGGAGACCCTGCGAAAAGACAAGCCATCACCAATCCTCAAAACACCATTTCAAGCGTAAAGCGTTTTATGGGTCGTCAGTTTAATGAGGTTTCAGAAGAAAGTTCACACTGGAGTTATAAAGTAGTTAAAGGTGATAACAATACCGTTCGTATTGACATCGATGGTAGAATGTATACACCTCAGGAAATCAGTGCAATGGTTTTGCAAAAAATGAAAAAAACAGCCGAAGATTATTTAGGTCAGGAAGTTACCGAAGCAGTTATCACTGTCCCTGCTTATTTTAATGATGCACAACGTCAGGCAACTAAAGAAGCGGGAGAAATTGCAGGTTTAAATGTAAAAAGAATTGTAAATGAACCAACAGCTGCTGCTTTGGCTTATGGTTTAGATAAAAAAGGGAAAGATCAAAATATTGCGGTTTTCGATTTAGGTGGTGGAACTTTCGATATCTCTGTCCTTGAATTGGGTGGTGGTGTTTTTGAAGTGAAATCTACAAATGGTGATACGCATCTTGGTGGCGATGATTTTGATAAAGTAATTATGGATTGGTTGGCTGATGAGTTTAAAGCAGATGATGCAATCGATTTACGTAAAGATCCAATGGCTTTACAACGTTTAAAAGAAGCTTCTGAAAAAGCAAAAGTAGAGTTGTCTTCATCTACAGAAACCGAAATCAATTTACCTTATGTTACAGCGGTTGATGGGGTTCCTAAGCATTTGGTTAAAAAATTAACCCGTGCTAAATTTGAATCATTAGCGGATGATTTATTTACCCGTTGTTTACGTCCATGCGAAATTGCATTGAAAGATGCCAATATGAGTACCTCTCAAATTGATGAAATTATTTTGGTTGGTGGCAGTAGCCGTATTCCTAAAGTACAAGAAATTGTAGAGAAATTCTTCGGTAAAAAACCAAATAAAGGTGTTAATCCGGATGAAGTAGTAGCCATTGGCGCGGCTATTCAAGGAGGTGTATTAACAGGTGAAATTAAGGATGTATTGCTTTTAGATGTCACGCCTTTAAGTTTAGGTATCGAAACAATGGGTGGTGTTATGACTAGATTGATTGACAGCAACACAACTATCCCTACAAAAAAGTCTGAAACATTTAGTACAGCAAGCGATAACCAACCTGGCGTTCAAATTCATGTATTGCAAGGCGAACGTCCGATGGCTAACCAAAATAAAAGCTTAGGGATGTTTAATTTAGATGGAATTCCTCCAGCGCCTCGTGGTGTGCCTCAAGTTGAAGTTACTTTTGACATTGATGCAAACGGAATCTTACACGTAAGTGCAAAAGATAAAGGAACTGGAAAAGAACAAAAAATTCGAATTGAAGCAGGTTCTGGTTTGACGCCTGAAGAAATCGAAAAAATGAAAAACGAGGCTAAAGCCAATGAGGAAACAGATAAAGCAGAAAGAGAAAAAGTAGATAAAATCAATCAGGCGGATAGCTTAATTTTTCAATCAGAAAAACAATTGAAAGAATATGGCGATAAGATTTCTGCGGATAAAAAAGTACCTATTGAAGCGGCTCTTGAAAAGTTGAAAGAAGCACATAAATCTCAAGATTTAAATGCGATTGATGCAGCCACTTCAGAATTAAATACTGCTTGGACAGCTGCTAGTGAAGAAATGTATAAAGCAACTCAAGAAGCAGGGCCTCAAGCAGATGGGCAGTCTACCCAATCTAATGATAATGGCTCCGAAAATGTAACGGATGCAGAATTTGAGGAAGTAAAATAGTTAGTTTCTTACTTTGTGAATATAGGTCGTGGTATTATTATATCACGGCCTTTTTTTTTGGACACGAAGACACGCAGGCACGAAGTTTTGAAACACTAACACGAAGACGCAAAGTCACGAAGTTTTTTTAATCAAAAAGCTAATAAATGGAATATTCACCCAACCTCTTGAACCCATTGAACATATTGAACCTTTTCAACCAAACCTCTAAAACCTCTCAAACCTCTTTTAAGGGTTGAAAATTATTTAACCCCTCCAAACCTTTGCCTATATTTGCTAAAAACTAAGATATCATTTACCTAAAGCAACACATGCTTTTACCATTCAAGACGCTACCAAAATGGGTAAAAAATTCAACATGCCAATTGCTTATAATGAACCTGCTGATACGGCTTCTTGGAACGAAATGAAAACTTTTTTGAAAAGAATTTTTAAATAATCTTTTATGAGTTTGAGTCTGCAAAAAATGCGTTTACTTTTTGTTAGTGTATTGTTTGCATTTATTTCTAATGCACAGCAAACCCAAGTAAACATTGAAGTTCCTGCACACCAAGCAAATGACCATTTAATTTCGCATGCTGGGTATATTTTGTCTTACAATGAAAAATACGAACAAGCCAATTGGGTAGCGTATGAATTAACAAGTGCAGAAACCAATAGTATTTACAACAGAACCAATAAGTTTTTGGTAGATACTAAAATTAGTACTGGCTCTGCTCAAAATTCGGATTATGCAGGCAGTGGATACGATAGGGGGCACCTCGCTCCTGCAGGTGATATGGGTTGGTCGGCACAGAGCATGATTGAATCTTTTTATTATAGCAATATGTCGCCGCAGGTACCTTCTTTCAATCGTGGTATTTGGAAAAATGCTGAATCTTTTACCAGAGAAGCGGCAATTGCCAATCATGTAGTTTATGTTGTAACTGGTCCAATTTTTACATCAAATATGACAACCATTGGGACTAATAAAGTAGCTGTTCCTCAATCATATTTTAAAATTATTTTAGATTATTTCGAACCTGAATTGAAAGCTATTGCATTTGTTATTCCCAATGCGGCTTCACAACTTCCCTTACAGAACTTTGCAGTTTCTATTGATGATGTAGAGCAATTAACAGGATTAGATTTTTTTCCTTTATTGCCTGATAACAAGGAATCGAAATTGGAAAGTAAATTTGATATAAATTTATGGAGTTGGCAAAATTATAGCCATTCAAAAAAATCAACAACTTCAAAAAGTAAATCTTCATCTACGTCAGTTCAATGCACAGGAACGACAAAAAAAGGGGCACGTTGCAAAAGAATGACAAAGGATTCCAGTGGAAAATGCGCTCAGCATCAAAACTAAGCCAATTCAATTACTTCACAGTCTTTCATCTCCTTTGCGTCTATTACAAAACGTATAAGTGTTTTTGTTTTATGCCAGCCTTGTTTACCTGCAGCACCAGGATTCATGTGTAAGCAATTGGTTTTCTCATCATACATCACTTTTAAAATATGAGAATGACCACTGATGAAAAGTTGGATGTTATTTTTTAAAATCAAATCTTTTACACCAGGCGCATATCGTCCTGGGTAACCACCAATATGCTTCATAAACACATTGACTTGCTCGCATGTAAAAAATAAATTTTCAGGATAATAAGCCCTAATATCCTGCCCATCAATATTTCCATAAACCCCTCTGATAATCGCTTTGTTGTTAACAGATTCAAGTTTTGATTTTAATTGATTCACCCATTCCATACTTCCAAAATCTCCAGCATGCCATATTTCATCACAAGTTTTGAAATGCTGAATTACTTGTTCATCTAAATAGCCATGTGTATCAGAAATTAATCCAATTTTTTTCAATGTTGATTGGTTTTTTATGGGTTTAATCCTTTAATTTTAATGAAGGTAAATAGTAATCTTTAATTTAAAATAGGTTTGTAAATTGTTATTTCACAGAAACTTTTTATACTTCATTGATAAGCGCATTTGGAAATATTATTTTCTGATGTTGGCATTAAATCTTCAATCCAAAGTATAGAAAATTGTATTAAAAAATTTACTTTCAATTTTTCATTTTTCATTTTTACTTTTCAATTTATTTTTTATGCCACACTATAAATCATTGGGGAAAATCCCACACAAAAGACATACACAATTTAGAAACCCAGACGGTTCGTTATATTCGGAGCAGTTGTTTTCAACTGAAGGATTTTCAAACGATTATTCTTTGTTGTATCACACGCATGCCCCAACACAGATTGTAAAATGCGATGAACCTATTGATGTAAACCCAATCGTTGCTGAAGAAAAAATGCTCAAACATAGAAGTTTGGAAGGTTTTAATGTTAAACCCGAAACAGATTATTTAGCCAGCAGAAAAGCGATTTTAGTGAATTCGGATTGTCATGTTATTTTAGCTGCACCTCA
>CANKLV010000104.1 GCA_947483415.1 Chitinophagaceae bacterium
TGACATATGGTTAAAATTAAGATTTTTTATTTACACTCAAAATTTCACATTCCTTAAATTAATCCCCTCTTCATCTCCACCACAATCTTCCCCGCCAATCTAGCATTATGATGTATTAATGCAATGTTTACATCAAAGCTCTCTCCTTTTGATAAAACTAAAAGTATTCCCAATGATAATCAATAAGCACTTGTTGTTGGAATGTTCCGCTTTTTCAAAAACCACAATTTTCAATTACAAAAACCGGGTTAAAGGACAATTTTAGTTACTTTTATGACATGCAGAAAAAATTGTATTTACTCGATGCGTTTGCCCTTGTTTTCAGAGCATATTACGCACTTATCAGAAGTCCACGAATTACCAGTACAGGAAGAAACACCAATGCTCAATTTGGATTTACCAACGCAATTATAGAACTTATCAATAATCAAAAGCCAACGCACATGGCGGTTTGCTTTGATACACATGCTTTAACCGAAAGACATACCGATTTCGCTGATTATAAAGCCAACAGACAAGAAACGCCTGAAGATATTTTATCGGCAGTACCCGACATCAAAAAAATCATTAAAGGATTCAATATTCCTGTGGTTGAAATGGATGGCTTTGAAGCGGATGATGTCATTGGCACATTGGCAAAACAAGCAGAATTATTAGGTTACGATGTGTATATGGTTACGCCTGATAAGGATTACGGACAATTGGTTAGTCAGCACATTAAAATGTATAAGCCCGCTTATCAAGGCGGCACGCACGAAATTTTTGGACCTGAAGAAATTTGTGCAAAATGGGATATCGAACATGTGCATCAAGTGATTGATATGTTAGGGATGATGGGAGATGCGGTTGATAACATTCCTGGAATACCAGGTGTGGGCGAAAAAACAGCCGCTAAACTTTTAAAAGAATATGGTTCGTTGGAAAACGTTTTAGAAAACGCAGATAAAATTAAAGGTGCTTTGGGAGAGAAAGTGCGTAACGGCAAAGAGAAAGCCATTATGAGTAAAAAACTTGCTACCATTATAACCAACGTACCTGTTGAATTTCATGAAGAAGATTATAAATTGAAAGATTGGAATAAAGAAGCACTGACAGAAGTTTTCACGGCATTGGAATTTAAAACAATGGCAAAAAGAATTTTAGGTGAAACGTTGGAATTGCCCAATGAAAAACCAAAGCCAAATGCGCAACCTGCTCAAATGGACTTGTTTGGAAATTATGTTGAAATGGCTGATAATTCAAATGCTTCGAAAATTGAAAACAATACAGAAAATTATACACCCGCAGATAAAAACATTGAGAATACTAATCATGATTATAAATTGGTCAATGACGAAGCTTCATTAAAAAACTTAATTGATCTTTTAGAAAAAGAAAAAGAAATTTGTTTTGATACAGAAACCACAAACATCGATGCCAACCTCGCAAACCTTGTGGGATTGAGCTTTTCGGTGAAGCCGCATGAAGCATTTTATGTGCCTTGTAGTGCAGATCAAAATGAATGTTTGGCTTTATTAAATCAATTCAAACACATTTTTGAAAACCCAGAAAAGAAATGGATTGGGCAAAATATAAAATATGATTTATTGGTTTTGAAATGGTACAACATCGAAATCAAAGGATCATTTTTCGATACGATGTTGGCGCATTATGTGATTGAGCCAGAAGGCAAAAGAAGCATGGATTTGTTGAGTGAAAAATACCTTGGTTACGAACCCGTTCACATTGAAGCATTGATTGGTAAAAAAGGAAAGAACCAAGGAAATATGCGCGATGTGGAAATTGAAAAAGTAAAAGAATACGCTGGTGAAGATGCAGATATCACACTTCAATTAAAACACAAATTTGAACCGCAAGTAACTCAATTGGAAGTTGAAAAAGTGTTTAATGAAGTAGAATGTCCTTTGGTTAAAGTATTGGCCAATATGGAGTTTGAAGGCATAAAAATTGACGAACAATTTCTACATCATTATTCCAAAGATTTAGAAATAGATGCCAAAAAAGCGGAGGAATCCGTTTACGAACAAGCAGGCGTTAGATTTAATTTGGCATCTCCAAAACAACTCGGTGAAGTATTGTTTGAAAAATTACAACTCGATCCGAAAGCTAAAAAAACAAAGACAGGTCAGTATGCCACTGGAGAAGACATCTTAACCAAACTTGCTGTACAACATAAAATTTGTGATGACATTTTAATCTTTCGTGAGCTCACCAAATTGAAATCAACTTATGTAGATGCTTTGCCACAATTGATTAATCCAAAAACAGGCAGAGTACACACGAGCTATGCGCAAGCTGTGGCTGTAACAGGTCGCTTGAGCAGCAACAATCCCAATTTGCAAAACATTCCCATCAGAACAGAAAGGGGAAAAGAAATCAGGAAAGCATTTGTACCCCGTGATGAAAATCATGTATTGGTTTCGGCGGATTATTCGCAAATAGAATTAAGGATTGTAGCCGCAATCAGTGGAGATGTAAATATGTGTGAAGCGTTCAGAACAGGAAAAGACATTCATACGGCAACGGCGGCGAAGGTATTTAACGTAGAAGAAACTGAAGTAACCAAAGAAATGCGTTACAAAGCAAAGAGCGTAAACTTTGGAATCATCTACGGGCAAGGAGCTTTTGGATTGGCAGAAAACTTGGGCATATCTAGAACAGAAGCAAAAGAAATTATCGACAACTACAAAAAACAGTTTCCAAATATTCAGCAATACATGGATGAAACCATCAAATTTGGAAAAGATAACGGTTATGTACAAACGTTGATGGGACGTAAGCGTTGGCTGAAAGACATCAATTCTGTAAACTTCACCATTCGCGGATTCGCGGAACGAAATGCCATCAATTCGCCTATTCAAGGAACCGCTGCCGATATGATCAAATTGGCTATGATAAAGATTGATGCTGCATTTAAACAACATCAATTTAAGTCGAAAATGATATTGCAAGTGCATGATGAATTGGTATTTGATGTAATAAAAGAAGAACTTGAAAAAGTGAAACCGGTTATTTTGGAATGTATG
This sequence comes from Chitinophagaceae bacterium, assembly GCA_947483415.1. Lineage (GTDB taxonomy): Bacteria > Bacteroidota > Bacteroidia > Chitinophagales > Chitinophagaceae > Ferruginibacter. The sequence goes on from CANKLV010000104.1 coordinate 3,027, forward strand.
CAACATGCCTTGGTTTTGCCAAATGACGTGCCTACAGATGCAGAAATTGGGTTTGGCGATAATTGGTTGGCGGCTCATTAAAATTATACTATGGAAAAAATGACGTTGATATATTGTTATGATGCGTATTGCGGTTGGTGTTATGGATTCAGTAAAGTGATTACAAATATTGCAGCTACTTTTAAAAACGAATTGCAAGTAGAAGTATTGAGTGGCGGGATGATATTGCCAGAAAAACCAGTACACATAAAAGTAAGTGCTGATTATATTTTAAAAGCATACAAAACAGTTGAAGAAGGCACTGGTATTAGATTTGGAGAAGATTATTTATGGCATATTAAAAATCCGGAAGAAAGCGATTGGTATCCGAATTCGGAAAAGCCAGCAATCGCCATGTGCATTTTTAAAGAATATTATCCCGAAAGAATGGTGGAGTTTTCGGCAGATTTGCAATACAGTTTGCATTTCGAAGGAAGGGATTTAACCGATGATGAAGCGTATAGACATTTACTTGAAAAGTACAGCATCAATGAAGAAACATTTTATGCGAAGTTGAAAAGTGAGGAATACGAAGACATGGCGCATTATGAATTTTCGTTGGTACAGCAATTAAAAGTGGAAGGATATCCAACCGTTTTTATACAAACAAAATCATCCACTTTTCACATGGTTGCAAGAGGTTACACAGATGAAGCCGAATTGGAAAAACGAATTAAAGCGGTAATTGAAGAACAATAATCATCAACGCTTTAACGCTTTTTCATAGCAAGTAATCCATTCGTCCACAGACATTTTTGAAACCAGCTCGCCAATTAAATCGAAAGGGATTTGCTCCATTTTTTTAAATCGAATACAACTTTTACCCATGTCTAATTTACCTTTTACACGCTTAGCAAATTCGGCAGTAAACCAATCCATTAAAGTTGGGTTCATGTAAATGCCCATGTGATAAAGGGCAATAAAGTTTTTTTGCGAAGCCATACTCAAAAATGGAAGCGGCTGTTTGGGGTCGCAATGATAACCATTTGGATAAATACTATGGGGAACGAAATAGCCAATCATACCGTAACTGATTCCTTCAGAAAATCCTTTAGGTAAATTTTTGAGGATAACTTTACGCAATTCTATAAAAGCGCTTTTTCTTTCTTCTGGCAAATCATTAATATAGGATTCAACAGCTGTTGCTTTTGATGGCATGATATATTTTTAAAGTTTTAAAAAAATGTGAATTGAATTTTCTCCTTAAAATTCACTTGAAGGTGAGAAAATTAAAAGCAAAATAAAATTTAAATACAAATAAAACAACTTAAAATATCAGCTTAAATCAATAATACAATAACAAAAACTAGATTATACTATTTAATTGGTTTTTAAAAGAATGAATACAGCATAATGATTTATTTGTTAAATTTAATCTTTACCAAAATGCTTCAATCTACGACTAGAGTAACCATTTTTAATTTTTAGATAATTTATTTTATGCAAAAAGGAATTTTTACCGCATTGATTTTTACGATTTCTATAGTGTTTGCATTTTCTGCAAATGCACAGTTTAATCCAATAGTTATTGGCGGATTTAATCATGATGTCATTGCTGAAACCGGCACAAATGCGTTGTCTACCACAACAACAGCAATGGATGGTGTGCCTGCATCAAATAATGTGATGTACACCCAATCGTTTAGAACCACCAATGGTTTTGCGGGAGGCGGACTTCCAGACAATGGTACAATTGCTGATGCATCTGGCAGTTATCAATTAAACAATTATGGAAATAACAATGCGCTTATTGTTCCTCGAAATCAAAATGGAGATCTTTTAATCAATACACCTGCTAGTTATCGTGCCATTCGTTTGTTGTGTTTATCAACTGAAGGCACATCGCTAATAAACGTAAAATTGTTTTTTACAGATGGTACTTCTACAAATGCACTTACGAATGTTTCTGTAAATGACTGGTTCAATACTTCTGCAAGTACCGTACTTGCTGGCTTTGGAAGATGTACAAGAGTAGCAACCGTTTCAAGTGCTAGTGCTTTCCCAAACAACCCAAAATTATTTTATGTTGAAGTGCTTTTAAATTGTGCCGATGCGCAAAAATCATTACAGAAAATAAATTGCAGTAACGTTACCACAGCAGGTACAAATGCGCCTTTCCCGAATGCAGTATTCTTTGCTGTTTCAGGAAAAGTAAATACGATTAACATTACACCATCGGTAACAAATGCGACTTGTTCATCACAAGGAAGTGCAACACTTGATGTAACCGGTTCTGCTGGACCTTACACTGCATCTTGGAATACAAGTCCTATACAAAATGGCTTAACGGCATCTAACTTAGCGGCTGGAAATTACATCGCTACAATTACCGATGCCAATTCATGTACATCTACTTTCAATGTTACGGTTACATCAACCAATAACCTAACATTGGTTGCAAATGCAGATACTTCAATTTGTCTGGGTGCTTCTTTCCAAGCGAATACTGTTAGCAATGCTACAAATTATATTTGGACTCCAACAAACGGTGTGAGCAATCCAAACATTGCAAATCCAACATTATCTCCAAACACCACAACTACATATACCCTAACTACTCGTTTGGGAACATGCGCTTTAACAAGAACTTTTACTGTAACGGTAAATGCACCAAGCATCAGCAACAGAGCGGATACCACCATTTGTACTGGTGTTTCTTTTATGCCAAACATTGTAAGTAATGGAACAAGTTTTTCTTGGACACCAACCACAGGCGTTAGTAACCCAACCATTGCAAACCCAATGCTATCACCATCTGCAACAACGCTTTATACGCTTACCGCAAATCTTGGCCTATGCAGTGCAGTTAGAATTTTTGAAGTGGCTGTTTTGCAATCTGTAGTTGTTGATGCGGGTTCTCCGATTAGTATTTTAAGTGGCAGTTCAGGTCAGCTTTATGCAACAGGTTCTGTAGGAAATTATTTGTGGACTCCTACCGCTACTTTAAACGCTGCTAATATTTTAAATCCAGTTGCTTCACCTACAACAACTACACAGTATACTTTAACGATAACTACAGCAGCGGGTTGTAAAAATAAAGATAGTGTAACCGTAACCGTTGTACCATATTGCATAAAGCCATTAAATGCTTTCTCGCCAAATGGAGATGGCATAAATGATCTTTGGTTGGTAACAAATGACAATTGCACAATCAATATCAGGGCTACTGTGTTCAACAGATACGGAAGCGAAGTGTACAAATCTTCAAAATATCAAAACGATTGGAACGGTACATATAAAGGAAAGCCATTGCCAGATGGTACTTACTATTATGTTTTGGAATACACACTTCTTACAGGTACTAAAATAACGTTAAAGGGAAATGTGACGTTGGTGAGGTAAAGCCCCCTTCCCCAACCCTTCCCCCGAAAGGTGAAGGGAGTTTGAGCATTCTTAAGTTCAAGATGCTCAAAAGATTCAAGAAGCCAAAAAGGGAAAATGCTTCCAACCTTAAACCATTAAATCATTAAACCAGCGCAGCGATTTAAACCTATCTTAACCTACATCATTCAAAAAA
>CANKLV010000105.1 GCA_947483415.1 Chitinophagaceae bacterium
ATGCCATTTGAGTTTTGAGCAAATGAAGCGCCGCAGCACAACAAAAAGGCAATTGATAATAATTTTTTCATGATTTTTTTATTTACGCAAATATAAAAAAAATAGGCTATCAATATTGATAGCCTATAATAAATTAAATGACGGTTATTTATCCGATAACTGTTACATTAACAGCATTCATTCCTTTTTTGCCATTTTGCAATTCGAATTCAACTTTATCGCCTTCTTTAATCTCGTTGATTAAACCACTTACGTGTACAAAGGTTTCCTTGTCTGAATCGTCATGTCTGATAAAACCGAATCCTTTTTCTGAATTGAAAAACTTTACGGTTCCTTGATTTTTTGTTTCCATTTTAATTTGTATTGTATTTTAATAAAGGGCGAATATACTTTATTTATTTGGAAAAATGAATTTGTTTACATATTTATTATAAATACATTTGAAATATACTAATATTTAAGCTTCATTTACATAACTGCTAACTGGTTCGCAAGTACATATCAAATTCCTATCACCAAAAGTATTGTTCACCCTTTTCACTGATGGCCAAAACTTGTTTTGCTTTACATATTCAATCGGAAATACAGCTTGCTGACGTGAATATTGATGATTCCATTCGCCTTCAATGGTCTCAAATTGAGTATGTGGGGCGTTTTTTAATGGATTATCTGTTTTGTCGGAAATGCCATCTTCAATAGATTTGATTTCCTTACGAATTTCAATTAATGCATCACATAAACGATCCAATTCTGCTTTGTCTTCACTTTCTGTTGGCTCAATCATTATGGTTCCTGCCACCGGAAAACTCATTGTCGGCGCATGGAAATTATAATCCATTAATCGCTTTGCTACATCCTCTGCTTCGATTCCGGCTGTATTTTTAAATGGCCTTAAATCAACAATAAACTCATGGGCACAAGTTCCATTTTTGCCTGTATATAAAATGGAGTAATCATTTTCCAATCGGCTTTTCATATAGTTTGCATTCAATATCGCAATTTCTGTGCTTCTTTTAATTCCTTCTGCGCCCAACATATTAATGTAGGCATAACTGATTAGTAAAATGCTGGCACTACCATAAGGAGCGGCACTTACGGCAGAGATTGCTGTTGTGCTATTTTTTAAACTAAAATGTCCAGGTAAATAAGGCGCTAATTTTTCGTTTACACAAATCGGTCCCATGCCTGGTCCACCACCGCCATGAGGAATGGCAAAAGTTTTGTGCAAGTTTAAATGACAAACATCAGCGCCAATATTTCCAGGAGAAGTTAGTCCAACCTGAGCATTCATGTTGGCACCATCCATATAGACCAAGCCGCCAAGCTCGTGAATTAAAGCGCAAATTTCAATTACATTTTCTTCAAATACACCATGTGTACTTGGATAGGTGATCATTAAGCCAGCTAAATTATCTTTATGTTTTTCAGCGTGCATCTTTAAATCATCCATATCAATATTTCCGTGGTCGTCGCATTTGGTTACCACCACTTTAAATCCAGCCATAACTGCAGAAGCAGGGTTAGTGCCATGTGCAGAAATGGGAATCAATATGATATTTCTATGTGTTTCGTTTCTATGCTCATGATATGCGCGAATGGTTAATAATCCTGTGTATTCGCCTTGTGCGCCACTATTGGGTTGTAATGATGTTGCTGTAAATCCAGTAATATTATTCAACCAACTTTCTAATTCGCTAATAATTTGTTGATATCCTTCCCATTGGTTTGCTGGTGCAAATGGATGAATTCCGCCAAATTCTGGCCAACTCACCGGAATCAATTCTGTTGCTGCATTCAGCTTCATGGTGCAACTTCCTAAAGAAATCATCGAAGTATTTAAACTCAAATCTTTGTTTTCCAAACTTTTCAAATAACGCATCATTTGCGTTTCGCTGTGATAGGTATTAAATACCGGATGCGTTAAATATTCGGATGTACGCGTAAGTTCGCTTGGAATATTTGTTAGCAATTCAATGTTATCCAACTTTTCTATGTCAGTGGTATTGTTTGTCAAGATTGAAAAAACGGCTATGATATCTTGAACATCTTTTACACTTGTTGTTTCATCAAGCGAGATAATGACTTTGTTTTCATGATAACCAAAGTTGATTCCTTTGCTTTCTGCTATTTCTTTTAATTTTTCTACTTGATCAACATTGATTTGAAGGGTATCAAAATAATGTGTGTTTTTATTTTTAAATCCCAATTTGCTTAAAGAATTACTTAGCATATTTGCCAATAAACTGGTGCGTTTTGCAATGTTTTTCAATCCACTTGCACCATGATATACGGCGTAAAATGCAGCAATGTTCGCCAAGAGCGCTTGTGCGGTACAAATGTTACTGGTTGCTTTCTCTCTTCTAATGTGTTGTTCGCGCGTTTGTAGCGCCATTCTTAAACATCTGTTGCCATTTGCATCAACACTAACGCCAATGATTCTTCCAGGTAGATTTCTTTTGAATGCTTCTTTCGTTGCAAAGAATGCAGCGTGTGGTCCACCAAAACCCATGGGCACGCCAAATCGTTGTGAGTTTCCAATGGCAATATCTGCGCCCAATTCACCCGGCGGCGTTAATAAACATAAAGCAAGCAAATCCGTTGCCATGATGACTTGTGCATCTTGATGATGTGCTTTTTCGATAAACGAACGATAATCTTCTATTTGCCCATTTTTATTGGGATATTGAACAATAGCGCCAAAATAGGTTTGATCTAATTCAATTGTTTTGTAATCACCAAAAACCAACTCAACTTGTATTGGCTTTGATCTTGTTTTTAAAACCTCTTTTGTTTGTTCTGAAATATTTTCATCCACAAAGAAGTTTGGCGAAACAATATTGTCGGTATGTTTATTTTTATGATTAAACAACATCGCCATTCCTTCTGCAGCAGCAGTTCCTTCATCTAGTAAACTTGCATTTGCAATAGGCAATCCCGTTAAATCACTAATCATCGTTTGATAGTTCAATAAACTTTCCAATCTACCTTGTGCAATTTCAGCTTGATAAGGAGTGTATTGTGTGTACCATCCTGGATTTTCAAATACGTTGCGCAAAATCACACTTGGCATTATGGTGTTGTAATATCCATTGCCGATATAAGACTTGTAAATTTTGTTTTTTTGAGCAATGGTTTTTAGCGTGGTTAAATATTCATATTCACTCATGCTATTACCGGTTTGCAAGGGTTGCTTTAAACGAATAGATGCAGGAATGGTTTTTTCTATCAATTCTTCTACAGTTTGCATTTTTATTTGTTTCAACATTTCTGCAATTTCAATAGAATTTGGCCCAATGTGGCGACCAATAAACTCGGCTTGTTGTTGTTCAAATAAATTCATGATGTATATTTTTAAAAAGAAAAAAGACAATTATATTTTGAAGCGCAAATTTACAATATGTAAACCAAACTTTATTAAGTTTAGAATCTTAGTTTTAACTTGTGGAAAATTATTGCCTAATAAAATTTTTTGCTTAAACAAATGAGTAAATACATGCTTCGAAACTGGCAAAAAAAGTCAGAAGAGCACCAAAAATTATACAAACAGTATTTGAAAAAGGCAGATAAGAAAGCTTTTTTAAAAGTTTTGCCTGAAATTCATGAAGAAGTAGTAAGTAATGTAAACTGCTTGGATTGTGCGGCTTGTTGTAAAAATTATTCTCCTCGTTTCAAAGTCCCTGACATTAAAAGAATTTCCAAGCATTTATCGATGAAAGAAAGTGCTTTTATTGATAAATATTTAAACCTAGATGAAGAAGGTGATTACGTAGTTAATTCAAAACCTTGTCCGTTTTTAAATGTGGATAATTATTGCAGCATTTATGACAAACGCCCATCAGATTGTGCTCGGTTTCCTTATACCGATGAAGATGTTCTTTTAAAACGACCAGCTCTGACTTTAAAGAATTCAACGTTTTGCCCAATTGTACATTTTGTTTTGGAAGATATGATGCAAAAAGCCCCAAAATAATTGCGAAGATTAATACTCCATTTTTCTCAAAGTGGGCGCTTTTATCCAAGTAGCGATAACAACACCAATGGTCATGATGCCGCCAAATACTACTGAAGGTACGATGCCCATAATTTTAGCCATGACACCACTTTCAAATTGACCCAATTCATTTGAAGAATTGATAAACATACTATTCACCGACATCACACGACCTCGCAGTTCATCAGGTGTTTTCAATTGTAGGATTGTGCCTCTAACTACCACGCTAACACCATCTAAACAACCGCTTAACATCAATGCTAAGAATGAAATCCAAAAAGTAGTAGACAATGCAAATACTATAATACAGATTCCAAATCCGGCGATGGAAAAGAATAAAAATTTTCCTTGTTTTCTTTTTAATGGAAAAAAAGTAAGCGCACTAACGGTTATGATTGCCCCAATATCTGTAGCCGCATTTAACCAACCAAAACCATGTGGTCCAACATGTAAAATATCTTTGGCAAATACAGGTACCATTGCAGCGGCGCCGCCAAATAAAACAGCAAATAAATCTAATGATAAAGCACCTAGAATTTCTTTTGATTTAAACACATAATGAACACCTTCTTTCACACTTTGCCAGGTACTTAAAGCCGATTCTGAATTTACCGCTTTAGGCCTTAAATTTCTCAATAATAAATAACCAGCAATGACAAACATAATAACCACAATAAATGTAAAATGAATGCCAATGATTGCGATTAAAAAACCGCCCATAGCGTGCCCCAAAATAGAGCCGGTAAGCCAAGTTGCCGAACTAATGGTCGTTGCAGAAGGAAGCAAATGTTTAGGAACAACTTTGGAAATAAGAGATGAAAATGTTGGTCCTGAAAAAGCGCGAATTATTCCTGTACAACCGATTACTAAAAATACACAACAAGCGGTAACCCAAGGATGAAGTGTATTGATAGATTTGTCTGATAAAAAAAACAAAATGAAAATACAACCTAGATAAAATAAAATACAACTTAAAAGCAGTTTTCTATTTTCGTTTCTATCAATATAATGACCTGCGTAAAGGGCAAATGAAAGTGCGGCAATAACTTCAGATAAACCAACCAATCCCAATGCTAATACACTTTTTGTAAGGGTGTAAATCCACCAGCCAATGATGGTGCTTGTCATCCTTAAACCCAATATAAATAAAAAACGCCCAGTGATAAAAAATTGAAATTCTTTTATTTTAAAGGCTTCAGTAGGTTTGATATTTTTTCTTGTGTTGTCCAAATTGTATTATATCAAGCTAAAGTAATATAATGTTGTCCATTTTCGTAATTATTTTCCAATAGATCTAAAATGGCTTTTAAATGAGATTCGTTGTTTATGAAATCAGCATTCGTTACATCTACAAATATGGTTTTTATATTGTGTTGTTTGATATATTGGGTGTAGTTTTCTTGAATAGAAAATAAATAATCATCCGAAATGCCTTGTTCAAAAGATCGGTTTCGTTTTTTTATGTTTTGTTGCAACTTTGATACCGGACTATGCAAATAAATCAATAAATCGGGTTGAATAATCTGAGGATTTATGATGTCAAATAATTTTTGGTAAAGCCTGAATTCTTCGGATTGTAGATTGACTTTTGCAAAAAGCAAACATTTTGTAAAAAGGTAATCAGAGATGGTTATTTTTTGAAAAATATCTCTTGTTGCCAATAAGTCTTTGAGTTGCTTGTATCGTTCAGCTAAAAAAAACAATTCAAGCGGAAAAGCATGCTGTTCGGGATTTTGATAGAACATTGGTAAAAATGGGTTTTCTGCAAATTCTTCTAAAATCAATCTGGCGTTTAGCTTTTTACTAAGCAGATTGGCTAAAGTTGTTTTTCCGGCGCCTATATTTCCTTCAATAGTAATAAAATTGTAATTCATTCTAAATGCAAATTAAAGGCAAAGGAATTTTATATGATGTCTTTTTTTTGCACATCTAAACTATCGGTACAAATTTCGAGTAATTCTTGAGTTGTTTTTAAAATAATTGGATGTTTAAAACCGGATGAAATTTCATTTAAAGGGATAAGTACAAATTTTCTTTCTTGCAAAAGCGGGTGTGGCACGATTAATTCTGGAAGATTTATAATGTCGTTGTTGAAAAACAAAATATCGATATCTATTTCTCGTGGTGCATTTTTTTGGGTTCTAATTCGGCCCATATTTTCTTCAATCTTTAATATGGTTTCCATTAATGTTTCAGCCGAAAAATGAGTATTTATAACAATAACTTGGTTTAAAAAATCAGGTTGATTTGTATTCCCCCAAGCAGCTGTGGCATAAAAAGAAGAAGCTTTTATAATTTCTCCAATTTCAGTAGTGATGTAATTTCTTGCGGCAGATAATTGTTGTGCTGGATTTTTTAAATTACTGCCAAGTAAAAGATATGCTGTGTTCAAATTGTTTTTTTACGAAATTAAGGAAAGTAGATTAGAGGTTCAAGAGGTTTGAGATGTTTGAGATTTTTGAGAGGTTGGTGAGGTTGGTGAGGTTTAAGACGTTTAAGAGGTTGGGGGCTTCGTTCCATTTTGAGCAAATTGAACTGCATGAAAATTATTAAAAAAAATAAATCTTTCGGTTGTAAACCGGAAT
>CANKLV010000106.1 GCA_947483415.1 Chitinophagaceae bacterium
TTACAACCTGTGGTTAAATTTATTTGAACAGCCCAATACAAAGTAGTAGATGACAATGAAGGTGTTATAAATTTATTCAACCCAGTTACCGTACCTGATTGTAATAAGTTTGTTGCTAAAGAATCCGAATACCAATTGATGGTCATTCCAGTTAAAGCAGTTGCAGAAATTGTAGAGGTATCTGTTCCACATTTTGTAGCATTAGCAGTTGTTACAACAGCATCTGGTAAAGCATTTACTGTAGCCGTAACAGCAGCTCTTGTTGATGAAACGCAAATTCCGTTATTTGCCTCTGCATAATAAATTGTAGTAGCCGTTAAATTTGGAGTTGAGTAAGTATTTGAATTTGTAGCAAGCAACGTACCTCCTACTGCTGCACTATACCAATTTATCGTTTGTCCATTTGAAGTGCTTGCAGACAATACCGCTGATGTAGAAGCACATGTAGAAGCCCCTGTTCCTGTTGGCGCAGTTGGCGTTGAAAGAATAGTAGCTCCAGTTATTGTTCTTGATGCTGACACACAACCTGTAATGGTATTTTTTGTATGTGCATAATAGTTTGTTGATGCACTGATGCTTGGTGTTGTAAAAGATAATCCTGTTCCAATTGCAGCACCTCCTGTAGAAGCCGCAAACCATTCAATTGTTTCATTAGTTCCAGCGCTTGCAGAAAGTACCAAAGTTCCTGTTCCACATCTTGATGCTCCCGTTGTTGCAGGAGAATTTGGTAAACTATTTATTGTTAACGTTGAAGATGCAGAGAAAAATTCTGTGGTACAAGTTCCGTTTATTTTACAACGATATTGATTGCCATTATTTGATGTTGTTAAATTTGAAAGATTATAAGTTGCGTTATTTTCATTGGCAACATCTGAAAATGAAACGCCATTGTTTGTACTAGATTGCCATTGATATGCAATTCCAGATCCAGAAGCTATTACAGAAACAGTTGCTGAATTTGCATTTTCGCAAATTGATATGTTAATGGGTTGTGTAGAAATTGTAGCAGGAATACAAGTATTGCTTCCAGGTAAAATTATTGTTACCGTATCTGCAGTTGCAATTTTAGCATTCGATGCATTAAATAAAATTCCTTTAATGTTTACTAGTGGTGTGCTTTTAAGTTGAATATCATCGATATACCAACCTGTTCCAGCAACGCTCGCATCCGATCCAAAACGGAATCTGAATTTTACAGATTGATTTGCATAAGCGCTTAAGTTAATGGTTGTTTTTACAAAACCACCACTATTGCCATTAAAGGCAGATTTGCCAGATAATGGATTTGTACTTGTTCCTAAAGTTCCATTATAACCGCCAGATACAATTGAAGCACCCAAATCAGTCCAAGTAGTTCCATTGTTAGTACTGATCTCTACAACGCCACCATCCCATCCAGATTCAGAATTGATAAATCCTTGGAATGTAAGTGAAGGTGGATTCGCTGGTAATAATAAAGCGTTAGTTGTTTCTAATTTTTGATCAGAAACAGTAGTAAGATTCGATGTAAAAAATGAATTTGGAGCACTGGTTCTTTGAGCCGTTGAAGTAGTCCAATTGGTTGTCGTTGTTGATGTTGGTGTCCAAACATTAGAAATGGCTGCTGTTGGAACCGTTTCATCCAATAAAAGAACTGGTGCAAAATAAGTACCATTATTAATGGTTACTGTAAATGCATAATTTTGAGTTTCACCAAAAGCTAATGAAATTGGGAAACTCACCACACGTGTTGCAGCATCATAAGTTCCACCACTTACATAAGTTACATTGTTTGGAAGTGTATCACGAATGATATGATTTACAATTGCGCCACAATTTCCAGTGCTTACGGTATGTGTATATGTTACATTTAATCCTTCTGATTGTTCGGTTACGTTTTGAGAAATCGAGAAACTCCCACCCCCATTTACTGTAAAATCAGCCGTTTGATCTGTAGTGCTGCTAGACGAACCTTGAGAAGCAAATTTTCCCATTCCTCTTCTTGCAAAAGCTTTCCAAATGGCACAACTGTATTTAGCACCAAAGAAAATGGTATCTGCTTTAAGTATGGCATTTCTTGCATCAATATATCCTGGACTACAAGGCTGTAAACGCATACCTTCTATTACTAATTTTAAAGCGGCAGAGTTTCCTCCGACTCCAGCATTATTAAAAATATTTGTGTTGATACCATCCATGGCAATCATCTCCCAAGTCATATCCCATAAAGTTACACACCAAATCTCTCCAATTTTATGAACCGCACCGCCAGAGCCCGTCATCATACCATAAGTCCATGGATTGATGCTCATGTTTGTTGAATAAGGATAAGTACGTATACCCGCACCAGTTGGAGCTTGTCCAAATAAATAGGTGCCTATAGGACGAGCAATAGCACCATCGTTAAGTGTAGCAGTAGCCCAATTGGTAACACTCATTAAAGCTAAATAATCGCTCCATCCTTCACCACCTTGTTCTGCATTACTAAGACAAGATGAGTTTGCAGGACCACCAGTAAGACGATTACTTACACCATGCATAAACTCATGCGCAATTACACCATTATCAAGATCACCATCACGGTTAGGCGTGGTGTACGTTGATAAATACATTTGCATTCTTGGCTTACTACCATCAACAGGCGTTGAAAAATTTGCATTATTTGTACCGCTTCCATCTTGTGCATCAGCTACTACGTAATCACTTGCCAAACCGCCTCTCCCTTGATTGTTATTTTGGAAATTACCCGACACTTCATCAAAACCATAATTATAAGTAAGGTCGTGCATTAAATTATTCCAATAAAATAAATTGGTCGTTGCAAAACGTTGAAAGCTAGTCGTAGTTGGAGCTACGGTATAATCAGGTGCAATATCAAAAGTTAAATTAGGTTGTGCTGTAGAAGAAGTAGCACCTTTACCATTTATATTGTTGTTGTCTCTATCTTCTTGTGCCCAAACATTGTTACCTCTTGTGCTATCATGATAAGCAGTTCCATCGAAATGCCATTGTAAAGAAGTTGCGTTTCCTCCAGCTAAATTCCAAGGATCTGTAACTAAAGCAGCTGCACCATTAGCATGCAAAGGGCTTTCAGCAGGGAATGGAATTACACGATAACTTGCTGATGAAACTACTGAAGGCGATTGCTGTGGTGCCAACTGATTTGTAGAAAAAATTTCAGCATTTGAATGATTGTGCTTGTTATTTGTTTTTTTTAAATCATTTAATTTCTCATAAACTGTATAGTTATTTTTATCCAACACTTTACCAGAAACAGCATCTACACGAATCAAGAAATGATCAACTGATTTCAAAGGTGCAATTTCTATCTGCCAAGTTAATACCACATTTTTTTCTGAGATGGGCAACCATACCAACTCAGCAATTACATCAACATCTGAAATACTTAAATTTCCAAAATTCAATTTGCCATTTGCTTGTGTTGTTGGCTTGATTAATTCCTTTGTAGAAAGTTTCAAATCGCTAACTACAAATTGAACTGCATCTGCTGCGCTTATAGTTGGTATGCCTGATTTTAAATTTACAATTTGTTCAATATTAGAAACCCTGTTTCCTGTAAATGAAACCAACTCATTATTTTTAAAAGCAAGCACTTGCATTTTATTAAGAACAGGAATTGATTTAAAGGTTTGATTCAAATAAACCATTCTTATTCCAGATGTATTATTCATATAAGTACTGGAAATATCCGAATTCTCTATGTCGCTTGTAGAAAAACCCAACTGTGTTTGATGTTGTTTTATTAATGATAATGCGATCTGTTTTTCATCTGAATTCACTTGTCCGAAACCAATTATTGTTGAAATCAAAAATGCAAATAAAAAAAGAAACTGCTTCATGTTTTGTTGTTAAAATAAATTAAAGGTGTTTTTTGTTGTGGAAATTTCAGCGGATAAGAATAAAAAACTCTAAAATAGGTTAAAAAAGACAAAAATAAAAGTATATGCCTATAATTATTTATTTCTCATATTTAAAACAGATTTCAAAAACTGTACTGTATAGTTTTCGACTTCCGTTACAGCGCCTGATTTTATTGGGGAACACAACACATGATCACCCGCATTGGGTATGGGTTGCTTCATTTTTTTTGTTTTAGGTGTTCCCAATTGATCAAACATTTTTTCCATTGCATCAACTTTTACAATTTCGTCTTGGTGATTTTTATCTTTAAAATAGTAAAGCAATAATACGGGTTGTTGTACTTTATTAAACGTTTCAGTTGTCATCGAAGATTCAATCATCTCCTGTAAACTGACGGTGGCTTCTAAGCGATAAGGTGTATACCAATATTTAGCATAGGCTTTAGTTGTATCCTTTGGCGTTAAATAATCACTTCCTATTACCATTCTGGCAATTTGCAAACCCCATGGATTATTGAGCAACCAAGCATTGGGATTGTTGATTTCAATATTGGGAGAATAAAGTACTAAACCTGCAACATCATTTAGGTATGCCGCAGCCAATTGCAAAGCTTGAGAGGCGCCAGTACTGGTTCCCATCAGAATTACTTTATTTCCCAATTTTTTTCCAATGAATAGTGCTTGTTTTGCTGATTCCCAATAATCATCCGCAGTAAGTGCAATCAATTGATCGACTGTATCTATTCCATGTTGAGCAAGACGTGATAAATACAAATTGCATCCAAATTTTTTCGCTATGTTTCGATGAACTGGATTGCCTTCTTCTTGAGATGCTGAAAATCCATGCAAATAGACAATGGCATATTCCGTTTTTGATTTCGATGAATCATTAGCCCATACAATTCTTGCTTGATTATCTGGCTTGAGTTTATGTTTAGATTCTTGTTTAGCAATAAATGTTTCGAGTTCATTTATAGAAGGTATTTCAGGCAGCGCTTTGTTGAATATAGGTTTGGCGGGTTGAGGACCTAAAAAATAAAGCCCTAAACAAACAGATAGAACAATTAAAACTTTTGTTTTTTTTGTCATGGTTATTAATTCAAAATTTTAAAAGCTTTTAAGCTACTGTTATAAAAATTATTTTTTAACCTTAATAGTTTTAAGATAAACGGCGCTATTGCAATATGCAAATTTTTCATTTGTGCTTCTTCATGTTTCTATGCTCCCAAAAGATGACTTTTCTATGAATCGCCCTTTGATAATTTAGCTTTTAATTTTTTTGATTATTGAATTTAATATTGAATTTTTAGCGCTTGGCTTGTTCCACGCTTTTTGAAAAACATTTGACAATACATCTTCTATACCAAGTGAACTAATTTGTTTTGTACCATCTGGTAAATTTTTTGAGTCAGCGTATTTTCTAATTGTCTTTATAGCAATTGGAATTGTTGTAAAAATTTCAAGTGCAATATTATAATCTAGTTCTTTACGATTGGCAATAATATCTGATGCTTCATTTATAAATTCATCGTTATTAATTAATTCTTTCAACACAACAACTACAGCTTTTGCATAATCTTTTCTCATTAAACACATGCCCAATTTAGCAATACCCAAAGTTAATAATACAGGTACTACATGTGACAATATTATTATTAAAAATGGATTCATATCAAAAATATCCTCTTTAATAATCGAATTATTGCATTTTTTAATTTTAACTTTTGAATCTCTTTATCCTTAATGCTAATAATTGTTTGTTGCCACTGAATTCGTCAAAGTAATTATTGTGCAACATTTTGAGCAATTTGTCCTTTTAATCTTGTAATTGTATTATTTGCTTCAAGCAGTTTAATTTTTATATCGTACATTTCTGGATCGAGTTTTTTAAACAACATTTCCGTTTCTTCATTGCTTTTTTGCAACAATAAAATATCTCGATCCATTTCTTTGATTACATATTCTGCTTCTTTTAATTTTCTACCTAGATCGGCTTCAATGGTTTCTTTAAGTTGAAAAGCCAAGGCACTTTCCTTACGTAGGGTTTCTTTAACCAAACGCTCGCTTTCAAGTAATCCATTCAAACTGTTTTCAGATCTTTTTAATTTTTGAACTTCCATTGTTTTCAAAATCCAGGCAACGCCAAAACCTATTAAAAAAGCTGAAGAAATATAAAGCAACAATTCACTAGAGTTCATATTTAAATTATTTATTGCAAAGTAAATTATTTGAAGGTTGATTCATTCATATACCATCAATTGTTTTCACACATTTTATCAAAAATGGTTAATAAGTTTCCAAATTTATACCCACCTTTATAACATGAATCTACCTGAATCCAATTACGGATACTATACAGAACACACAGATGCGCAGTTGATTAAACTCGCCAATCAATATTTGAATACGCTTCCCGAATCTGAAATAGAAGCTTTTTATAACGAAATTGCAGCCCGACAAATAGAGCTCAGCGAGTCTATAACTGAACATCAAAAAAAAATCGATCAATTCAATTTCAATCTTTTGCCTAAACACATTATCCAGTTTATTACAGATTCAAAATCAAATAAAAAAAACAATAATTTCATTTTGAATGGTTTATTAGAAAGGGGGATCGAAGAAAATATGGCTTATATCATCCTAGGAAAAATGAATGATTATTTTGAA
>CANKLV010000107.1 GCA_947483415.1 Chitinophagaceae bacterium
GACGAAGACCTTTCGCCATTAAGCGAATTGGGCATATTGATTGATCGTGATGACGAAGGTTATTTACTTCAAATTTTCAGCAAACCATTAGAAGACCGACCAACCTTATTTTTTGAAATCATCCAAAGAAAAGGTGCGAAAAGTTTTGGAAAAGGCAATTTTAAAGCCTTATTCGAAGCCTTAGAGAGAGAACAAGACGCTAGAGGAAATCTTTAAAAATTATTTTTAACTTCATGATAAACCACTTAATAAAGTTCACAGCAATTTTAGCGATTTTCATACTGCTACACTTTAATGGGGATGCTCAAGATTCATACTTGAGCAGTAATAAAGCAACTTATCCAATTCCCACAATTTTGGCAAAAGCAGAGGATTCTATTATGAAGCAATTCAAAATTAAGAACCTTGTTTGGCCTCCTTCTGCTGTTTATGTTCGTTCATTCAAATACGATCGTCTATTGGAATTGTGGGTAAAAGAAGATTCTGCTCAAAAATTTGTACTTTTTAAAACGTATAAAATTTGCATGCAAAGTGGCACAATGGGTCCAAAAAGAATGGAAGGCGACTATCAAGTACCAGAAGGATTTTATCACATCAATGAATTTAATCCCAACAGCAATTACCATTTATCTCTTGGCATAAATTATCCAAATTCATCTGATCGGATTCTAAGCGATTCAATAAAACCAGGCGGCGCAATTTATATCCATGGTAATTGTGTTTCTACGGGATGCATTCCCATCAGCGATGAACCTATAGAAGAATTATATATAATAACAGGTGCAGCAAGATCTAAAGGACAAGAGTTCATACCGGTGCATATATTCCCAATTAAATACAATGTAAAATCTTCAATGGAATATTTGAACAATTCAATAAAAGACAACGCATCCCTTCAAAAATTCAATAAAAGCATAAAACAGGTATTTGATTTTTTTGAAACCAAAAAAGAACTACCCGTGATTTTAATAAATAAAAAAGGAGAATACGTAATAAATTAACCGCGATTTTAAATTACACAAATCACACAAAGTCATCTCCCAAAAAAAGGAGTTTGTTTTATTAATGACATTTCATATTATCTCATCAACATTTGGATGGTAGAAATGGTTTTTTGTTCTAGCAATATCACTTTATCTTTTGCCAGTTCATCAATCGTTTCTTTGAGGTAATACCTGATGGTGATTAGGGTTAAATTTCTTTCCAATTCAACATCAAAATATACTGATGCATTTATGGCTAATTCGTCTATTTTTTCCGCAATATCGTCAAATACAGCCCATAAAGAAATAGCTGTTTTTTGAGTAACCACAGGATTTAATTTTAACCCATCAAACAATTCGTATAATTTTTCAATGGTCTTTTCTTCAATAAATGAGAAGTCCAACGTTTTAAATTGTATCAACACTTGTTTCTCTTTAAGTACAATTATTGGTGGTAAATTTTTACAAAGCTCAGAATTAATGATGGTTCCAACTGAATCTGGGTTTAAAAAACTTTTTACCAACAACGGGATTTTTTTATTCTGTAATGGTTTAATGGTTTTGGGATGTATCACCTGAGCGCCGTAATATGCCATCTCGATTACTTCATTGTAACTCAAATTATGAATTACCGTGGCATTGGGAAATTTCTTAGGATCCGCGCTCATTACAGCATCTACATCTTTCCAAATGGTAACGGATTCCGCGTTTAAAATGTTGGCAAAAACCGCTGCCGAATAATCACTACCCTCTCTTCCTAAAGTTGTATTTTCATTTTCATCCGTGCATCCTATAAAGCCTTGTGTGATGATGATATTGTGATTGTTTAATAATGGTTTTACATTTTCCAAAATTTGTTTTTCCGTATATGCCCAATCGATATTCGCACTTCTATAATTTTTATCCGTTCTAACAATATCTCTCACATCCAACCACATTGGATTTTGTTTTTCATCCATTAAATGACTGGCCAAAATACTGCTGCTTAAAAGTTCACCGCAACTTACAATTTGGTCATAATAGTAATCAAAACTACGCACTGGCTTATCATGTAAAAGCCATTCCATTTCTGTAAAAAAGCTATTTAGCTCGTTTTCAGCATATTTCCAATTCGTAACAGTTAGGTATTTTAAATACTCAAGATGATTGTTTTTTAACTGTTGAAAAAGCAACAAAGCCTCTTCTTTATTCCCTTCAAAAAAAGCCGAAACAATACTTTCTAAAGCATTGGTGGTTTTTCCCATTGCAGATACAACAATCAGAATTTTTTCGCCTTCAAATGACTTTATAATGTTACCTGTATTTTTAAATCTATCGATACTATTGATACTTGCGCCACCAAATTTGAAAATCTTCATTTTTTTTCAATTAAAATTCTAAATATTTTTATTCGAATACACCAATTCAAAAACATAATAAGGCGTACATTTGTTCACAAATCTACCATCGTAAAATTAAACTTATTCATTTTTATGTTGATTAACAGAAAAATCCAAACTTTAGACGAATTTACCATACAGCAAATGCGTGATTTTCCAAATGCTACTGGTGAATTATCTGGATTGCTAAGGGATATCGGACTTGCCGCAAAACGAGTACACGTGGAAGTGAATAAAGCTGGATTGGTAGATATTCTAGGCGATTACGGAACTACAAACGTACAAGGGGAAGAAGTAAAAAAGCTTGACATATTTGCCAACAATCAATTTATGGGCGTTCTGCGTCATGGCATTAGTTGTGCAGGAATTGGAAGTGAAGAAATGGATGAT
Organism: Chitinophagaceae bacterium; assembly: GCA_947483415.1. Classification (GTDB taxonomy): domain Bacteria; phylum Bacteroidota; class Bacteroidia; order Chitinophagales; family Chitinophagaceae; genus Ferruginibacter. The sequence continues at coordinate 2,753 of CANKLV010000107.1, forward strand.
ATCGTAGTTTTCGACGACGCCGTGAGCAATCAATCAAAGTATGTATGTTTGTTTGACCCATTAGACGGAAGTGCAAATATTGATGTAAATGTTTCAATTGGAACGATTTTCAGCGTATTTCGAAGGGTGAGTGAATTGGGGAAACCTGCTACTAAAGCTGATTTTCTGCAACAAGGAATTAAGCAAGTTGCTGCCGGATATATTATTTACGGCTCCTCTACTATGATGGTTTACGCCACCAGACGCGGTGTAAATGGATTTACTTTAGATCAATCGATTGGTGAATTTACGCTTAGTCACCCCGATATAAAATGCCCAGAAACTGGAAGGATATATTCTGTAAATCATGGCAATTACTTTCAATACGAAGAAAAAGTACAGAAATACATCAATACATGTCAACTAAAAACTAAAGATAACGGTGGCCCATATACGCAACGTTACATTGGAAGCATGGTTGCAGATGTGCATCGAAATTTAATTAAAGGTGGCATATTTATGTATCCTGGCACAACGGATAAACCAAAAGGGAAATTAAGGTTGTTATACGAATGTAACCCATTTGCATTTATTGTAGAAATTGCTGGTGGAAAAGCAACGAATGGCAATATCCGTATTTTAGAAGTAGAAGCAACCGAAATACATCAAAGAACGCCAATGTTTATTGGTAGTAAACTAATGATGGAAGAGTTTGAAAATACAATTTGATTCCAATAAAAAATGAACGAAAAAATAATAATTTCAGTAAAAGATTTGGTTAAAGATTATGGCGCATTCCATGCCGTTAAATCTATCTCATTTGATGTATTTGAAGGGGAAATATTTGGCTTATTAGGTCCAAATGGAGCCGGGAAATCTACCACACTTGAAATTATTGAAACATTAAGACAAAAGACTTCTGGAAAGATTATTGTTGATGGATTAGATATTGATTCTGATGCAGCTTCCATTAAAAAGATAATTGGCGTGCAATTGCAATCATCTGGATTTTATCCTGGATTGAATTTGATCGAACTTATAAAACTATTTGGTGGTTTATACAATCAAACCGTTGACCCCATCGAGCTTTTAAAAAAAGTAAACCTGGAAGAAAAGAAAAAAAGCAAAGCGAAGGAATTGAGTGGTGGACAAAAACAACGTTTTTCAATTGCTACAACATTAATCAATAAACCTAAAATCATTTTCCTTGATGAGCCAACTACAGGTTTAGATCCACAAGCCAGAAGAAATCTTTGGGACTTGATCAAAGACATTAGAAACAATGGCACAACCGTTATTATTACCACACATTATATGGATGAAGCCGAACAATTGTGCGATAGAATTGCGATAATGGATGAAGGCAAAATCATCAAATTGGATTCACCCGATAAAATGATTGACGAATTGGTAGCCACTGGATTTGAAAGACCAAAACAAGTGAAAGCCGCAAATTTAGAAGATGTGTTTATCAATTTAACTGGCCATGAAATGAGGGGAGAATAAACAAACAAAATACAACAATATATAATAGTCAAATAAAACAATCAAAAATGAAAAAGGTAATTTTAAGTATGCTATGTTTAAGCATGATAAATGCTGGTTTAATGGCTCAGAAAAAAAAGAAAGAAACAAAAAGCGAAGGCATTCAAATGATGTCATCAATCGACAGCTTTAGTTATGCAGCAGGAGTCATGATTGCAAACCAATTAAAAGGTCAAGGCATCGATCAATTAAATTTACCTTTAATGATGATTGGCATGAACGATTTATTATCAAACAACAAAACTTTAATGACACTAGAACAAGCAGGTATGACACTACAACAAAAATTACAAGAATACAATCAGAAAAAAACCGAATTATTGAAATTAAAAGGGGTAGAATTTTTAGACAATTGTAAGAAGAGACCGGGTGTATTTGCATTACCAAATGGACTTCAATACGAAATATTAACTGCAGGTGATCCAAATGGCATGAAACCAACAAGAGAAGATACGGTTGTTGTTCATTACGTGGGTACTTTAATCGATGGAAAAGAGTTTGACAATTCAATTAAGAGAGGCGAACCAGCTCAGTTTCCTTTGGGTGGTGTGATAAAAGGCTGGACAGAAATTTTGCAATTAATGACTGTAGGTTCAAAATGGAAAGTATATATTCCGAGTGAATTGGGATATGGCGAAAGAGGCGCAGGTGCTTCAATACCTCCATACTCAACGTTGATTTTTGAAATAGATTTAAAAGAAATCAAACCAGCCGTAAAAAAATAATGGACGAATCAATTTATCCCATTGGTAAATATACTGAGCAGCCAATTTCTGAAACTTTAATCAGAGATTGGTTGCTTGATATTAAGTTTTTAGCAAGTTCGCTAGAGCATGCTGTGCTTAATTTAGACGAATATCAACTTAACACTTCTTATCGTGAAGGCGGTTGGAGCATCAAGCAAATCGTGCATCATTTGGCGGATAGTCACATGAACGCATTTATTAGATGTAAGCTCGCATTGACAGAAGAAAACCCTACCATTAAACCATACAATCAAGACGATTGGTCGGTTATGCCCGATGTAATGAATGTGCCCATAAATGTGTCTATTACATTGCTTCATGCTTTACAACAAAGATTGCATGTGCTACTTTCAAATGTTTCAGAATCACAATGGAATAATACTTTACATCATCCAGAATACAACAGACAAATGAGTTTATGGTTTGTTTTTGGATTATATGCTTGGCATGGAAAACATCATGTTGCACAAATTCAAGCATTAAGAACTAAAATGAATTGGCAATAATTTTTTTATGGAAACCAAAATCATTTCATCTGAGTACATCAGCCAGCATCAATATTTCAATGCAAGAAGAGATGCATATCAACTTGCATCTGGAAAAATAGTAGACCCTTATTTTGTGGTTGAGCTTCCACCAAGTGCAACAGCAATGGCCATTACCGAAGACAATCAAGTCATCTTAATATCTCAATATCGACATCCCATTTCAAAAGAAATTCTTGAACTTCCGGGCGGATTCATTGAACCTGGTGAAGATATTTTTGAAGGCATAAAAAGAGAATTATTAGAGGAAACGGGTTACACTTTTAAAGACGTTTATCATCTTGGGAATACAGCAGCAAATCCTGGCGTCCTCAATAATTTTACCGAACTTTTTTTAGCTACTGGTGGCATTAAAACCAGCAATCAATCACTCGATAGCAACGAAGAAATCTCCATCCAATTAAAATCATTAGAAGAAGTAAAAGAGCTATTGAAACAAAGTAAATTCATACAAAGTATGCAGGCGCTGTGTTTGTTTTATGGGTTTGAGAAGTTGGAAGGATTGTAAACTTAGCCCCCTCAATCCCCCAAGGGGGAAGTTGGAAGCATTTTCCGTTATTGGCTTTTCAATCTTATGAATCTTTTGAACTTCAGAATGCTCAAGCTCCCTTCACCTTTTGGGGGAAGGGTTGGGGATGGGGGCTGTCTTTTGAACTTCAGAATGCTCAAGCTCCCTTCACCTTTTGGGGGAAGGGTTGGGGATGGGGGCTTTTATCTCAGCAATGATAAAAAAACTTCCACAAATAACAATTACATCATTCGATTTTGAATTTTGTTTCGCTGATTCTATTGCCATATTCACATCATCAAATCCATTTCCCAATAACCCAATTTCATTTCCCATCAATTGTAATGCATAAAATGGAA
>CANKLV010000108.1 GCA_947483415.1 Chitinophagaceae bacterium
ATTAATGGCATTCCAACACACATCAATAAATATCTATTAACAGATGTTTTGAAAAAAGAACTTGGATTTACAGGCTTTGTGGTTACAGATTGGCAGGATATTGAGAATGTTTTTAAAAGAGATAAAATCGTTGGTTCAAATAAAGAAGCGTTGATGCTTGCAATCAATGCAGGTATTGATATGGCAATGATTCCGTACGATTATAAAACATTTTTCAACGACTTGATTTCTTTAGTAAAGGAAAATAAAGTGCCCATTTCAAGAATTGATGATGCGGTAAAAAGAATTTTAAGGGTGAAATATGAATTGAATTTATTTGAAGTGCCATATAGCAACAATAGTGAGTATCCAAATTTCGCTTCATCAATTGCTGAAAAAGCAGGTTACGATGCAGCGGCAGAATCGATTACACTTCTGAAGAATAAAAACAATGTACTACCAATTTCATCTACATCCAAAGTATTGGTAACAGGGCCAAATTCAAATTCTATGCGCACTTTAAATGGTGGTTGGTCTTACTCTTGGCAAGGTGAAAAAACAGAAATGTTTGCTTCGAAATACAATACCATTTATGAAGCATTTCAACAGAAAATGGGCGCTGGAAATATCAGCTTTTCGCAAGGCGTAGCCTATAAAATGGATGGTAAATATTTTGAAGATTCGGTGGTTGATTTGAATGATGTAAAAGCCCAAGCAACAAATGTGGATTACATTATTTTGTGTTTAGGAGAAAATAGTTACACTGAAAAACCAGGTGATCTTAATGATTTGAATTTAAGTGACAATCAAATAGAATTGGCTAAAGTAGCCATAAGCGCTGGAAAACCAGTTATTCTTATTCTAAATGAAGGAAGACCAAGAAATATTTCAAGATTAGAGCCATTGGTGTCTTCTATCATCGATATTTATATTCCAGGTAATTATGGTGGAGATGCACTTGCAGATATCGTAATTGGAAAAATTAATCCAAGTGGGAAATTGCCGATTACGTATCCCCGTTATGTAAATGCGTTAACCAATTACATCCACAAACCATCAGATGAGCAATCAAATCCACAAGGCGCTTATGATTATTCTGCTGATTACAATCCTCAATATGATTTTGGTTTTGGACTTTCGTATACGACATTTCAATACAGTGATTTAACTGTTGATAAAACAACTTATACAGCAACTGATGAAATTGTTGTATCATTTAAAGTGAAAAATACAGGAGCGCGTTCTGGTAAAGAAGCATTTCAAATTTATGTCAGTGATCTAGTGGCTTCTTTAACCCCAGATGTAAAGAGATTAAGAGAGTTTGATAAAGTTGAATTGAATGCTGGAGAAGAGAAATTAATACGTATGACAATTCCTGTAAAAGATTTGGGATTCATCAATACAAACAATAAACTAACCATTGAAAAAGGTGCTTTCGTTATTAAGGTTGCCAATCTTACTAAACAAATCAACGTTAACAATAACAAAACTTGGTAAATTTTATAAAATGCAAATGTTTATTAGAAAAGGAATTCAAATATTATTAAGTGTATGCTTGGTGCTGATGTTGTCTCTAGGAGCAAACGCACAATACACCTTTCAAAAGCTTGTTTGGAGTGATGAATTTAATGCAAAAAAGAATTCAATAGATACCACCAAATGGGTATTTGATAAAGGTAATGGTTGTCCGGCTTTATGTGGATGGGGTAATAACGAAGCGGAGTATTATACGGAAAACAGACTAGAAAATGCAAGGATTGAAAATGGAAATTTAGTTATTGAAGCAAGAAAAGAAGAATATAACGGTGCCAAATATACGTCGGCACGTTTAGTGACAAAAGGTAAAATGGATTGGGAATATGGACGTTTCGAAATAAAAGCTAAAATCCCGGCAGGAAGAGGCATGTGGCCTGCAGTATGGATGTTGCCTACTAAAATGGCTTACGGAATATGGCCGCATAGTGGAGAAATTGACATCATGGAAAACGTGGGATATTGGCCAGATACTTTATTTGGAACCGTACATACAGGTGCTTATAATGGCATGAAAGGAACACAAAAATCAGGGGCTTATTTCCTAAAAGATTTGGCAAATGATTTTCACATTTATGCCGTTGAATGGACAAAAGATGACGTTCGTTTTTTTATAGACAATAAACAATATCATCAATTCAAAAATGATCACACCGATACAGAAGCTTGGCCTTTTGATCAAGCATTTCATTTGATATTAAATGTAGCAGTAGGAGGTAATTGGGGTGGTAAATATGGTATAGATGATTCTATATTTCCTCAGAAAATGTTGGTGGATTATGTGAGGGTGTATCAGTAAACGCTTTGCTGGTTTAAGACGCTACGCTGGTTAAAATTGCTACCCTGGTTTAATGGTTTAATTCGCTTCGCTGGTTTAATGGTTTAAATCGCTTTGCTGGTTTAATTGAACCTTTTCAACATCTTACTTTTTGATGATTGGTGAAAACACCAACATCGGCAGACGAAAATCCCCAACCTCATAAACCTCACAAACCTCTCAAACGACTTTGTAAGGGTTGAAAATTTTCAACTCTTCCGTGCTCCCAACCTTTTGAACCCATTGAACCTCTTGAACTTATTGAACGTTTCAAACATCACAAACCTCACAAACCTCCTTCACCCGCCAACACCATCCTTATTTCCCCATAACTTATTTCCTCTGGCAGAAGATCTTTAATGGATTTGCTGTTTTTATTTTCTACTTTATTTGCTGCTGATGAGATGATGTCGATTTTTTCTTCGGATAAAATTTCGCTTAATTCGATTTGATTATTTTCAATAAAATAAATCAAATGGGTTTCAATTGTCCCTATGGTTAAATTTCTTTCAAACGCAATCTCTTCTATATTTTTACCCGATTTAAACAATTCAAAACTGAGTTTTTTTGTATCTGGTTTATCTTTTTTCTTTTTATCAACAACTGCTTTTTTTTCTTTTAAATTCAGCACAGAAGTCAATCCGTTTTCTTCGCAATATGCTCGAATGATTTCTAAAAATTGATTTCCGTATTGCTTTGTTTTTATTGGTCCAAATCCTTTGATCTTATTCAAATCATTTTCTGTTTGAGGCAAGTAATTACACATCTCTTCTAAAGTGTTACTACCTGCCACCAAATAAATTGGAGTGTTTTTTTGCGCACAAATATCATCTCTTTTTTTACGTAATTTCTTATATAAAGCAGGATGAGAAATCGTGGAACTCTCTAGAGTACTTGTGCCCGCATAACTATTAAAAGAAAATAATGGCTTTACGAATTTTCTCTTATGTTCTAAATAATTGCTTATTTCAAACCCTTTCTCAACAACATTAAGCAAAAATATTTTCAAGCAAATTTCTTTATGAAATAAACCCATCGATTTGTTTAATTCTGATGAAATGGTTCTGCTATCCGTTTCTAAAGTTGTTTTTTCAATTTTTGATTTTATATTTTCAACTGCTTTTTTTAGGTAAGTAGCAGCTGCTATAATTCTGGTTTGTAAAAATGATTCAGCATTCGGTTCATTATTTGAAACAAACAATTGATTAAGTTGGGTTTTAAATTTTACGGCAATGTCAATTAGCGATTTAATGTCTACATCAATGTTTTTAAATTGTTCAATAGCTTCTTGCTTAAATGAATTTGAGTTTTCAGTTAGTATTTTGATTGTTGAGTTGTAACTGTTATCAATAATTGTAAAATCAAATAAATTCAATAAAATGGTTTGTTCGTAATCTTTTTTTGCATCTGCTAACGCAAACATTTGCGCTGAAGTCGTTTTTTGATTGCTTGAAAATGCATCAATTCTTAAATCACTTTTTAATCCACTACTCATTATTTTACTATGCAAAATAATGCCTTCCAACTTTGTACATCTGCTCAATGCAACATAAACTTGTCCAGGCGCAAATGCACTACCTGCATCGATTATGGCTTTTTCAAAAGTTAATCCCTGACTTTTATGTATCGTTATTGCCCATGCCAATCGCAATGGAAATTGTGTAAACGAACCAATTTCATTTTCCTCGACTTTATTTGTTTTTTTATCTAAAGCATATTGAATGTTTCTCCATTTTTCTTTTTTTACCTCTATTGGAAATTGTTCGCCATCGCACAAAACAAAAATGTTGTCTGTTTCTATTTTTTCTATGATGCCAATTTTCCCATTAAAATATCTTCGAATTTTTTCTGTATCGTTTTTTATAAACATTACCTGAGCACCAACTTTAAGTTTAAGTTCGGCCTCAGCAGGATATGATTTTTCGTAAAAATCGCCCTCTACAATTGCTGAAAATATTTCTTGTTTAGATTTTATTTCTACAAGTGCCGCAGTATTTATTGCATCTGCTTTATGATTATGTGTCGTTAATGTGATAAAATGTTCATCTTTTGATGGTATTAAATCAGGTAAATATCTTTCATGTAATAACTCAAAACCATTTTCCGTCATTTTGTTGTTTCTAACTTGATTTAAAAGGTCAACAAATACCGGATCATTTTGTCGATATATCTTTTCTAAGGAAACGTAAACAGGCGGATCTTTTTCAATGACTTTACTGTTGAAAAAAAATGGACTATTATAATAAGGCGATAATATTTGCCATTCTTCATCTTTTACTACCGGAGGCAACTGATACAAATCGCCAATCAACAAAACTTGCACACCGCCAAAGGGTTGAGCATGGTTGTTTCTTACAAATTGAAGCACAACATCTATAGCATCCAATACATCGCAACGTACCATGCTGATTTCATCGATAATCAACAGTTCCAATTGTTGCATTACTTCTCTTCTTTCGGCATTAATGCGAAGCATGGCAATCAAACTGTTTTTGTCGTTAAAAGTTTGGTTGTTATTAAAGCCCCTTTGTCCTGGAATGTAAGGTGTAAATGGAAGTTGAAAAAATGAGTGAATGGTTGTGCCTCCCGCATTCATAGCTGCAACGCCCGTTGGAGCTACAATAGCTGTGTTCTTCAAACTATTGTTTTTGCAATGTTTTAAAAAAGTCGTTTTTCCTGTCCCTGCATTACCAGTAAGAAAAATATTGGCACTTGTATATTGTATAAAATCAGAAGCAAGTTGAAAAGATTCGTTTATTTCCATAGCGCACAAATATAATATTTACTATGGTGAAGTATGATTTCACAATAAATTGTTTACTAATATTTATTTAATGCTTTAATAACATTGAAAATCAATTACAAAAGTTTAAGAAATTACATTGAAAAAGCAGTAAAATAACTTTTTTGTATAAAAAGTCAGTAATTTATTTAATCAGATCTTAAAATTTCTATAATTGAGCTAAGTATATCTACTTAATTTAATAAGTATTTAATACTAGATTTTATTTAATATATTGTTAATCTTCAATTTTAAAGTAAATTACAGTAACATTCAATAACAGAAAATATTTTAAAACCCCTTTTATGTCTCTAAATTTATTTTTCCCCGCAAAGTCATTTTCTAAAAAATCAAAATTGATTTTGTTTTCTTTTGCAATTATTTTGTTTTCATTAGTTTTTTGTGGAAGAGCGAATGCTCAATTAACAGTAAATATCACTTCAAATTTGGATAGTGTTTGTGCTGGTACAAATGTTACCTTAACAGCAAATCCAAGTGGTGGAACAACTCCTTATACCTTCTTGTGGGATAATGCTTCTGAAACAACAGGAAGTATTATTGTAGCTCCAGGAAGCACTACAACTTACAAAGTTATTGTAACAGATTCTGCTGATAATGTAGATAGCGCTACAATTACAATAACGGTTAAACAGTCATCTTCAAGCTCTTTTAGTATTTCAGCTTGTGATAGTTATTTATGGCGCGGTACAACTTATACGACTTCAGGCGCAAAAAATTTCGACACATTAAATGTAGCAGGCTGTGATTCAACGATAACATTAAACTTAACGATAACAGCGGCACCGGATGCAGGCGATATCAGTGGTACAACTGCTTTATGTGCAAACGGCACAACGACTTTATCAACAAGTGGAAGTGGTGGAACATGGAGTTCAGTATCAACAGGTGTAGCCACAGTAAACGCAAGCGGTGTAGTAACCGCGGTATCAGCAGGAACATCAGAAATCAGATACATCGTAACGGGCACGGGTGGTTGTGCAAATGATACGGCATCAATAGTAGTTACTGTAACCGCATTACCAAGTGCAGGAACATTAAGCGGAACGCAAGCAATATGTGAAACAGGTTCAACCACATTTACGTCAACAGTAGGAGGTGGTGCATGGACAAGTGATGATACAAACGTTGCCACAATAAACGGTTCAACAGGCGTAATAACAGTAGTAGCCGCAGGATCAACAACAATGAATTATGTTGTAACAGGTTCGGGTGGTTGTGCAAACGACACGGCAACAAGAACGGTAACGATAACAGCTGCACCAGTTGCAGGTACCATA
>CANKLV010000109.1 GCA_947483415.1 Chitinophagaceae bacterium
AAAGAAGAAAATAAAAACATATTGCTAGAAATTAAAAATCTCAACCTGCGTTTAACCCTCATAAGGTATATGCAACTGATGGGCGTACTTTGTCTTTTCCTTTCCGTTTTTGCGATGCTGGTTTTGTTTTTAGGAAAACAAACAATAGGCATTTATTTATTTTCTAGCAGTATTTTGTGCTTACTGATTTCATTAGGTATTTCATTCTGGGAAATCAGTATCTCCGTAAACGCGCTTCGATTGCATTTGGGCGATTTGATAGATGAATGATATATTTATACCCGACTTTATAATATTTTCCCTTTTTCGAAAATCTGATTACGCATTTCGTAACCATTCCTTTTCCCATACAAATAGTTTTGCGTGAAATTGAGAAAATGAGAAATTTGGTACTACTCTGCTGTGTGTTATTTCTATTATTGGACTCGTCATTTGCCCAAGAATCATCAAAAAATACAGACAGTCTTTCTTATAAAAATCTTCCCGACATTACCATTGTTGGAAAAAACAGCAATTCAGATATTCAACAAATGCCAGAAATCGTTGGCACTTCTATCTATGCTGGAAAAAAAAGCGCATTAATCTTAATCGATAATGTTCAAGGCAATGTGGTAAATAACAACATGCGTCAGATTTTGGCAAAAACACCGGGCATGCATATTTGGGAAAGTGACCCGAGTGGCATTCAAATTGGCATTGCTGCAAGAGGACTAAGTCCAAATAGAAGCTGGGAATTTAACATCCGACAAAATGGTTATGACATTGCCGCAGATCCTTTTGGTTACCCTGAAGCTTATTATAATCCACAATTACAAAGCGTTCAACGAATAGAAATTGTAAGAGGTCAGGGTTCATTACAATATGGTCCACAATTTGGCGGAATGGTAAATTATATTTTAAAAAATGGAAGTGAAATAAATAAACCAGTTGAATTTGAAGTACACCAAACCATTGGCAGTAATGCGTTACAAAATAGTTACAACGCCATTGGTGGTAAAACAAAAAAGTTAAATTACTACGCCTTTTATAATTACAGAAATGGAAATGGTTGGAGACAGAATAGCCGTTTTTACTCTAATTCTGGGTTTGCAACTTTTTCATATGTAATCACACCTAAATTATCTCTAACCGCAGAATTAATGTTGTCGCATATTAGAAGTCAGCAAGCAGGGGGATTAACAGATGCTCAATTTAAATCAGATGCAAAACAAAGTTTAAGAAATCGAAATTGGTTTGACATCACTTGGTTTACACCCGCAGTTATCATCAATTACGATATGGGTTCTAATAAAAGATGGATAACAAAATTATTTGCAACCTTGGGCGATAGAAATAGCGTAGGATTTACACCGTCAATTACCGTTAGCGATTCTTTAAACTCTACAACTGGCGCATTTAGCAATAGAAATTTATTGGTAGATCAATATCGTAATATTGGCGTTGAAAGTAGGTGGATTTCTGATTATAAAATGGGTAAAATCTCGAATACGGTTTCAGCTGGCATAAGATTATATAAAGGTTCTACGCATAGAAAAGGAAACGGATTAGGAACAAATGGCGCCGATTATGACATGACTTTGATTGGTAATTATCAACAAGACATAAATTTCAATTCTAAAAACGCAGCTATTTTTTGTGAAAATTTAATTCGATTTTCAAAAAGATTATCCTTTATTCCTGGGATTAGATTTGAAACATTAGAAGGTTCTGCTTCAGGTAGAAGTGATATTGCTTCAAATGGAGATAACATCATGTTGCAACAAATCAATAGAAAGCGAAAATTTGTTTTAGCTGGTATTGGAATGGAATATCAATTTTTAAAAGGAACTGCATTTTACACAAATTTTTCTCAAGCTTATAGACCAATACAATTTGCAAATTTACAAGCACCGCCAACAACAGATGTTATCGATCCCAATTTAACGGATTCAAAAGGATTCAATTTTGATTTGGGATACCGTGGGAAATTAAAAGATTACTTACAATTTGATATAAGCGTTTATCGTTTAAAATATAACAATAGAATTGGTACGATTATACCATCTGGCGCAAATTATAGATTGGTAACAAATGTGGGAAACAGCAACAGCAAGGGCATTGAAAACTTTTTTGAATTCAATCCTATTAAAGCATTTAAAGTCAATACACATTTTGATTTAAGTATTTTCAACTCATACAGTTTTATTGATGCCGCTTACTCAAACAATCATAAAGATGCCTTGATAAAAGGAAATCAAGTAGAAAATGCACCTCGACATATTTTACGAACTGGAATTAGTTGTGGATTTAAAAACGTTTTATTTACAACACAATTTAATTACGTTGGAAAGTGCTTCAGTGATGCCAACAACACAATCAAAGCTTCTTCAAATGGACAAACCGGATTAATACCCAATTATAAAATTTTTGATGCTACGTTACAAATTAAATGGCCAAATCGAATCATCATAAAATCAGGAATCAACAATTTATTGAACGAAAAGTATTTTACCCGAAGAGCAGGTGGATATCCTGGACCAGGTGTGTTGCCTGCTGATGGAAGAACTGCATTTTTATCGTTTGGGATAAAAATGTAGCATACTAAAAAGTCGAAATTATTGATAGACCAATTTTTTAAAAATAATTCTCTGTCAATTAAAACTCAACAATAAAGCCAATTGTAGGACGAACATTTGGGTCATCATTTTTTACAAATGTTGGTATCGCATTGCTTCCATCTGCACGAATTGGCAAACCATCTGTTGTTTTAAAAGTTCTGTTATCTGCAGTACGCGTAAATGTATATTCAGGTATAGATGGATTTTTTGCTACATACCAATTGGTTACATCCAAAAATAGATCCAAAGTGATTTTTTTAAAGTTCCATTTCTTATCTATTCTAACATCACTGCTATTAAAACCATTTAGGCGCTGTGAATTTAAATTTGAATAATCCAAAGTACCTTTCCCTTGTGAAAGATAATTGACTCTAGAAACCACCTCATCAAATGGCGTGTAAGGTGCACCACCTTGATAACGAAACTTCAAACCCAATTCCCAATTGTGTGCAAATTTATATCCCCAAGTAACCGAAAGCAAATGTTTATTATCCCAACTGCTCGAAACCAATTTACCATTTGCACCGCTGTATAAACTTCTATAAAAAGTATACGATAAAATTCCAAAAAACTTTTTTGTCAACTTTTTCTGTGCAAAAAATTCAATACCATAAGCATTTCCTTTACCATTGGTTAATACTGCTTCGTTTCCAAGCAACGTAAAATCTGTTCCTAAATTTGCCAATGAAATGCCGTTTCTAACTGAAACAGGCGAATTATTGTATTGCTTATAAAATCCTTCTAACGTAATGCGCAATGCATCATTTGGAAGAAATTCAACCCCTGTAGTATAATGTGTACTGCTTTGATACTCGATATTTTTATTTACAAGCGAATTGTTTTCAGCATATCCCAAAATGGTGTAGGTTGGTATTTTATAATAAATTCCTGCAGAAGCATTCCATGTCCATTTGTTTGTCAAAACATAACTTACAGATAATCGTGGCGATAATGTTCTTAATCCATTCATACCGCTTGTAGTAAACGTATTTACATCTGATCTAATGCCAAAACTAACGCCCAAACGGTTGTCTATAAATCTATTTCCTATTTGTGCAAAAGCACCCAATCTAACAAATGGATTTAAAGGACTTTGGAAATTTTGTGTTATTGCACGTTGAATGATTGTGTCATTAGCGTCTCTAACTTCTTTTAAAATAACCGCGAATGAATTGTTGGTGTAAGATGCCAATTGAGCGGATGCGCCGTAAGAAATTTTCCAACCATTGATATTTTTATTAACATCGAATCTTAATTTATTTTCGTTTTCAACACTAACAATATCTAAGGTTTGACTTTCAGGTGTTGGATTTTCGTTGTCTTCAAATTTTGTAATCGTGTTATTAAAACTTGTTCTACTCAATGATAAATTCCAAAAGCCATTTGGGATGCTTTTTTTCAATGAGGCACCAATCGTATAGTTCCACTGATTTACATTTACGCTTGAGTTTAACGCATATAATTTTTCGGGTGTTGCTTCTTTAGGTGAAGCAAATGAAAAATCATCAATGGCGCCGATTCCAATAAAAGTAAGCGTGGTTTTATTATTTATTTGATGGGTAATCTTTGTTTGAAAATCCCAATAATTTGGTCTGATGGGTAAATCTATAGCTTGAAACAAATATTGTAAATAAGATCGAGTTGCAGAGGCTAAAAATGTTGTTTTTTTATTTTTAGATAAAGGTCCTTCTAACGTTAATCCCGTTTCGGTAAAGCTTGCCCTAAGATTACCTTGAAATTTATTTGCGTTACCATTTTTTTGTTTGAATTGAAATACACTACTTAATGCGTTATCAAAACGAGCATCAAAAGCCGAAGAACTCAATTTTACATCTTCAATAAAAAAGGTATTTAAAATTCCTTGAGGACCGCCGCTACTGCCTTGTGTTTGAAAATGATTGATTACAGGAACTTCAATTCCATCTAAATAAAAAACATTTTCATTAGAAGCGCCACCACGAATGATGATGTCGTTTCTAAAAGAACCACCTTGTTGGCCACCACCTACGCCTGGTAATGTTTGAATGACTTTACTGATATCAAAGTCACCACCTGGATTACTTCTAATTTCTTCAGATGTGAGACGTTGAACGCTTAAAGGCGTTTCAAGAGAAGCTGCACGAACGCTTCGTTTATTTGATTTGATAATTACTTCCTGAAGTTTATTGTCATTATTTTCTAACTCAACGGTGTACACATTTTCATTACCAACGCTAACTACAATGTTATAAATCGTACTGGTTTTATAGCCAACAGAACTAACCAATACATTGTATGTTTTAACAGGAATATTCAACAATCTAAATCTTCCAGATGAATCGGAAACAGTATTTATTGAAGTGCCGGAAACATTAATTGTAGCACCAACAAGGGCTTGCTGCGTATTTTTTTGAAGTACAATTCCACTGATACTGCCTGTTTTCTGTGCAACTAAAGAAGCAGAAAAGAAGAAAGAAATAAATAGCAGTCCTAAATTATACTTATCAAATAAACGTGTCATGAAATATATTTTTATACAAAACATACAACATTTAAAATTGTTTAAAATAAGTCGAGCTTTTTTTAAAAAAAATTGAAACAGAAAGTAAATGAAACGTATAAAATGAAAAATTATGATAGATTGGTATTTGTAAAATCTAGACAATATTTTTTTATCATGTCTCTTACTTCACTAAAAGCAATAATAATTTCTTCTTCGGTACCTGTAGCTTTTGCGGGGTCAGGGAAATTATAATGAAACTTCACTGCTTTACTTGGAAAGAATGGGCATCTTTCTTTTGCGTTATCACAAACAGTGATGACGAAGTCGAAATCAACTTGCTGATATTCTAAAATGTTGTTTGAAGTATGCGCAGAAATATCAATACCATCTGCGTTCATGGTTGCAATTGCTTTTGGATTAACCCCATGTGTTTCTACGCCAGCGCTAAATACTTCTGCTTTATCACCAGCGAAATGCTGTAAATAACCATGTGCAATTTGACTTCTACAACTGTTGCCAGTACACAATACCAAAACTTTTTTCATTGAAAAATTATTTATTAATTAGAAGAATAAAATTTATTTCTTAACCAGAAAGCCACGTTAACCAAAATAATTAAAGCAGGCACTTCAACCAACGGACCAATCACACCAGCAAAAGCTTGTCCGCTGTTTATGCCAAAAACACCAATGGCAACAGCAATGGCCAACTCAAAATTATTACCTGCTGCAGTAAAAGCGATTGAAGTGTTGGTAGAATAATCAGCTCCCATTTTTTTACCAATTAAAAAACTAATGAAAAACATCAATGCAAAATATACCGCCAAAGGGAGTGCAATGCGTAAAACATCAAAAGGGATTTGTACAATCATTTGTCCTTTTAAACTAAACATAACAACGATTGTAAAAAGTAATGCAATCAATGTGATTGGAGAAACTACAGGAATAAATTTTGTGGTAAACCACTCCACTCCTTTTAATTTTATTAGAATGGCTCTTGTTAAAAAACCAGCTAAAAATGGGATGCCTAAATAGATCGCTACACTTTGTGCTATCTCACCAATACTAATATTTACAACAGAACCCGAAATGCCAAAAAGTGGAGGAAGTACGGTTACAAAAATGAAAGCATAAACACTATATAATAACACTTGGAAAATGCTATTCAATGCTACTAGTCCGGCGGCATACTCTCTGTTTCCTTCAGCCAATTCGTTCCAAACAATAACCATCGCAATGCATCTAGCCAATCCGATTAAAATCAATCCCACCATGTATTCGGGATA
>CANKLV010000110.1 GCA_947483415.1 Chitinophagaceae bacterium
TTCATAATAAAAAGTTTTTTATTCCTTTGTAATTAAGTTAAACGAGATAAGTTTTAACATATTGTGTAAAAACGTGGGAAGAAGAAGGTTTGTTGTTTGGGGTTTGGTGTTTGGGGTTTGTTGTTTGTTGTTTGGGGTTTGGGGTTTGGGGTTTGGTAACCTTTTGAACTTATTGAACGCATTGAACCTTTTGAACAAAACAAACCTCTCAAACCTCTTAAACCTCTCAAACTTCACAAACCCTATAAACAAAAAAAACCGCCCCTAAATTAGGAGCGGTCTATTCATTTGAAATTCTTTATTATTAGTTCGATTTGATATCGATAGTGTCTTTATCTCCACCACCTATTTCACAATTTGTTGTAATTCTATCGGCACTGATTCCAGCTTTTTCTACTAAGAATACTTTAACTGCATCAACTCTTTTTTGGCAAACTGCTTGAGCTGCTTTAGAAGCTTCTGGGTATCCATTGATTGTGATGTTACATTTTGGATTTGCTTTTAATTTTGTAGCGACATTCATCAACAATGGTTTTAAATCGGCACCAATTCCTGTTGTTTTTGACTTGAAAATTAAGCTAGGATAATCGGCTGGGCACTCAGGAGCTACTGGAGCTGGAGGGTTTTTGCAGCACTCTGGTTCTGGACATTTACCAACACCATCAGCATCAACTGGTTGACACTCTGTAGGAGTAACCAATTGCTTATCTATATTATCAGGTACACCATCACCATCAGAATCTCTTGTTACACCATGTGTATCAACACCTACACCAGATGGCGTATTTGGCTCACGATCCAATTGATCAATTACACCATCCCCATCAGCATCTTCATAAGTTGGTTTTGGTATTTGTTGGTGTCTTGGTTTGTTTAATTCGCTGTAAACATAATCAAGTGGATTTAACCACCATAATGGCTCTACTGATTTTGAACCCAAATTGAAGTTCAAGCCAAGAGATAAATAATTGTAAGAATCAAATCCTGTAGTTAATACGCCGTCTCCATAAGGATGCTCTTGCCATTGTTGGCCATCCATTAAATCATCTTTTACAAATGTTTGACGATCTTCTAATGAAATATTAATGCGTTTTGCAAGTCTATAGCTGATTCCGATAATTCCAGTTGCTGAGAAATCTACAGTTTGGTTGCCAATTTTTGGTTTGCGTTCACCATGATTTTCAGCGGCTTCTTCGTAAGTTTTATCCATTCCAGCTTTTAACTTCTTTAGGATATCTCTTCTGTTCTTATATTTAAAATCTGTATTATTGTAAATATCAGTATATAAAGTGCTGTAAGTATTGCCAGTTGATTCGTTTCTAGCATTGATTTTTGTTTCGTATGCAGTTGCACCCAAACCACCACCAATGTAAATGTTCCAATTTGATTTTTCTTTGTAGAAATTAACATTGTTTACAGACATTAACAATTGTAAACTTAAATCTTGTGTTTTGTTTTTGTAGTTGTAATACACTACTTCAGCAGCACGGCCAGGAATGGTAGTTGTTCCATTAGAATATGGCGCACTATAATATTGACTTAATGGTTCGTTGTTGGCAAAATTTCCAGCACCTTTCCAGTTTAACCCTTTAGCTGTTCCATATAAATACTGCATTCTAACAGAAAACATATGACCTAGAGACTTTCTTACGTGAGCAGAAAACCCCATTGTAGGTGTAATGCTTGCAACATCTCCTAAAACATTAAACAAACCGCCAGATAATCCCACTTCCCACATGTTGCGTGGCTTAGAAGGAAAATTGTAGGTGTTGTTCCAGAACTCGTTTTGCTGAGGCATTCCCTTGCGGGTAACAACTGCTGTGTCGTATACATCATAAACTGCTGTTGACTTTTGAGCAAATGTTGATCCCATAAAAAGGATGAACATTGTCATTAATAACGTGTACTTTTTTGTTTGCATAACTTTTAAAAGATTATTCATTTTCTTAATTTTACTATTTTACGTAGGCAAATTTATTTAAGTAACACCCAATTACCAAAAAAAACAATATTTATTTTTAAATAAGTGCCAATTATTTTAAAAACGAGACTTTATTGAAGGAATTTAAAAGTCAAAATTAAAAATTAAAAAATCTGGTCAACTGATAGGTCGCATGTCAGTAACTCCGCTTTTTACTTTTTACTTTTTTTTTTTCACTTTTTACCCGCCAAGGCGGGCGCGCTTTTTACTTTTTTTTAAAATTTTAATTTGAAGTCGAACTTGCCTTTACTATCTTGCTAAATATAAATGAAATTTTCAGCCCATACCATAAATGAAGAATTAAGCATTTTTGAAAAGAAATTTGCTGCTGCTGCCAAGAGTAAAGTTCCATTATTGGATAGAATTATGCAGTATATCATTCGCAGAAAAGGCAAACAACTCAGACCAATGTTTGTTTTTTTAAGTGCAAAACTTCACGCCCCAATTAACGAGAGTACTTACCGTGCTGCATCTTTGGTGGAATTGCTTCACACGGCTACACTTGTTCACGACGACGTGGTGGATGAATCTTTGGAACGTAGGGGATTTTTTTCCATCAATGCCATTTGGAAAAACAAAATTGCTGTATTGGTAGGTGATTATCTTTTATCAAAAGGATTACTTTTATCTACTGCAAACAAAGACTTTCAACATTTGGAAATATTATCAGATGCGGTAAGAAAAATGAGTGAAGGGGAATTATTGCAGCTGGAAAAATCGAGGAAATTAAATCTCGATGAAGCCATTTATTTTGAGATCATAACCAATAAAACCGCATCATTATTGGCTTCCGCTTGCGCTGTTGGAACATTCACCACAACTCAAAATATGGAAACCACTGAAATTATGCGAAATTTTGGCGAAAAAGTAGGGATTGCTTTTCAAATCAAAGATGATTTATTTGATTATGGCACAGAAAAAGTTGGCAAACCAACTGGAAACGATATTCGAGAAAAAAAACTCACCTTACCGTTGATTTACACTTTAAACAAAGTGGATAAAAGCATTAAAAAGCAGTTAATATACGTCTTAAAAAACAAGCACAAAAACCAAACACAAATTAACTTTGTAATTGAACAAGTGATTGAAGCTGGCGGTATTGAATACGCAAAACAAAAAATGCTTACCTACAGAGATGAGGCGCTTTTTATATTGCATCAATTTGATAAAACAGCCGTACGTGATGAATTGGAGTCATTGGTACGATATACAACAGATAGAAATTATTAAGCTTGGAAAAAAAATGGAACATACTGCAAAAAGACGAAACGAATACAAAAGCGTTGAGGGAATCATTAAAAATAAATGAAACCGTTTGTGCCATGCTTGTACAACGCGGCATTACCAATTTTGAAGAAGCGAAAAATTATTTTCGTCCGGATTTAAATAATCTGCACAGCCCTTGGCTAATGAAGGATATGAGGAGAGCCGTGGACCGTGTGGAATTGGCCATTTTAAATAATGAAAAAGTCCTCGTATTTGGTGATTATGATGTTGATGGCACAACAGCTGTTGCATCATTTTATCAATTTTTATGTAGTATTTACAACCCCGATTTTATTGATTATTATATACCACATCGTTATAAGGAAGGCTATGGCGTAAGTAAAGCAGGCATTGATTTTGCAAGCGCAAACGGTTTTAAATTAATTGTTTGTTTAGATTGTGGCATTAAATCAATTGAACTTATCGAATATGCAAAGTCGTTAGGTATTGATTTTATCGTTTGCGATCACCATTTACCAGGAAATATTCTTCCTAATGCATGTGCTATTTTAAATCCCAAACAAATCGATTGTAATTATCCATATAAAGAGCTTTGCGGATGTGGGGTTGGATTTAAATTTATGATGGCATTGACTGCGCATTTTAAAAAAGAGCCCGATTATTATTTAAGATATTTAGATTTAGTGGCTGTTTCCATTGCTGCAGATATTGTACCCATCACAGGTGAAAACAGAATTTTGGCTTACCATGGTTTGCATAAAATAAATACCAATCCCTCTTTGGGTATAAAAACGATTATTAAATTAGGATCAATTCAAAAAAAATTAACCATCACTAATGTGGTATTTATCATTGCGCCAAGGGTTAATGCAGCCGGAAGGATGGATGACGCCAGAAAAGCGGTTCAATTATTTATCGAGAAAGATGAAACTGAAGCCGTTAAACTTGGAGAGATGCTTCAATCTGATAATAAAGAAAGAAAGGAAACGGATTCCTCCATTACACAAGAAGCGTTGGAAATTTTGCAGGAGGATGTTTCTTTTAATGACAAAAAAAGTTGTGTCATTTATAGAGAACATTGGCATAAAGGGGTTGTAGGAATCGTAGCATCACGCATCATCGAACATCATTTCAAACCAACCATCGTGCTTACTTTAAGCGATGGCATTGTAACCGGAAGTGCTCGTAGCGTAAAAGGATTCAATTTGCATGAAGCCATTTATGCGTGCAAAGAACATCTGCTTGTTTTTGGTGGTCATTTTGCGGCAGCCGGACTTTCCATGCTACCTGAAAATGTAGAAGCATTCAAAAATAAATTCGAAGAAGTGGTTGCCGCTACCATAAAACCAGAATCATTAATCCCAGAAATCATCATTGATTCGGAAATTAAATTTTCAGAAATCAACCAAACTCTTTTTAATATTATAAGCCAAATGGAACCCTTTGGCCCCGAAAACATGCGACCTGTTTTTGTGGCTAAAAATGTTGTTGACAGCGGCTACTCAAAATTGCTAAAAGAACAACATATAAAATTTGTTGTCAAACAAAATAACATAACTCAAAATGGCATTGGATTTAAAATGCCCGAAAAATTGGATGTACTTCAATCCAAACAACCCGTTGATCTTGTTTTTTCTCTTGAAGAAAATGAATGGAATGGAAATGTAAATATTCAACTTATGGTAGACGATTGTAAATTAAGTACATCACATTAGCTCCGAAGGAGCGATAAACCACAAGCTCCAGCGGAGCGACATAACACTAGCGCCAGAGGTGCGACGTGTTTGTACAGAAAAAAACCGATTGAAAATTCATAATGTTATTACAAATTTCCAATCAGTTAATAATCGAAATCAAAAATATAAACTCTAAATTACTAATGTAAAATCCTAATGCTTCTCCAACAACTCAACACTTCTGTTAATAAATGATGTAAGGTTATTTCCAGTAAGTAACCCTTGCGACAACAATGCCAAATCAGCTAAATTTTTAGTCAGCTTCTCTTGCTTTTCAGTGTCCGTTTCTGCCAATATGGTTTTAAAAATTGGATGATTGCCATTGATTGTTAAATTTACTTCATCAGGCATGTTTGCATACCAAGCCCCCATTCCACCGCCTGTTGCTGCCATGTCTTTCATTCTTCTCATCAACTCTGGGCGTGTAGCCGTTACCGGTACCATGTTTGGAGCCAACCCTTTTACTTCTACATTTATTTGTAATCCATCCATTGGCTTGTTAAATAAGTTGGTGATTTTTTCAGTTTCTTCTTTGCTTAATATGCTTTCAGTTGATTCTGATTTATCTATCAAATTATCTGCGATATCTGAATCAACACGAACAAATAATGTATCCGCCCATTTCAATTCCATATTATTAATAAAAGCAGCGTCAACCAATGTTTCCATTTTTACAGTTACATAACCTTTTGCACTTGCTTGTTGAATAAATACATCTTGTTGTACAGGATTGGTGGTGTATAAAACAACATGCTTACCTTCTTTGTTTTTTTGCAATGTTTCGGTAGCTATTTTATACTCATCAAAAGTGTAAAACTTACCAGCTGTATCTTCCATGATGAAAAATTTATTGGCTTTTTCCAAAAATTTATCATCAGTCATCATGCCATACTTTACAAACAATCCCAAGCTCTCCCATTTTTCTTCGAATGCTTTTCTATCTGTATTGTAAATTTCTTCGAGTTTATCCCCTACTTTTTTAGTAATGTGCGCATTGATTTTCTTTACATTCGGGTCGCCTTGCAAATAACTTCTACTTACATTTAATGGAATATCTGGGCTATCAATAACACCATGTAAAAGCATTAAAAATTCAGGTACAATATCTTTCACTTCATCAGTTACAAATACCTGATTTGAATATAATTGGATTTTATCCTTTTGAATTTCGTAGCTCTGTTTGATTTTAGGGAAGTATAAGATCCCTGTTAAATTAAATGGATAATCTACATTCAAATGAATCCAAAACAAAGGTGTTTCACCATATGGATATAGCTCTTTATAAAAATTTTGATAATCATCTGCAGTTAATTCAGAAGGCTTTTTTGTCCATGCCGGAACCGGATTATTGATTTGTTTGTCTTCGAAGAAAATGGGTACAGGTAAAAATTTACAGAA
>CANKLV010000111.1 GCA_947483415.1 Chitinophagaceae bacterium
AAAAATGGAATGCAGGCACCTCTTTCACATTAATATAAAAATTAGGATCTACTATAAAATTAAATGCAGAAACATTTTCAACCTTAATCTGCTGCCATTCATTTGAAACTGTAATCCATTTATATTTCGAATGCGCATCAAGCTTATACTGAACAGACATTTTGAAATCTGATAAAGTATGACTGAATCGGTAATACAGATTATTCGAATCGAAATAATATTCTAACACAGGAATCTCAATTGTTCTCAAATATTGATCAAAAATTTTTGAAAAATCAAACCCAGCATTTTTACTGATATAGTTTTCTATTTCTTTTGTGGTTACTGTTTTGTGGTAAAAAGCTTTATTCATTCCAATTAATATTTTCCTGAATTTTTCATCATTGTTGATGATTTGACGAATGGTATGTATCATATTTCCGCCTTTGTTATACATATCGCCGCTTCCTTCATTGTTTACACCATATTTTCCTATGATAGGTTTGTCGTTTTCAATACTGTTTCTAAGTCCTTGTACATAAGTGTTTGCTGCATTTTTACCATAATAATATTCGGTAAATAAAGTTTCGCTGTAGTTTGTAAAACTTTCATGTATCCACATGTCTGCAATATCTTTCGAAGTGATGTTGTTGGCAAACCATTCGTGGCCACTTTCATGTACAATGATAAAATCCCATTTTAAACCCCAACCTGTATTTGATAAATCGCTACCCAAATATCCATTTGTAAATTCATTTCCATATGCAATTGCACTCTGATGCTCCATGCCTAAATGTGGTGCTTCAACCAACTTGTATCCGTCTTGATAAAAAGGGTAGGGCCCAAACCAATACTCAAATGCTTTCATCATTCTTGGGGCATCTTTAAATTGAAGCTTTGCTTTATCAACATGATTTTCCAAGACCCAATAATCCATATTCAAAGGGCCTTTTAATCCTTTATACACCTCAGAAAAATATTTGTATTTTCCAATGTAAGGCACAATATTGTAATTGTTTATTGGACTTTTTACCTGCCAAGTAAATGCTATTAAATTATTGTTTAGTTTTTTTTGTTCAATCAATCGCCCATTGCCAACGCCTACTAAACTATCCGGAACAATGATGGTGAGGTTACATCCATTTTCTGGTTCATCAGATTGTACATCTTTGCATGGATACCACACACTGGCACCTAATCCTTGGCAAGCAACACTTACAAACGGATTATTAAATGCATCTTTTTT
Source organism: Chitinophagaceae bacterium (assembly GCA_947483415.1). GTDB lineage: Bacteria > Bacteroidota > Bacteroidia > Chitinophagales > Chitinophagaceae > Ferruginibacter. The sequence goes on from CANKLV010000111.1 coordinate 1,226, forward strand.
CCAAATCCAACCACCATCCCATGGTGGACGGATCGCTTCTCTTGGTGTTCCATGAAAATAACAAGTTAGTTTTTTGATGCTGGGTATTGATTTATTATTTGTACCAACTTCTACCAAAAATACATTTCCGTTTCTTTTAAACAAACAAGGTTTCCCTTCTAAAAAAACGCTATCCAATTCCATGGGCAGCTGCAAATCAATTTGTATTAAATTTATGCCACTATCTATCAACGTTATGATGTTTTTCCCAGATATTGTTTTGGTTTCAATGTCAGGCATTACTGTAATATCATAATGCGTTATATCCCAATGTTGACGACCAATGCCATTCAAACCTCTTAGAGAATCCTGTTCGTTAAACTGAGCTATTGCTATTAAGTTTATAAAACTAAATACCCAAACTAAACTGATTTTTTTTATTTGGTTGAATTGCATTGAACTTAATTTTTAATAAAAGTAATTGATTATAAATAAAAAAGGCCACCATTTGGCAGCCTTAAATATGTAGAATATTATGGATTAGTTTTTCAAGGAAAAAATGCGGTTTTAAAAAAATGTATAATTTATTTTATAATTTTTTTGATCATTTTGGTAGAAGATGTGGATACTTCTAAAATGTAATTGCCTCTTGGTAAATAATTCAAGTCTTTTAACACAATAATATTGGTTCCTTTTTCTAATTCAACACTTCTTCTCAATACTTCTTTTCCTTCGAAAGAAATGAATCTAATAATGCCTGTTTCTTTTCTAGTGCCCAACAATTCAATTTTTAAATCTGAATAAAATGGGTTTGGATAAACATTAAGCTGTTCGTTTGTATTTGTTCCGTTTATTTTTAATGCGATGATTTTTGAAAAAATGTATTTGCCGTCTTTGTCTATTATTTTTAAACGATAGTAAATAACATTAAACAAGCCGTTGATTTCATCATTGTAGTTATACAGCTTTGTAATTAATGTAGTTCCATTCCCTGCTAATTTTCCCCTGTATTCAAAATGTACGCCATCATTACTTCTTTGTATTTCAAAATAAGCATTATCTGTTTCTGATTCTGTATTCCATTTTAATAAACAGTTTTGCTTGTTGGTTAATGTGGCTAAAAAGTTAGTCATATTAACTGGTGTAGGGGCAGCTTCTTCTCCAATTATTGCAGTACCATCATCTGTAAATAGTTCACCTTGTGCCGAATTTCCATAAATTCTAGCTGTATTGATTACTGAATTTGGTATATCATCTGCTTTTACTTTAAATCTTACCACATAATTTCCTGCAGAACCAGCTTGTAAAATTCCACCATTGGTTCCTGTGGCACCTGTTCCAATAAAAAACTTAACGTAAGTTCTTGCTCCAACTGTTCCTTTAAATGCGACGTCATTATCTGCCGAATCAGTTTTAAAACCCGTGGTTACGCCTGGTGCATTTATGATTTGCAAACTATTTGGTATAAAACGAACATTCATAGGCAATGAATCTACAATGTATGTATTGAATGATGGGGCTACACCTTGATTTGTTCCTGATAATGTGTATGTCAATTCTTCTTTTGCTTCTATAAACCCATCTCCATTTTGGTCTGTTACTGCCTTGTCTAAAACAATTGTTGGGTCTTTTACACGAATACAAAATGTAAATATGCTTGGGAAATACATATCAGCTTCGGTTCCAAATTCTACATTTACACTGGTTGCGTTTGGTAAAATATCATATCCCGTTCCAACATTTACCTCGTCAATATCAATGCCCATTTGATTGCTATAATTGGGATTTTTTGTGTCTACAAAACTACCGTTTCTGCTTATCGATCCGTTCCAAAAATTGGCTTCAGGGTTTACCGCATTAGAAACTGGCGTATTATTTATTTTTATAAAATCTCCTTCACGATTATTAACTGTTGCACCTAAATTGGCATCGCCTTCCCAAGACATTGTACCCATTACTGCTTCAGAAGCAAGCAATGGCGTAGTTGGTACGTTTAAACCACTTAGGGTAATGGTTAAATAACTTGGTATTCCACTATTATAAACCTGTGCAAATCCATCATACAATCTAATGCTATTGTATGGTTGTGTTGGATTTTCGTAGGCAACAACAATTACCCATCCACCAAAATACCCACCGCTTGAAGCAACGCCAGTTGTAGCAGGTAAATCGGCTACAGTATAAGTCCCACTTCCATTTGCGTTCATAAAATTTGTGATGTCTACAAAAGATTGATAAACAATATCCGTTGTGGAAACCGCAAATTGATCTACGTTATTTGTAGGAGATACAACGTTTAAATATGAGCCACTCGTTCCTTTCCTAATTTTAATTTTGCGAAGTGTGTCTGGGTTGGTTGATACCGCAGAAGCATTTAATTTTCCACCCCAATATAAGCGTGCAAATTTGATGCTGTTTGCTCCTGAAGGAAGTATTAAATCTGCTGATGAAGAATTCATGGTAGATTGAAAATCGTCCACATCAGTATATTGCATGTTGTTATTATCGTTGCCATGTTGTGCAAAACCAATTCCACCAAATCCATTGTTGGCATTATTGGTTTCATTCATAAATGCCGTGTTTACTGAGTTATCCGCTGCGTTTACAATATGTAAAATGGTATTCCCAAACATGGTTGTACCTCCACGTAAATTCTCAGAATACATTTGGCCAAAATTTCTAATGGGGTTTTGAGCAATTCCATTTGTGCAAAAGAATACCATCAACATCAATAGAGTTGCATTTTTTCTTGTAAGCTGTATAAGCATTTTCTAAATTTTACGGTAATGAAAATGGCTCAAGGGATGGAAGGAATAAAAACAATCGTTCAACAGGATAATTGAAAAATATGCATGAAATTAAGCAAACAATTTGAAATTGCAGAAGAAATTCAGAGGTAATGGAAAGGTGTTACGAATTATGGTTTAAAAGTAATAACCGATTTTTTCAATTGCAAGTATTTCAGCAATTATTTTTTAATTAAATGATCAAATGACTTTTTGAATTTTTCAACTTTAGGGCGAACCACCAATTGGCAATATGGATTTGATCCATTGTTTTCAAAATAATCTTGATGATAGTTTTCGGCCGGATAAAATGTTTCTGCTGCAGATATTTCAGTTACAATAGGGTTGTTGTATACGCCTGATTGATCCAATTGAAATTTATATGTTTCTGCTTCTTTTTTTTGAATATCATTATGATAAAAAATTACACTTCTATATTGAGTGCCTACATCTCCGCCTTGCCTGTTTAACGTAGTTGGATCATGCGTTTTCCAAAATACTTCCAATAAATCTGTAAAAGAAATGATGTTTGGATTAAATTTGATTTGTAAACATTCGGCATGTCCTGTTGTACCCGAGCAAACCGATTTGTAATCAGGGTTTATCATTTCTCCACCACTATATCCGCTTTCTCCACTCATTACGCCATTTAATTTGCCAAATACCGCTTCTGTACACCAAAAACATCCGTTTCCAAATGTTGCAACTTCAATTGTATCTGTTGAATTTATTAACTTACCTTCCATTAATTGTGATTTTTATAAAATTAGTTGTAATAATTAAACATAATTGAATTGAAATTGTTTTCAAATAAAAAAGTAAAAAAAGAAAGTCTAAAAAAGTAAAAACTAAAAATTTAATAGTAAAAAATAGGGAATCAACAATTTTGAATTTTAACTTTTTACTTTTGATTTAATTCTGTCCAATGAAATTTTTCCCGGAAAATACCCTTCAACAGCTTGAATTTGATAAGATAAAAGACTTAATCATTGCACACGCTAGAAATGATTACGCAAAAAATCGAATTCAACAGCTTCGTATTCACACTAAAAAAGATTTCATTGAACAAGATTTATTTCAAACCAATGAGTTTAAAGTCATTTTAGATAGCGGCGTTTATTTTCCCAACGATTTTAACCACAACATTAATAAAGAACTGAAGCTTTTATCAATTCCTGGCGCCATGCTTACCGGCGAACAGTTTTTATGGATTAGAAAATTATCAGACAATACAGCACAAATTTTCCGTTGGTTTGATGTAGAAAGACGCGAACAAAATCCTTACTTATCCAAAATTATTGCCGGATCGTATTTTGAAAAGCAAATTCGGTTGATGATTGACGAAGTGCTTGATGAAATTGGCACGGTTAAAGACAACGCAAGTCATGAGCTTGCATCTATCCGCATGAATTTATACCGCAAGCGAAATGAATTGCGTAGGATTTTTGATCGGATTGTTAGCAAGATGAATAAGTTGGGATATTTGGCTGATATCGAAGAAAGTTTTATGAATGGTCGTCGTGTTTTGGCGGTTTTTGCAGAACAAAAAAGAATGATTAAAGGTATCCTTCATTCTGAAAGTGATAGCCGAAGAACCACTTTTATTGAACCTGAAGAAACCACAGGTTTAAACAATGATATTTTTTCATTGGAAAATGAAGAGGCAAAAGAAATTAATCGGATTCTTCGAAAACTAACCGAGCATTTATCTGCATATGCGCCATTATTATCTTCATATTTTCAAATAGCAGGAGAGTTTGAATTCGTTAGAGCAAAAGCAAAATTTGCCCAAGATATTGGCGGACAATTGCCACTGATTCAAGATAAAGCCATTTCGAAATTATTTCTGGCATATCATCCATTACTATTTTTATACAATAAGCGTTTGGAGAAACCCACCATTCCTGTAAACCTTACCCTTGATGAAAACCATAGAATTTTGGTAATCAGTGGTCCAAATGCTGGTGGTAAAACGGTTACATTGAAAACAGTGGGTTTGTTGCAAATTATGTTTCAATCTGGGTTATTGGTGCCCGTTAGTCCAGATAGCGAAATGGGTATTTTTAAACAAATGATGATTCATATTGGTGATACACAAAGTATCGAGTTTGAATTAAGTACCTATTCGGCGCATCTCACCCACATGAAACATTTCATGGAAAATGCCAATGGTAAAACAATGTTTTTTATTGATGAGTTGGGAAGTGGGAGCGATCCCAATTTGGGCGGTGCTTTTGCGGAAGTGATTATGGAAGAGTTGGCTAAAAAACATGCGAT
>CANKLV010000112.1 GCA_947483415.1 Chitinophagaceae bacterium
AACTAAAATAGAGATAGATAGTGCATTACAAGCACAACAAAAAATTGAAATAGATTCAGTAGCTGTTGTAAGAATGACCTCAGATTCAACATATAGCTTTCCATTAACGAATTACGAAAGCAGTTTGGCGGAAACCAAATCAGCTGGCGATGATAGAATTTTAAGTGAAGTAACGCGGTCGGGAAATGAAAAGAATCTGTACAAATTAAAGCTTGATGTGAACGCACTTTCGAAAAGAAATGTAACGGCGCAGCCTACAGAATTTGGAAAAAAATTGATGCGTGAAAGCAAAAAAACAAAAGTTGTCAGTGCAAAAAATGTTGTAGGTTATGAGGTTAAGTTAAAACCGGAATCTGAATTTCAAAATGAATTTGAAAAAGAAAAAACGGATAGCACCGCTATTGGCACAACAATATCATCGGTATTAATGACAGACGAAAACAATGTGCTTGATCGTGCAAAATTATATGCATACAATCCAATTAAATTCTCTGCAGATTTTGGATCAGCAAGTTTTAGTACAACCGTATTATTTAATAAATACCAACCTTATGGAGGTGGGTCAGGTCCAATCATGTTGAGCAGCAATACTCCTTTAAATGGTTTAATAACTTTGGGCACTTCTGATTTGATGGAAGATAAAAAAGTGTTGGGTGGTTTTAAAATAGGCACCAATTTAAAAGATAATGAATGGTTTGTAAGTTATCAAAATCTAAGAAGAAGAATAGATTGGGGCGTTTCGTATTACAGAAATGTATTGGGAACAGAATTTAGTTTTGTAGATAGACCAGGAGACATATATCCAGGAAAAATGATAACGAATTTTTACATGGGGAATGTAAGTTATCCATTTGATGAAACCAAAAGTATACGTTTATCATCAGGCATACGTTCGGATATGATGGCCATTTCCAATCTCTATCTTGATAGGTTTAGCGCTTCATATGAAAACAAATCAAAAATATATTCAAACACTCATTTAGAATATGTTCATGATAATAGTTTGAATAAGATGAATAATATTTGGAATGGACTTCGATATAAAACATTTATAGATTGGAATCGTCAGATAAAGGGTTTGGTAGAAGGCGTTGGCGCTACGATGTTTAACTTTGGTTTTGATGCACGCTATTATTATCCGATTTATAAAAACTTTATTTGGGCGGGACGTGCTGCCGGTGATTTCAGTTGGGGCAATCAAAAAATTATTTATTATTTGGGTGGTGTAGATGGATGGTTGATGTTTGGCAACAATGTAAAACCAGGCACTACAACTGAGCGATATTTCAATAGTTCTAATGTGCCTGCTAGAGATTCAACTTATGCTTTTCAAAGCTTGACATTGAACATGAGGGGATATATTCAAAATGTTGCTAATGGAAATAATGCTGTTGTAATAAACAGTGAATTTAGGCTACCAGTAATGTCAACCATTTTTGATAAAATATCAAACAATGCCTTTTTAAGGGATTTACAAATTACACAGTTCATTGATTTAGGATCTGCTTGGAATGGTTCGGTTAAAAAAATAAAGCGACCAGAAACGATTTATAACACACTACCAAATGGTAATGCTGGGCAAGTAACCGTAAAATTAAAAAAAGGAGGCGTTGGTCCATTTGTGGGCGGATATGGCTTTGGCGCAAGAAGCACGCTGTTTGGGTACTTTATGAAATACGATGTAAGTTGGCCAATGAATACTTTCTTCGGTGGAAGGCCAATCATGTATGTTTCATTGGGATTGGATTTTTAGAGAAGGTGTAATTAAAATTGTTGTCTTTAATTAAGTAAAAATTCGAAAGTAAAAATTCAAAATTGATGATGCTCAAATTTTAAATTTTCATCTAAAATTATTGGCATTTTTTTTTACTTTTTATCCGCCGGGGCGGACAGGCTTTTTCACTTTTAAATTGTCTCGCCATTCAACACTTCCAAAATAACCCCACAAGCTTTTTCAATTTCTACATCAGAAATATTTAAAGGTGGTGAAATTCTTAACGCATTAGCTGCAAATAAGAACCAATCTGTAAAAACGCCTTTTTCAATCAATGCGTCTATTACTTTTTTATTGGTTTCAAAGGAATCAAAATGAACGGCAATCATCAATCCTCTGCTGGATACTTTATTTATTTTGTTATGTTTTAATTTTGATAAAAAAAGTAGTTCCTTTGATTTTATATTTTCGATAATTTTATCTTCCATTAATACTTCAAAAGCCGCTAAACCTGCAGCACAAGAAACTGGGTGACCACCGAATGTATTGATATGTCCAAGTACTGGATTAAATGTAAATGAATCCATGATTTTTTTATCCGACACAAATGCGCCCAATGGCATACCGCCGCCCAAAGCTTTTCCGAGTAATAAAATATCTGGCACAACATCAAATTGCTCAAATGCCCACAAAGTTCCGTTTCTGCCAAAGCCACACTGTATCTCATCAAAAATTAGTAAAGCCCCTGTTTCCGTACATCGTTTACGCAATGCCGTTATCCAATCTTGCTGTGGCAAATTTACGCCTGCTTCCGCTTGAATTGTTTCTGCAATTACACAAGCTGTTTCTTCTGTAATTTGGCTCAACGCATCAATATCATTATAATTTAATTGTGAAATCCCTGGCAATAAAGGACGAAATGCTTGTTGCCAATATTCGCTGCCCATTACGCTTAACGCTCCTTGCGTGCTTCCATGATATGAATTTTTAAAAGAAACCATTTTTGTACGGCCTGTATATCGCTTCGCTAATTTCATTGCCCCTTCAGTAGCCTCACTCCCACTCGCTGTAAAAAAAACAGCGTTTAAATTTTTGGGTAAATAAGATGTTAGTTTGGTTGCATAATCTACTTGCGGGTTTTCTACAAACTCCCCATATACCATAATATGCAAATACGCTTCTGCTTGTTTTTTAATGGCATCAACGACTTTGGGATTGCAATGTCCGATATTGCAAACGCTTATTCCAGCTATTAAATCTATAAACTCCTTTCCATCAGCATCCCACATTTTACTTCCCAAAGCTTTTACAATGTTTAAACAAAGTGGCGCTTCGGATGTTTGTCCTACATGTTGAAGAAATAGTTGCCTAGCATTCATATAAAATAATAATGGTTAAAAAACAAAATCGGATTATGTAATTTTACGCAAGTTAACTCATTATCAAGAAAAAATATTTCAATTGATTTTGGTAATTCCGAAGTAGAAATCCTTAAATAAAATTTATACAAAATGGCTTATATTTTTCCGGTAAATGACAAACATCCACAAATGGGCGAAAATTGTTTTATTGCCCCAAATGCAACAATCGTAGGTGAAGTAACCATGGGAAATGAATGCAGTGTTTGGTTTAATGCAGTTATCAGAGGCGATGTAAATAAAATTGTAATGGGCAATAAAGTTAATGTACAGGATGGCGCTGTTATTCATTGTACATATCAGAAATGCGGCACTATAATTGGAAACAATGTAAGTATAGGACATAATGCCATTGTACATGGATGTATTATAAAAGAAAACGTATTGGTGGGAATGGGTGCAATTATTATGGATAATGCACAAATAGGAAGCAACAGCATCATCGCTGCTGGCGCTGTTGTATTAGAAAACACCATTGTTGAACCAGGAAGTATTTATGCCGGCATTCCTGCAAAAAAAGTTAAAAACATTAGCGAAGATTTAATAAGTGGCGAAATAAACAGAATTGCAGATAATTATGTGATGTACAGCGAATGGTTTAAGAAAATTTAAAAGTCAAAATTTGAAATTAAAAAATGTGCTTCGATAATTTTGACTTTTCACTATTATAAATTTAACTTTTAATATTTGACTTTTAACTTAGTATTTAATAAAAAACAATCATCTTTAAAAAATAAATTAAACAATGAAAAATATTTTACTCAGTTTGTGCGTTATATGTTTAATAAGCAGCTGTTCGATGTTGCGATCACGTAAAACGGGTTGTCCAACTAGTGGTGCAGCTATAGGAGCAGAAAGATTAGCTTCTGGAGACTATAAAGCCATTAGAGCATCAAACAAATCAAAATTTAAAGGAAAACGAAAAGTTTATTAATCATGTAATCGATTCTTTAACCAATATAAAAAACCAAAATCTATGTCGTACCAACTAAAAACTAAATCCGGAGCAACCGAAGCTGTTATTGATGACAACTGCGGAATTTCTAAATTTTATGCAATTGCACATTTGCTTTCAGAAGATTTGCAAGTGATTTTTTTGAATCAAATCGATGACGCTGAAACATTGGATTGGGATTTCAAATACAAAGAACAATTTCTCACATTGCACTACAATATTTTTGAGGGTGTGCGCATTTTTCCTCAAGAAGTAACAAGTAATTTATACAAAAATGAGCATGCTGTCATGGAAGTTGCGCATTTTCTAGAGCGAAACATTTATTAATCAATAACTTTTTTGTTGAATAGAATCTAAGATATTTAAGTAACTCACATATCTATTATAATCAATGCTGTTATCATTAACAGCATTTTTTATGGCACATGAAGGCTCATTAATGTGAATGCAATTATTAAACTGGCATTGATTCATTAAGGCTTTCATCTCTGGGAAATAATGGGCCAATTCATATTTATCAATTGCAAATAAACCAAGCTCACGTATTCCGGGTGTGTCAATCACTTTTCCGCCAATTGGTAAATCAAACATTTCCGCGAATGTTGTCGTATGCATTCCCTTTCCGCTCCATTCGCTTACATCTTGAGTTCTTAATTCAAATTCGGGAAAAAGCATATTGATAAAAGTTGATTTTCCTACACCCGAATGACCACTAAGTAAGGTCGTTTTATTTTGCAACACCGTTTTTACTTCTTCAATTCCTTCATTGGTATGTAAACTGATGGCTTTAATTTGATATCCAATTTGTTCATATACTTTTGTTACATGCGCCAATTTTAACTGATCATTTTCATCTAGCAAATCAATTTTATTAAAAACAATAATTGCCGGAATTTGGTAGGCTTCTGATGTTACTAAAAAACGATCCATAAAACCAGTAGATGTTTTGGGATCTTTTATTGTGGCAAACAACAACGACTGATCTAAATTAGACGCAATAATGTGATGTTGATTTTTATTATGTGGCGATGTTCTGGTAATGTAATTTTTTCTTGGAAATATTTCTGTGATAATGGTGCTTTCTATGTCTTCTTCATTTTCGATATTTACCACATCCCCTACTGCCAATGGATTCGTAGATTTAAAACCATCTATTTTGAATTTCCCTTTTATGCGTGCATTATATACTTTTCCGGATTCATTTTTTACAATGTACCAGCTTCCTGTTGATTTATATACGGTTGCAATCATGAATTAATTTTATGAAAGATATTTTCCAACTATGGGCATTCTTCTTCCTACACCAAAAGCTTTTGATGACACCCTAATTATCGGACAGAATTGATTTCTTTTGTATTCATTTACATTTACCATTTTTAATATTCTATCCACTAACGCTGTATCGTACCCTACGTTTTTAATTTCCTGAGGACCTTTTACATGTTCTATGTATTGATACAAAATATTGTCTAGAACAGTATAATCTGGTAAACTATCACTGTCTTTTTGATTGGGACGAAGTTCTGCACTTGGCGCTTTTGTAATGATATTTTTGGGGATGATTTCCTGATTTCTATTGATGTAATGCGCCAATGCATAAACCTGCATTTTATAGCAATCACCCAATACACCAATTCCACCAGCCATATCACCATAAAGGGTTCCGTATCCGGTAGCCAACTCGCTTTTGTTAGATGTATTGAGTAAAATAAATCCAAATTTATTGGCAATAGCCATCAATAAATTTCCACGCGATCTGCTTTGAATGTTTTCTTCTGCGATGCCAAATTCAGTTCCAGCAAAAAGCGGATTTAATTCGTTTAAAAAAGCATCATTGATTTGTTGGATGGGCAATTCATGGAAAGGATTCTCTAAATTTTTACTGAGTTGAATGGCATCATCAACAGAATGTGTACTCGAAAATGTTGAAGGCATTAATACTGCAGTTACATTTTCTTTCCCTAAAGCATCTACCGCTACAGCTAAAGTAACCGCACTGTCTATTCCACCGCTACTGCCCAAGATCGCTTTTTTGAAACCCATCTTTGAAAAATAATCTTTAATGCCTAAAACAAGTGCTTTGTATATCAAATCGATATTTAAAGTTGGCATTAAATTTTCTGGAAATA
>CANKLV010000113.1 GCA_947483415.1 Chitinophagaceae bacterium
AAAATAAAACTTTATTTTTTTTCAAAACGTGCAAAATTATTTTAGCCATACAAATTATTCTCGTTTAAAATGTGCAGAATCCAATGACAATAACAATTTGTTATGTTTATAAACTTGTGAATAACTCGTTAATAAGCTATATTTATTGTTAATTATGAGTGGATAATATTCATTTGCAGTTTGATTTACAACAATTGGTTTCATTCTTAAAAGTTTTGAATTTACCTTAGTCAACACACAAAACATTTATCAACGATTTTAAAATATACTAATGGAAATAACAAACCTTAACAAGGATAGAAAGTTTAAAAAGAAACCTAGTGTAGACCTTGGTTCGATGGTTTTTGGCAAAATTCCGCCTCAATCTAAAGAGCTGGAAGAGGCTGTATTAGGGGCTGTGATGCTTGAAAAAAGTGCATTTGATGTGGTTGCAGAAATATTAAAACCAGAATGTTTCTATTTGGAAACCCATCAACGAATATATAAAGCCATGCAAGCTTTGGCTGTGAAAAGTATGCCCATAGATTTGCTTACAGTAGTAGAGGAATTGAAATTTAGAGAAGACCTTGAATTTGTTGGTGGACCATATTTTTTAACGCGTTTAACCAATGCCGTTGTTTCATCTGCAAATATTGAATCGCATGCACGTATTTTGGTTCAGAAGTTTATTCAACGGGAACTGATTCGAATTAGCGGAGAAATTATTGGCGAAGCTTATGAAGATAGTGTAGACGTTTTTGATATGCTTGATTCTGCCGAAACGAAATTATTTGAAATTACCAACAATCACCTTCGTAAAAACTTTGACAGCATTGAAGATGTGATTATAACGACCATCAAGCGAATTGATGAAATGCGCAGCCGCCAAGATGACATAACGGGTGTGCCAACAGGCTTCCCTTCTTTAGATAAATTGACTTATGGCTGGCAAAATAGTGATTTGATTATTTTGGCAGCAAGACCTTCCGTAGGTAAAACAGCCTTTGCGCTTAACCTTGCCCGTAGTGCTGCACTACACCCTACAAAACCTACAGCAGTTGGATTTTTTAGTTTGGAGATGAGTAGTGCACAACTTGTACAGCGTATATTGAGTGCCGAGAGTGAAATCCATCTTGAAAAAATTTCAAGAGGTAAGCTCGAAGAGCATGAAATGAAACAGCTGTATAAAAAAGGAATTGAAAAATTGAGTAAAGCGCCCATTTATATAGATGATTCTGCAGCATTGAATATTTTTGAATTAAGGGCAAAATGTCGCCGTCTTAAAAATAAATTTAATGTGGGTATAATCATTATCGATTATTTGCAATTAATGAGTGGCAGCGCCGATAGAAACAGCAACCGCGAACAAGAAATCAGTAAAATTTCAAGGGATTTGAAAAGCTTGGCGAAAGAATTACAAATTCCAATTATCGCCTTATCTCAGTTGAGTCGTGAGGTTGAAAAAAGAAAAGAAGGGAATAAAATGCCTCAGTTAAGTGATTTGAGGGAATCGGGCGCAATTGAACAAGATGCCGATTTGGTTATGTTTTTATATCGTCCTGAATATTATGAAATTACGGCTAACGAGAATGGCGAAAGCAATAAAGGCGAAACGCATGTGAAAATTGCTAAGCATAGAAATGGTAGTTTGGAAGTTATTAAATTAACCGCCTTACTGCATATTCAGAAATTCATTGAAGACGAAAATGGTCAAAATTTTGGAGGATTTAGCATGCCTGGTGAGGGTGGAAAATGGCGTGCCGTTTCGGAAACGGGCGGCAATAACGAAGCGAAAATGTATATTCAAAAAGGTAGTAAAATGAATGAAGAAGAATTTGACGAAGATGACGATGGTAGATAATTTTAGTATTTAAATTTTGCAATTTTTGTTTATGAACTTGCCCATTTTTTTTATCCATCAAATCAATGAAACAACACTGAGTGAAGAAACCTCCAAGCATATTGCTCAAGTATTGAGGATGCAGGTTGGTGAACACATTCAACTTACAGATGGAAAAGGAAATTTGGTTACGGCATTATTGGTAGATAACCATAAAAAAAAATGTGTGGTACAACACATAGAAACGCAAACTTTCAAAAAGCCTGAAAAAGAAATTTCGATTGCCATTTCATTGGTAAAAAATGCCAGTAGGTTTGAATGGTTTTTAGAAAAAGCAACTGAAATAGGCATCAGTACAATCATACCATTGATTTGCAATAGAACAGAGAAACAACATTTCAGAACCGAAAGGATGAACGGTATTTTAATCAGCGCCATGTTGCAATCCAAACAAACTTGGTTGCCAGAATTGAAAGCACCTACCCCATTTAATGAATTGGTCATCTCAATCAATCAACCTTCGAAATACATGGCTCATTGCGAAAGCGATGATCAGAAAATACAATTGTCTACTTTACAAAAAACAAATCAATCGATTATTCTTATTGGACCAGAAGGGGATTTTACACCAGATGAAATACTATTGGCAAAACAAAATAACTTTTTACCCGTAACCCTTGGAGATACTCGGTTAAGAACAGAAACAGCAGGCATGTTTTCGGCTGTTTTATTAATGAGTTGAGCTTTGTTCTTCTTCTATAATTGGCTCATTGAGTCTCACTACTCGTTTATTTTTCATTCTACTGTGCATGATCATATTCAATACTTCTACACTAAATGAAAAAGCCATCCCAAAATAAATGTAATTTTTAAGATGTAATGATTCCGCTTTTTCTGCGTCCCAACCTTCTATCACCAAACTCAATCCTATCATCACCAAAAACGAAAGTGCTAGCATTTTTAATGAAGGATGTTTATGAATAAATCCAGAAATTTTGGGGCTAAATAAAAACATAATTACCATCGCAATAACAACTGCCGCAATCATAATAGACAAATGCTTTGCCGTTCCACCAGCTGTAATAATGCTATCAAAAGAAAACACAGCATCAATAAGCATGATTTGACCAATAGCCTGTGTCATGCTGAGGTGTGATTTTTTTTTCGTTAACTCATTGGGGTCTTCTCCTTCTAATTTTTCATGAATTTCCATTACCGATTTGTAAATTAAAAACAAACCTCCTGCCAACATAACGATGCTTGCTATATCAAAGCCTTTATCAGAAATTGTAATTACCGCTTTCCCTTTTTGGCTCAACAGCCAACTCAATCCCATCAATAAAAGTGCGCGACTGATCATGCCCGTTATCATCCAAATTCTCCTTGCTTTTAATTCCTCTTTCTCTGTTTTTAATCGATTGATGATAATGCTTACAAAAATTACATTGTCAATACCTAATACAATTTCTAAAACCACCAATACAAAAAAACTAATGATGCTCTCCGAATTAAATAATTGTTCCATATTGTTACAAATCTAATGTTTTAAAAAATTCGAAATTCTTTTTGCGATGGCAGGACCTTCATAAACAAAACCTGTCCACACTTGTATTAACGATGCACCAGCATTTATTTTCTCAATTGCATCTTTCCCATTAAAAATGCCTCCACTACCAATGATGCACAATTTGCCGCCAGTTTTATCATTAATATATTTTATGAGCTCGGTGCTTTTTGTTTTTACCGGAAGGCCGCTAAGTCCACCAACGCCAATTTTTTCAATCTCATTTTTATCCGTAATTAAATCGCTTCTATCAATTGTAGTGTTGGAAACAATCAACCCATCTAAATTAATTTCAACAGACAAATCGATGATGTCGTTAACTTGTTCGATGGTTAAATCTGGCGCAATTTTTAAAAGAATTTTCTTTGGATTTTTTTTGGAAAGGTTGCTTTTTTGTAAAACTGAAAAAATATTTTTTAGCGCGTCTTTTTCTTGCAAAGCACGCAATCCTGGTGTATTTGGACTACTAACATTAACAACGAAATAATCAACATAATCAAATAACCCATTGAAGCAAATTTCATAATCTTTCCAGGCATCTTCGTTTTCGGTGATTTTGTTTTTGCCAATATTACCGCCAATAATGAGCGAAGTTTTAGGATTTTCTTTTCGCCAGATGGATAACCGATTGGCAATAATGTCAACGCCATCATTGTTGAAACCCATGCGATTAATTAATGCTTTATCTTTCGGCAAACGGAATAAACGTGGCTTTTCGTTTCCACTTTGTGGCTTTGGTGTAACGGTTCCTATTTCAACAAAACCAAAACCAAGGGTTTCTAATTCCGTTAAATAAGCGGCATTTTTATCAAAGCCTGCACCCAATCCTACAGGATTTACAAAACTTAAGCCTAATACATTTTTAGGATTTTTAGATTGAAAACTATTCTTTAAAATGGATTTAATAAAACCAATCTTGCAAATAAACTTCAACGCATTCATCGAGAAGTAGTGAACCTTTTCTGGGTCAAATAAAAATAAAAATTGTCTGATAATATTGTACATAACGCTGCGAAATTAACTTACATAAATTGATTTAATGATTTTTTATACTCATTATTCTTTTGCAACATGGTTACAAATTCTTTACATTTGCAACATGGTTACAAAAAACAAATACGCTCGATTTGGATTTTTTCAAATTTTAATAATAGCATTCCTAGCAATGAATTCTGTATTTGCTACTAACAATCTAAAAGGCAATTTCATTGGTGTGGTAAAAGATAAAAAAACAGATCTACCTATTGAGGGTGTTTCTGTTTATTTTACTGACATAAAAGCGGGTGGCAGTACGAATAAAGAAGGTTTTTTTAATATTCCCAACATCACTGATGGCAAGCATTTGGTGGAAATTTCTCATTTGAATTATGCAACGATAATTGTAGAAATTGAAATATTGGGAGATACGCGGAAAGACTTTTTTCTTGAAGAAACCATCTTAGAAAATAATGCCGTAATTGTTACCGGAGTTAGCAAAGCCAGTCAATTGAAAACAGTTCCATTTCAAGTATCCGTTTTACGTCAGCAAGATTTGTTGCAAACCTCATCCATGAATATTATTGAAAGCATTACAAAAAAAGCGGGTATTTCAAGTTTGACTACAGGACCCGCTATTTCAAAACCGCTAATTAGGGGTTTGGGATACAATAGGGTGCTTACCATCAACGATGGCGTTCGTCAGGAAGGTCAGCAATGGGGCGATGAACACGGAATTGAGATTGATGAAGCTAGTGTACAGAAAATTGAAGTATTAAAAGGTCCGGCATCTTTGGTGTATGGCTCGGATGCGATGGCGGGTGTGATAAATATAATTTCAAATGTGCCAGCGCCAAATAATACCATTAAAATAAATGTTGGTTCTAATTATCAAACCAACAACAGACTAAGGAATTTCAACACGAATATTTCCGGCAATAAAAATGGTTTTAATTGGAGTATGTATGGCACCAAAAAAGCTGCTGGTGATTATCAAAATAAATATGATGGTTATGTATTTAACTCAAAATTTAATGAACAAAATTTTGGCGGACACATTGGCTATAATGGCGGATGGGGGTTTAGTCATTTAGTTTTTAGCAAGTTTGATTTAACGGCAGGTTTGGTTGAAGGAGAGCGTGACAGTTTGGGTAATTTTATACATCTTTTGCTGGGTGGAATTGAAGCCACACCAACTCAAACTGATTTTTTAAGTTCTAATCCATTTTTGCCTTATCAACACATAAGGCATGTAAAAGTGGCTACTGACAACAACTTCAAATTAGGCAACAATCACCTTAGTTTAAATATTGGCTTACAACAAAATCAGCGAGAAGAATTTGGCAATCCAGATGATGTAAATGAACGTGAATTATTTTTTGATTTAAAAACGTTGACCTATGCTACTCAATTTCATTTTAAGGAAAGAAAGGGTTGGAAAAATTCGATTGGATTAAATGGAATGAATCAAAATAATACAAATAAAGGCGTTGAACAATTGATTCCAGATTACAAATTGAATGATATTGGGGTGTTTCTTTACGCACAAAAAGAAATCAAAAAAATAAATTTCAGTGGTGGCATTCGATTTGATAATAGAAATATTAATGCAAATCAAATGATTCGAGATGGAGAAAAAATTGGTGACTCCATACAAAAAAGTTTCTCTAATGTTTCGGGAAGTATCGGTATTGCGTATCCAATTACCAATAAAATAAACTTGAAACTTAATTTGGCAAGAGCGTTTAGAGCGCCAAGTATTTCTGAGCTTTCATCAAATGGTGCGCATGAGGGAACAAATCGATTTGAATATGGCGACAAAAATTTAACCAGTGAAA
>CANKLV010000114.1 GCA_947483415.1 Chitinophagaceae bacterium
TCAAATGTAGTATTAACAGCTTTGAAAAAATAATTTATTGTTTATGAGTTTATCAAATGAAAATCAAACAGAAACACAATATGTTGAATCGATATTCCTTAAAAAGTTGAATTTTTTAAAAAAAAGGATATGGATATATTTGTTCGGAGGGTTGTTATTTGCAGTATTTGGATTTTTATTTGCCCAATTCCAAACGGCTCAATACAAGAGCCGACTCACATTTGCCTTAGATGATGGCAGCAGTACGGAAACTACTTTGAATAGTTTGGCTTCACAATTTGGACTTACAGGAGGTTCAAATGTAAATGTTTTTGGAGGCGATAATATCATAGAAATCATCAGAAGCAGAAGAATGCTTGAACGAGTTTTATTGAGTGTAGATACCATCAATAACAAACCAATTACATTGATTGAAAATTATATGAATGTAAAAGGCAGAAAGCTGTTTCATCAAAAGGTTGCCAATGTTCATTTTCCTGCTTTTCAAGACAGAAAAAATTTTACCTATATCCAAGATAGTGTGTTGAGGTTGATTTATACAGAGATGGTAAAAGACAATATTAATGTAGAAAAGCCCGATAGAAAATACAACATTTATGAACTCAGCATCAAGAGTCCTAACGAACACTTTTCAAAAGTACTCACCGATAGATTGATTGCAGAAACCAATGTTTTTTATATAGAAATCAAAACCAAAAAAGCAAAAATGACTTTAGAGGCTTTGGAGAATAGAATCGCATCTGTAAAAGATGGTCTATACTCCAGCATTTCGAACAGAGCCCAAATAAAAGACGCCAACATCAATCCGGTTTTTGAGTATTCACAAGTACCTATTATAAAACAGAAAACGAATATCGAGTTGTATAGTAATGCGTATAGCGAAATGTACAAGAATTTAGAGATTGCGCGATTTCAATATTTAATCAATACACCTTTATTACAAATCATCGATTTTGCAGATTATCCAATGGAGCGGGTAAAGATGAGCAGACTAAAAGCCGCCATTGTATTTTCATTATTGTTTGTTTTTGTATTGACGGTAATATTATTAATAATGGAACAAAACAGAAACTACACAAAAAAAGATACGGCACGTTTATAATGCATTAACCGTTTATTGTCATTCAATCATACATGAGTTTATTATTAAGTTTCAAAAAAGACTACATTAATTATCTTGCTAGTATAATTTTACCTGCCATCATCACCGCATTTACAATCCCAATTTTTAAGAGAATGCTAGGTGCTGCACATTACGGTCAATACTCTTTGCTAAATAATGCAGCGCTAATAACGGCTACCATTTCATCGGGTTGGATTACACAAAGTATTTCGAGGCACTATCAAATCAGTGAAAATAAAAGTCTATTTAAAAAAAAATCTATTCAGTTGTCGTTGATATTTCAATTGATTGTTTTGCTTCCAATATTGATTACTGTTTTTTGTATACAGCATGATGCTTTGTTTGCCATCTTATTTTGTGTCTTAACTTTAACCTGCGCGATGCAGTTTTCCATGATGGTGATTGCACAAGCAAACTTTTTATCTGGCAAAACCATTTTTTCCGAATCGATACGCAGCATTGGTTTCTTGGCTTTGGGTTTCTTATTGCTACGCTGGATTAAAATTGATTTTGTGTATGCATTATTTATTGCTTCTATTTCTGCTTTTGGTATGTCTGTTTTGTATTTAAAGATGCAAACCACCAACACTTCCGATTTGACCTCCGAAGCCAAAACAACGCCAAAACAAATTATTCAACTTGCCCAACAATTTTTTAAATATGGCGCTCCATTGTCGCTATGGTTTGTAGTGGTGTACGTTTATGCATACATCGACAAAATAGCGATGCTCAAATATTTTGGAGCCAATATTCAAGGGAATTATCAAGCCATGTTTGATTTACTTTCTAAAGGGTTTACATTGATTATTTCTCCAGTATTAATTTCGCTCTTTCCTATCATTACACTAGCATACAAACAAGGAAAACAGGCAGACATTAAGAATCTCATTCGCAAAGTTATTCTATATGAAATTCTAGGGTATGCGTTGGTGAGCATAGGGTATTTTTGGTTTGGCGCCAACATATTGCTTCAAATATTAAGTGTACCCAATGAAACCATATTCAAACAATTGGGCTTTATTATTATTACAGGTACATTTATTTGGCAAATAGCCATGGTGGTAAATAAAATATTTGAGTTGCAAATGAAAAGCTTGCAAATGTTATATGCAGCAATCATCACGCTCTTGTTGCAGTTGCTTTATTATTTTTTTATACGCAATACCAATTCACCTTTGATAATTTCATTGGGGTATTTATTTGCTTCAGTTTCTTATCTGTTTACTTTGTTGTTTTTTATTTTATTTTCATCTAATACTTCAACACATAAATTGTAAAATAATATGCTGATTTACATGCTGCTTTTTTTACTGTTGATGTGTTTTTCCTTTACCGAGCAATATTTTAAAGGAAGCAAATTCCCCGAGTTTCGAATTTTCCTTTTTGTTATTTTTCTACTTTTTGTAACCTTTCGCCCGGTTGGTGGCGATAAAGATTATGTGAGTTATTTGTTGTCGTTCGATTCCTTTCGAGATCCATTCGATTACTTCAGACATTACAATGAATGGGTTTATTTTGATCCGATGTATTATTTGATTCCATCTTTCTATAAAACCTATGTGAGTCAAACAAATTATGCGTTAATGGCATTTTTCACTTTCGCTTTTATTGCATTGAGTTTGAAAGTTGCATCAGTGAGAAAGTTAACCAATTTGTTTTTTTTAACGCTGCTGGTTTATTTTTCTAATTTCTTTTTATTGCATGAGATGACGCAAATTAGAGTAGGCGTAGCATCAGCTATATTTTTATTTTCGATTCCTTATTTAGTCAATAAAAAGTATGTTGCTTATATTGGAATGGTTTTGTTGGCAATGCTATTTCATTATTCTGCATTATTGTATTTTATCCCTTTGCTATTTAGCCCGTTTCATTTCAAACAGAAAATCTATTTTTTAGCGTTGGGTATCATTCTTGTGCTAACTTTTGTACCTACGGACTTTATCTTGCCTTTTTTGAAAATCAATATGGGTGATGTACAAGTAAAAAGTAATAATTATATTGAATATGCAGAGCTAGGTGTTACCGAACAAGTGAACAAGATGAATGTGAATTTCTTGATTAGTTATGCCATTACTGCGGTATTTACTTTTTTTATCAATACGATTCAATCAAAAAATAATTACGCATATCTGTTGATAAAACTACAAATCTTGGGGTTGTTTTTATTTCAATTATTTTCTCCCATCCCTGGATTTGCATTTCGATCGAGTGAGTTGTTTATGGTCACACAAATCATTTCAATACCTTTTTTTGTGTATATTTTTAAAAACAAATGGCTGGGATATAGTATAGTAATATTGATTTCGGCGATTTTTTTGGGACTCAATCTTTTCTACGGAGAGATAATGCAGGATTATTTTAAAGTTTAAAAAATTAAATTTCTAATGATAGATATAGTAATTGTAAACTGGAATAGTCATGATTTTTTACGGAGATGTGTACTTTCTATTTTAAATTCCAATCATTTTGAATTAATTTCTGAAATAATTATAATCGACAATAATTCCACGGATGATTCATTACTATTGCTTCCAATAAATGCTAAACTTCAAGTAATAAAAAATACAGAAAATGTAGGATTTGCTCGTGGTTGTAATCATGGGTTTAAAATGAGTCAATCCAAATATATTTTGTTGCTTAATCCTGACGCTGTTTTGTTGGACAATACCATTTCTGCTAGTTTCGATTACATGGAAACCAACCAAGATCTGGACGTGTTGGGTTGCCAATTGTTGAACGATTCAAATCATATCACCCCAACTTGCGCAAGGTTTCCAAAGCCAATAAATTTTGTGTATCATTCTCTTGGACTTTCGAAAATATGGCCAAAACTATTTCATCCACCAACTTTAATGACAGATTGGGATCATAAGGAAAGTCGATTTGTTGATCAGGTAATGGGCGCGTATATGTTTATGCGCAAATCAGTATTTGAAAAAGCCGGATATTTTGACGAACGTTTTTTTGTGTATTATGAAGAATTGGATTTTTCGTTGAGTTTAAAAAATGCAGGTGGTAAATTATTTTACCATTCAGGCATTCAAGCCATACATACCGGCATGGGCACTACAGAATCAGTAAAAGCTTTTCGATTATTTTTAAGCTTGAGCAGCAGGTTGAAGTATGCAAAAAAGCATTTTAGTATGTTCGGTTTTTTTATTGTTGCATTCTTTACTTACACCATAGAATTTTTGATGCGGTTTTTACAATTGGCTCTAAAAGGAAATTTGAAAGAAACGAAAAATTTGGTAAAAGGCTATTGGATGCTGTGTACAAGGAAATAATACTAGATACTGGTTGCAAGATTGGAGTTAGGTCCAACACCAAACAACAAACGCCAAACAACAAACCACAAACGTATTATTTAAGGCCTATACGTTATCGTTCCCCTCACTGTTGGATGCTCTACACAACGATAACCAAAAGTACCTATGGTGTCTTTTTTAAAATAAAAACTTTTATTGGGGAAAATAGTAGGTGTTTGTATTGTAAAATTATCGTCAGATATGATTGTATGATTTATTGAAGTTGTGTTTACAAAAGTAACTGCCGTACCTAATGCTACTGTAGCATTTTGAAAGGTTTGTGAAAATAATCCATCTTGAACATAAATATATTCTGTTGGCAACAGTCCGCCTTTAGAAGAAAAAAATGAATCATCATTGTTGCATGATTGCAAAATCAACAAACTACAAATCACTGCACAAACATTTTGAACTAGTTTCAATTTCATATCAATTTGAATTATTCAACAAAATACAAAAAAAATAGAATAATCTTGTTTGTTCTTTACATTTTAAATCAAAATAAAAAACTGTTTAGATTTATTTCTTCACACTTTAAAATCCCAATAATGCTATTCGTACATTTGTTTTATGTCGAAGTATTTAGATGATTTAAACGTACCCCAACACGAAGCCGTTATCCATAGAGACGGCCCAATTATGATTATTGCCGGAGCCGGAAGTGGAAAAACAAAAGTAATTACCACTCGAATTGCGCATTTGATGGCAAATGGTGTAGATGCGTTTAATATATTAGCCCTAACATTTACCAATAAGGCTGCAGCAGAAATGAAAGAACGTATCGAAAAAATTCTTGGCGGTACGGAAGCTCGAAATTTATACATTGGTACATTCCACAGCGTTTTCGCCAGAATCTTACGCGGCGAAGCTCCCAGGCTAGGTTACCCTTCAAACTTTACCATTTATGATGCCGATGATGCAAAATCAGTGATCAAAACCGTAGTTAAGGAACTTAACCTCGACGAAAAACAATACAAACCTAACATAGTATTGAATCGAATTTCATTAGCAAAGAATGCATTGGTAGGACCAGAAGAATATTTGAACGATGGTTTTTTACAACAGGAAGATGCCCGTTCTCAACGGCCAGAAATTGGCAGAATATATAGGGCATACAGCAATCGTTGTTTTAAAAATGGCGCGATGGATTTCGACGATCTTTTATTTAAAATGCACGATCTGCTCACTGGCTTTCCGGAATGCCTGAGCAAATACCAGCACAAGTTTAAGTATATCATGATTGATGAGTATCAGGATACAAATACGGTGCAATACGAAATTGTAAAATTACTAGGTGCCATGCACGAAAATGTTTGTGTAGTGGGTGATGATGCCCAAAGCATTTACAGCTTTCGTGGCGCAACCATTGAAAATATTCTTCAGTTTCAAAAAGATTACGACGAGATAAAAGTGGTGAAGTTGGAACAGAATTATCGAAGTACAAAATCCATTCTAAATGTGGCCAACCAAGTAATTAGCTACAACAAAGGACAAATTGAAAAGAAATTATTTACCGAAAATATCGAAGGAGAAAAAATAAAACTTATCCGCACTATGACGGATAATGATGAAGGAAAAATTGTAGCAGATACCATTCAAGAATTAAAATTGCGTAACCATTTTTATAACAATGATTTTGCGATTTTATATCGTACAAATGCACAAAGTAGAAGTTTTGAGGAATCGCTTCGCAGAATGGGTATCGTGTATAAAATTTATGGCGGCATGAGTTTTTATCAACGAAAGGAAGTAAA
>CANKLV010000115.1 GCA_947483415.1 Chitinophagaceae bacterium
AATTGTGTAACGAGTAAATCTATTACGATAACACAACCATCAGCAGCATTAACCATTACAGCCACGCCAACTGTAATTAACTGTAATGGGGATAGTTCATTTGTAACGGTAACGGCTAGTGGCGGAACGGCTCCTTATACCGGCATTGGAAGATTTTCAAGATTAGCGGGTACGCACACGTTCACGATATTAGATTCAAATGGAGTGAGTCGTTCTACAACCATAACGATAACGCAACCAATTGCTATTATTGCAACGGTTTCGTCAGGATTTATTTCAGTGGCTGGTGGTACAACAAACATAACGGTGTCTAGTGTAAGTGGAGGAACAGCGCCATATACATATTCATTGAATGGAGGTCTTTACCAAAATTTGACTGTATTTTCAAATGTTCCTGCAGGAACACATAGTGTTGTTATTATGGATTCTAAAAGTTGTAAAATAACAAAAACAATTGTTATTGTTCCACCTGTTCAAATCACATACACCTTTACAAATGGCTGTAATAATACATGGAATGGTACAATTATAGCTGGCGCTAATTTTGGAAAACTGCCATACAATTATCAAATTAATAGTTTTGGCTACAACAGTAGAAATGTTTTTATTAATTTAGGCCCAGCTACGTATACCATTTATGTAAAAGATGCAAATGGTGTTGTTTCAAGCGCTAGAGTTACGATAACTGTAACATCTGCAGCTTGCGTTAAATCATCATCTATTGAAGTACAAGATTCTACTTTAATCAAAAGCGAATCTATTCCACAGTTGTATTCTATTTATCCCAATCCAACAAATGATGCCTTTAATGTTAAAATAAGTGGTTTGTTTAATCCCTCTAATTATATTTTGCACAATTCAAAAGGTGAAAAGGTTTTATCTGAATCAATTGTCAACAAAAAACAATTTAGTTTTGGAAAGTTATTAGCACCTGGAATTTATTACATCAGATTTTCAGAGGGTTTTAAAGTAATATCTCAAAAAATCATTAAGATCCAATAATATTTTGTGTAGTATTAGGTTTATTTTGCTGAATGAAATTTAAGTCTTCGACAGGTTTTTTTAAAGTAAACAACCACCATAAATTTATCCTTAAACAAATATTGTAAATAACAATTGGAGCTAAAATTCCAGTACTTAAAACTACAAGAGCAATAAACGAAGGATTTGTCATGCCTATCTTAATAAATAATTGTCGGGATACGGACATAATAATTATTTGCAAACAATAAATATGTATGGAATTATAACCCACAACTCGAAGAAATTTCAAGCAGTTTGATTTTTTTAAACTGAATGATACTGCAATGGACAAACTACAACCAACTAATGCAACAAGCAGAAAAAACAACGGCATTTTATTTTCAACAAAATAGTTGTTGTCTTTATTCATATTTATTTCTGTAAAGAAGTACTGGATAGTAATAAACGAAACTAGTAATGGTAATATCGTTTTCCAAGAGGTGAAAAATTTCGTTGCTTTTTCATCCATTATCAGATTCGAAACGGCATCTCCAATCGCAAAAAATAAATAGTATTTGAAAATATCGTTTAAAAATCCAAGGTTAATTTCATATGCATTATCAAAAGCGCAAACAGCATATAAAATAACGCCAAATATGATTTGATGCAAAACATTGAACTTAAGCTTCTCTTTTAGTATTGCATAAATTACTCCAACGAAAAATAATGCATTCAAATACCAAAATTGTCCAGTTACCCTAGGGTCTGTAATCAAATAAACATAACTCATTAACCCAACATCCCCATTAGAATTGGTATAAGAAGAGAATAATAGTTGCAGTGAAATTTGGATGATGCCCCAAACCAACATTGGATAAAGGATGCTTTGAACTCTGTTATTAATATAGGTATTTATGCCTTTTTTTTTCATGCTTTGTGAAATAAACATGCCAGATGCAATAAAAAAAAGGGGCATTCTAAAGCCAAAGAAAAAAACGTTTATATATTCAAGCCATGGATGTGATTTTAAATCTAATCCTGCTTTTTCCATACCTTCAAAGCAATGCCTATACGTTACTAGAATGATACTAATCCCACGGTCGTAATCTATCCAGCCATGTCGCTTATTGTTTAATATAAACTTCGAGTTAAATAAGTTCATTTAGTAAAAGTTTGAATTAGATAACTGGATAAATTAAAAATTAAAAAGTGAAAAGAAACAATTAAAAAGTTTGTCCGCCTTAGTGATTAATAATTTCAATTTTAGTTAATACGCTTTTTTGTCCCCTTTGCAAATTATATATATCGTTAGAAATAGTATTTTTAAATCCAACCAAATATTCCAATTTTCGAGATACCATAAATCATTTTTAACCCTGAGCTTTATTTGTTTTGGTTCAGTGATTTCTCCTCTAAACCCATTTATTTGAGCCCATCCTGTAATGCCTGGTTTTAAAAAATGTCTGATCATGTATTGGTCAACAATTTGAGAATAATCATCAGTATGCTTTACCATGTGTGGACGAGGACCTACCAAACTCATTTCGCCTTTTAATACATTTATAAATTGTGGAAATTCATCTAAACTGGTTTTGCGTATTATCTTTCCAATTTTTGTGACACGATTGTCATTTTTTGAGGCTTGCTTCAGGTTAGCATCAATGTTAATTCGCATGCTTCTAAATTTCCAACAATTAAAAGATTGATTGTTTCGACCAGTTCGTTGTTGTTTAAAAAAAATTGGGCCTCTAGATTCTATTAAAATAATTAATCCCAAAATTGGAATGAGCCAAGTTAAAATAAAAATGATAACAAATAAGCTAATAACAACATCGAGAAATCTTTTCTTTAAACGGTTTCCAACATCATCTAAGGGTTCACTTCGTAATGACAAAACAGGAAGGTCGCGAATATAATCTACTACAACTGGCTTACTGAAAAAATACGATAGATTAGGAACTACTTTAAATCGAATACACTCATTTTCAGCCTGATGCATTAGCTCATAAATAAATTCATTTTGCTCAGGGGTAATCGTTGAATATATTTCTTGTACATCATAATCTTTAGCGATTTGAATCACATTTTTAATTTCTGCTAAAACAGGGTAGTGGGTTAATTCTTTAATGTTCTTTTCATCTTCAACAAAACCAATTAATTGAGTATTTATAGACTCTTCTTCAAAATAAGATGCCAGTTTTAATGAAATACTATTGTATCCTAGAATAATTACTTTCTTTACTAAAAAGTCTTTTGCTTTGAAATAATTTCTTATTCCAAAATATAAAAATCTATTTATTAAAATAGAAATCACAAAAAAACTAAAATGCAATAAAATAAAGAATCTAGACACATTCATGTCTCTGGTAATAAATAAATAAAGCAAATCTAGTATTGTCCAAAATAAAAATACCTGTACCGTTCTTTTGGTAAATGTTTCAAATTGAAGTATTATTTTTTCTGTATAAACACCAGAAAAAAATGCCAGCATTATCCATATCGACATGGTGGTTATCCAAAATGAAAAGTATGTTGATATGTAGGACATATTGATACTTTCTTTGAATAGCAGCTTAGGCAAAAAGAAGCATGCATTCAACATGAATAGATCCATGAAAATTAAACTTCCTTGTAAATATCTTTTAAACTGTTTATTCATGTTAAATGATTAAGTCAAAATGCAAAATTAAAAAAGATTAACTTCCTAAAGGGGTATAATCATCGATTACTCTTTTTTTTTACTTTTTACTTTTAAATTGATCTGCATTTTATTAATTATACAGTTAGACATTGAATTACAAATATTTTTCAACTAAAATGTCTACAATCCTCTCGGCTGTTTTTCCATCCCATAATGGTGGTATCGTACCTTTTCTCCAATTGTTCTCCATAATTTTAATTAAACTTGAATTTAATATTTCAAGATCATCTCCAATTAATTCGTTGGTGCCTAAGGTAATTGTTTCTGGTCTTTCTGTTGAATTACGCATGGTTAAACAAGGTACGTGTAAAACAGTTGCTTCTTCTGTAATGCCACCAGAATCTGTAATGATCCCTTTTGCATGCTTAACCATATAAATAAATTCGAGATAACCTTGAGGTTCAATCATGATTAAATTTTCATAATCCAGCTGAACGTTTTTTAAAATTTGCTTAGTTCTTGGATGCACCGGAAATATAACGGGAAAAGGTTGTGTAGATTTCATGATGGCATCTAAAATAGATTTCAATTTTTCGGCATCATCTACATTAGAAGGTCGATGAAGGGTTAGTAGAAAATACTTTTGATTGTCAATTGATGCCGTTTCAAAAAAAGATGGTTTTCGAAGATTATCTAAATTGCTGATTAACGTATCAATCATGGTATTGCCTACAAAATGAATGCGTGAAGCATCTATTTGTTGGTCAATTAATGTTCTTTGAGCGGTTTCACTTGTGGTAAAAAAATGATCACATATGGAATCAGTTACCATTCTATTTATTTCTTCCGGCATGGTCATATCACCAGATCTTATTCCTGCCTCAACGTGTACAACATGGATACATAGTTTTTTGGCCGTTATGGTACATGCCATTGTAGAAGTCACATCGCCTACAACCAATACTACATCAGGTTTATGGGCAATCATTTCTTTTTCAAACTTCACCATAATGGCTGCAGTTTGTTCGGCTTGAGAACCTCCACCGCACTCAAGATTTACATCCGGAGCGGGAATGCCCAATTGCTCAAAAAAACCGCCACTCATAGCATTGTCATAATGTTGACCAGTATGCACCAATCTAAAATGAATGTCAATGCCATTTTTATTTGCAGCTTGTATTGCCTTTATTATCGGAGATATCTTCATGAAATTTGGCCTAGCTCCAGCAATTAGTGTTATGTTCATCAGAATACTTTATTTTTTCTTCTCATCAAAATCGTGAATTAAAGAAATGGTTTGCGCAATGTTTTGTTTTGACGATGCTCCAAATAAAATCGAGGAAACATTAGGCAAGTTACATACATATTCTAATGCTTCCTTAGCAGGAATTGCTCCGCCACCAAGCACTTGCATCGCAATAGCCCTAACTTGTTTTTCACGAAGTGTTTTTTCATAAATCTCCATACCTCCTGACATTCTAAATCCTGCTTTATTGATTGATGAACAAATAATTGGATTCTCAATTCCAACACTTTCCAACATGGCTAATAATTTGGGCATATTCATGGTTATAAATCCTGGTTCTACATTGTATTTTTTAATTACATAATCGTGATATGCTTTTAAAATATCTTTCATACCAAGACCTAATAATAAATCCGTCACTACATTTTGAAGAAAAATAACTGGTGTATTTATTTTCTTAAACATTTTCATTTCCGCATCTACCATCAATTCCATAATAGATATATAATCCTTAGACATTACAGCAAATCCTCCTTTAAACATGGTTCCGAAAAAATTACCTGGAACGTATTGTTGAATAGTACCTACAATTCCCAATTCTGTAACGGCATTGGCGTATTTATGTGCGTATGGCATACATGGTAAAATCGAAAAGTTCTTGTATTTTTCTGGGTTTTGCCTTACCATCTCGCAGATATTAATAATCCTATCGTGCGTAGTACACATGAATGTTTCCGTGCCTAAATCACGCGCAATGTCAATGGTATCTAGAATGGTTTTATCTTCTTTGAATTTTATAGATTGTGCCCTTGATTTTTCGTCTGATATATGATTAACCGCAAAAAATTGATTGTCTCCAAATAATATTCTTTCCATTATGCGTTATTTTTTTTGTTTTTTATCAAACTGATCACTTTATCCGTTTTTGCTGCAGATTCAAATGTGTTTTTATTATTTGGAACTTCACCTTTAATGGCTTTTATGAAGTAATCTATTTGAGACGAATATTCTTCGCCACGTAAATAAAAATCAACTTTTTCTGTAAGGTCAGTAACATATTTTACGTTCCATCCTTTTGAATAACCAGTTGGGCATTTCGTAGATTTGAAATAAACCCTCAATTCCGAAGCATCAGAAATGATTTTTCCTTCAGAGCCGATAACGGTTATTGAGGTAGACATTTTTCTGTATGTTTCTTCGCTCCAATTTACAGATAGCACACCTGAAATTTTGGTTTCTGTTTCTAAAAGAGCATATACCGCATCTTCAACCTTATTTGAATAAATGGGTTTTAATAAACTGCCATGAACGGTGTCTATGGG
>CANKLV010000116.1 GCA_947483415.1 Chitinophagaceae bacterium
AATATTATCTTTTAAAAACGAAGCTTTTTCTCTGTCGTTAGGCATTGTAGCGGTATTCCAATGTTGTTGATTGCTCCAATACGTTGCATTTTTAAAAGCAGGAAATAATTTATCGCCTTCACGTTTGATGCTACCTCCACAATGATCAAAATGAAGATGGGTTAAAATCACATCCGTAATATCTTCCACACTAAATCCTTTTTTTGAAAGAGAAGATTCTAAAGAATCGTCGCCATGTAAATAATAGTGACTGAAAAATTTATCATCTTGTTTGTTGCCAATTCCTGTGTCGATAAGCATTAATCTATTTCCGTCTTCAATTAATAAAGAACGCATTGCCCAAGTACACATGTTGTTGTCATCTGCAGGGTTTAATTTGTTCCACATCGATTTAGGCACAACGCCAAACATCGCACCACCATCCAATTTAAAATATCCAGTATTTATCGTGTGTAATTGCATATTAATGAGATAAAGATTTTTGTTTTTTAAAGGCTAAAAATATCAATAGTAAACCCAAAATAAAAAATGAAATTAAAGTTAAAACAGAATTTCTTTGAGAGCCAGTAATTTCAGTAATCCATGCGAAACTAAACATACCAATTACAATGGCAATTTTTTCTGTAACGTCATAAAAGCTGAAAAAAGAAGCGGTGTCTTTTGTTTCGGGCATTAGTTTGCTGTAAGTACTTCTGCTCAAACTCTGCGTGCCGCCCATTACAAATCCAACTGCCAATGCCAATAAATAAAATTCATTGATCCCTCCAACGGGCAATAAATATCCTGCGATACAAAGCAAAATCCAAATGAAAATGCAAATCATTAACGTTCTAAAGTTTCCAATTTTTTCTGAGATTTTAGAAATTAAATAAGCACCTGGAATAGCAACCAATTGAATAATTAAAATGGCAACGATTAGGTTTGTTGTTGGTATTTGCAATTCGCTGCTTCCATACAATGTAGCAGCTAAAAATATAGTTTGCAAACCCATGTTATAAAAGAAGAAGCTATATAGAAATCTTTTTAAAACAGGCATCAGTAATATTTGGTGCCATACTTTTTTTAGTTCTGTAAAACCACCAATCAATACATTTTTATGTTCATTTTTTTCAGAAGGCGTTCCATTAGGCAATCTTCTCAATGAGTATTGTGCAAATCCCCACCACCAAATGCCCACCATTAAAAAAGAAATTTGTGAAGCTTTACCTGTTGTGATTCCAAAAGTATCTGGCATCAAAACCAAAACAAAACAAATCAATTGCAAAATCACACTGCCAATGTATCCCATCACAAAACCTCTTGCGCTCAATTTATCCCTGTCTTCGGGCGCTGCAATTTCTGGCAAATACGAATTATAAAAAACCCAAGAACCCCAAAATCCAATACAAGCCATAACCATACATAATAATCCATAAAATAAATTGCTGCCATCAAAAAAATAAAGTGCACTACATGAGATGCTTCCAATGGTACAAAAGAAAAATAAAAACTGCTTTTTGTTGCCTTTAAAATCGGCAATTGAAGATAAAATTGGACTTAAAAATGCAACGACAATAAAGGCGAAACCGAGGGAAAAGTTATACAAAGAAGTATTGATAAATGTTTTGCCAAATATGGTAACATGATTATCATCTTTGGTGCTTGTTACGGCAGCATAATATGCCGGAAAAATGGTAGAGGTAATCACCAAATTGTACACAGAGTTGGCCCAATCATACATTGCCCAACCGTTTAACACCCTTTTTGAAGCAGTTTGCATAAAAAAAATTAAGTGATGAAGTTACGTGTAAAGCGAATATCTTCCTTTTTTCAACTTAGAATCTATAGAAACGATAAATAAATGGTTGAAACCATTAACATTGAAATCTTATACCATAACCCACGGTTTAAACCGTGGGTTAAATAAACAAATTTTATACATACGATTCTATAATCCAAGATTTTAAACCGTGGGCTTTAACGATATTATTTTCTATTTTTACCACCTAAAATAAATAACCATGAGCAAAGCTTCATTAGATAACAAAAAAATTGCCACCAGAATGATACATGCGGGGGCGGAGCCCGATCCTTCAACAGGTGCAATCATGACACCAATATTTCAAACATCAACATATGTACAATCGGCTCCTGGACAACATAAAGGTTATGAGTATGCGCGTTCGCAAAACCCAACCCGTGCTGCATTAGAAACGGCGTTGGCTGTAATTGAGAACGGTAAATTTGGATTGGCATTTAGTAGTGGTGTGGCTGCTACCGATACGGTAATCAAATTGCTCGTTCCGGGCGATGAAGTTATTGCGGCAAACGACATGTATGGTGGAACGTATCGTTTATTTACAAAAGTGTATGAAAAATTTGGCATCAAATTTATTTATGTAGATACCACCAATCCTGAAAATGTAACAAAAGCTTTGACGGAAAAATCAAAATTGATTTGGATTGAAACCCCGACCAATCCTTTGATGAACATTACAGATATTGAAGCTATTGCGGCAATCTCTAAAAAAGCGGGAACCATTTTATGTGTTGATAATACGTTTGCTTCTCCATATCTACAAAATCCTTTAGACCTTGGTGCTGACATTGTGATGCATTCTTCTACAAAATATTTGGGCGGACATAGCGATGTCATTCAAGGGGCTTTAATTATGAACGATGAAGGCTTAAAAGACCAATTGTATTTTATACAAAAAAGTTGTGGCGCGGTTCCCGGACCTTTTGATTGTTTCTTGGTGCTTAGAGGAATTAAAACCTTACATGTGCGTATGAAAGCACATTGCGAAAACGGTATTGTAATTGCAAATTATTTACGCAATCATCCAAAAGTTGAAAAGGTTTTCTGGTGTGGATTTGAAGATCATCATAATCACGAAATCGCCAAAAAACAAATGCGTGGTTTTGGCGGCATGTTGAGCTTTACATTAAAAGACAGTTCGATAGAAGCAGCTACAAAAGTATTGTCAAGCACAAAATTATTTTCACTTGCCGAAAGTTTGGGTGGTGTAGAATCACTTATCAATCATCCTGCAAGTATGACGCATGCAAGCATTCCAAGAGAAGAAAGAATTAAAAATGGTTTGTCTGATGGATTGATTAGATTAAGCATTGGTATTGAAGATGCAGAAGATTTGGTTGAAGATTTGAAACAGGCGATTGGGTAATTGATTGAAAATTAGACACAAAAAATACAAAGGTTGATTTTAATGATCAACCTTTTTTAATATAAAACCATAGACGGTGAACAAAGTTGAGTTAAAAGCATTTTTAGATTTTAAGGTTGAGCAATATAATCGAATTGATTTTATAGAGCCCGACCCAATTGCGATTCCGCACCGTTATTCATTAAAAGAGGATATTGAAATTGCTGGTTTTTTGGTTTCAACTTTTGCATGGGGAAATAGAAAAGCAATAGTGAGCAATGGACACAAATTAATGGAATTGCTTGGAAATGCACCATTTGATTTTGTAATGAATCACAAAGCTGCTGATTTAAAAAAATTGGAAAATTTTGTGCATCGAACGTTTAATGCAACCGACTTGATTTTTTTTTTAAAGAGTCTTAAAAATATGTATAAAAAACATGGGGGAATAGAACAAGTTTTCATTAAAAATGCAAGTGAAGATTCATTGCAACCTGCCATTCATGAATTTAAAAAAGTATTTTTTGAAATACCCCATTTGGAAAGAACAAGCAAACATGTATCAGATCCGTTTAAAGGTTCGGCGGCAAAAAAAATAAACATGTATCTCAGGTGGATGATACGAAAAGACAATACTGGCGTAGATTTTGGAATATGGAAAAGCATTTCTTCTAGTGTGCTCTCTTGCCCTTTAGATGTACACTCTGGAAACGTTGCCCGAAAATTGGGTTTGCTGGATAGAACTCAAAATGACCATAAAGCTGTTTTAGAATTGGATGCTTCCTTGCGAAAATTAGATAAGAGCGACCCCGTTAAATATGATTTTGCGTTGTTTGGATTGGGCGTTTTTGAAGGTTTTTAAAATTTGATGTATGATTTCAATTTGTCGAAAAATGATTTCTATCTTTTTAAATAAAATCAAGTTCAAAATGGATTAAATTACATTTGATGTATGTTCTATAAAATCATCTTTCTTTACTGATAATTTTAAAAATCATTTTATGCAAATTCAAACAACGAATGCAAATGAAATTTCTTTGGAAAAGATTTTTTCTTGTACAGATATTGATATGCTTAATGACCCAGAGATTTTTAATCAATTTGCTGCTTTCATCAACAAATTAATTCTTACCAATTTTGAAACCCTAATACAATTGCTTTATCGAATTGATGTAAGTGAAATGAAGATAAAAGCGATGCTGAAAGAAAGCCCAAAAGAAGATGCTGGCCATTTAATTGCACATCTCATTATAGAACGACAGCTTCAAAAATTGAAATACAAAATGGCGCATGCTGAAAATGATACAGAAATTGCTGAAGATGAAAAGTGGTAATGCTGTTTGATGCGTTGATTATTAATGATAAATAAACTTCAGTATCAGTTTTATACTAGTCCAAAACTTTTATTGTATAATTTTACTTTTTAAGAAGTTTTAAATTATGCCATTCAAAATTGTTTCAGAATATACGCCTTCGGGTGATCAGCCTCAAGCCATTCATCAATTAACGGAAAGTTTATTAGATGGCGAACCGTTTCAAACCTTATTGGGTGTAACGGGTAGTGGAAAAACGTTTACGATGGCAAACGTGATTCAAAATCTCCAACGCCCTACGCTGGTTCTTACACACAACAAAACCTTAGTGGCACAGCTTTACGGCGAATTCAAACAATTCTTTCCGGATAATGCAGTGGGATATTTTGTTTCTTATTACGATTATTATCAGCCAGAGGCATACATGCCAGTTACCAATACCTACATCGAAAAAGATTTAAGCATCAATGAAGAACTGGATAAATTAAGATTGCAAGCAACAGCCCAATTATTAAGCGGCAGAAGAGATATTGTTATAGTAGCGAGTGTGAGTTGCATTTATGGTATGGGAAATCCAACGGAATACGAAAATGGAATTATTCGCATCCACACCGGACAAGTTTTATCGCGACAAGGATTTTTGCATGCTTTGGTGAATTCATTATACCATCGAAGTCAGGGCGATTTTGAGCGCGGTTCGTTTAGGGTAAACGGTGATACCATCGACATCAATTTACCTTATGTAGATTTTGGGTATCGCATTTGTTTTTTTGGCGATGAAATTGAATCTATAGAAACGCTAGAACTCAGCTCTGGCAAACGCATTGGCGCAGTTGAAAATGCCGCCATCTTTCCGGCAAACCTTTATCTCGCTCCGAAAGATATGCTGGCTCAGGTAATCAGCGATATTCAGGATGAAGCGGCAGCACAGGTACAGTATTTTAAAAATGTGGGCAAACATATTGAGGCGCAACGAATCGGCGAACGTGTTGAATATGATCTTGAAATGATTCGTGAACTTGGCTACTGCACAGGCATTGAAAATTATTCTCGATTTTTTGATAGAAGAAAACCCGGCGATAGGCCATTCTGTTTGTTGGATTATTTTCCAAGTGATTTTTTAACCATCATAGATGAAAGTCATCAAACCATTCCCCAAATTAGTGGCATGTATGGTGGCGATAGAAGTAGAAAATTGAACCTTGTAGATTATGGATTTCGTTTACCATCGGCCATGGATAATCGTCCACAAAATTTCAATGAGTTTGAAAACATCATCAACCAAACTGTTTTCGTTTCAGCAACACCAGGAGAATATGAATTGCAAAAATGTGGTGGTGTAGTTGTAGAGCAAGTGGTAAGGCCAACGGGATTATTAGATCCACCCATAGAAGTTCGACCAACATTAAACCAAATAGATGATTTGCTGGATGAAATAGACAATCGGATTCAAAGTGGAGATCGTGTATTGGTAACGACCTTGACTAAACGCATGGCCGAAGAGATGAATAAATATCTGGGGCGTATAAATATAAAATCGAAATACATACATAGCGATGTAGATACGTTGGAAAGGGTGGAAATAT
Organism: Chitinophagaceae bacterium; assembly: GCA_947483415.1. Taxonomy (GTDB): domain Bacteria; phylum Bacteroidota; class Bacteroidia; order Chitinophagales; family Chitinophagaceae; genus Ferruginibacter. The sequence continues at coordinate 6,043 of CANKLV010000116.1, forward strand.
TACGCGAATTGCGATTAGGCACCATCGACGTATTGGTGGGTGTGAATTTATTAAGAGAGGGTTTGGATTTGCCTGAAGTGTCG
>CANKLV010000117.1 GCA_947483415.1 Chitinophagaceae bacterium
AGTACATCGTCTTTACTGGATAGTTTAATGGTTTGTCGGTGACCTGAAATGAATACGGATAAAAAATCATGAAATCCAACCATTGGAATATTTCCAGCCATTACAATTCCAATATTTTTTATTTCTTTTGGTTCGTTGGGAATCGCATAATGTGTGCACCAATTTTCCAGCAATTGAGGATTTAGGAAATGTTGAACGATATTGTTTTTTGCGATTTCAACAAATGAATTTGTAAACCAAGGGTTTTTATAAAAAGCATTTTGTTTGATATCTTCCCAATCCGGTGGATTTCCTTCAAGATATTCACCTAATTTGATTAAAATTGCAATTCGATTTTGTAAATTCATTTCGTTATTATTACTTTACATCAAAATTACGAATATGGCTATTAAAATAACAGACGAATGTATTAATTGTGGCGCATGTGAGCCCGAATGTCCTAACAATGCCATTTATGAAGGTGGTGTAGAATGGGCGATTTCAGATGGCACTTCTGTAAAAGGAAGTTTTACTTTAATGGATGGGATGGTTTTAGATGCGGATAAGCGTGTGTCTCCAATCAGCAATGATACCTATTACATCACCCCAAACAAGTGTACAGAATGTCAAGGTTTTCATGAAGAACCACAGTGCGCAGCGGTTTGCCCTGTTGATTGTTGCGTTCCAGATGAAATGTATAGAGAAGCAGTTGATGAACTAATGGCGAAAAAAGAAAAATTGCATTTATAATTATAAAGTATTTTTTAAAAAGCAGCTGACTTTATTTGTTCAGCTGCTTTTTTTGTTTGCTTATGTTTTTACTATTTGTATAATTTATACCAATTGGATATCTGTAATGGTCCAATGAAATTGTCCCAAGCAGCTAACACATCGGCATTATACTAGAAAAATTTGGATTAATTTATAATTCAATTTGGTATTAGTTTGCTTATTTGTAACTTTCAACAAATAATTTCAAAAAAATGGATGGCAATATTCGGTTTATAGTTTTGTTTACAAGCTGTTTTTTGTTTTCTTGCAAGGAACCAAAAACGGATAAAGCTTTATTGCATTCCAACTACAAACTTGAGTTATTGACTACCGATCGCTCGTTTTCTGAATTAAGTGAAAAAGAAGGCATTAAGATTGCCTATTTTGAATATATTGATAGCAACGGCGTTTTGCTGAGACCAAATGAGTTGCCCATTTTGGGTGCTGAGGCCATAGATTATTTAGCACAACAAAACGATCAGGATTATTCATTAACCTGGGATCCGCAACATGCAGAAGTGGGAATTTCCGGAGATTTAGGATTTACTTATGGGGTATATATTTTAAAGCCCAAAGATTACGATACTTTGTTTTATGGCAATTATACAAACATTTGGAAAAAGCAACCAGATGGCAAATGGAAACTTATTTTAAATTCAGGAAATGAAGGTTTAGGAAATTAATTTATTCAAAAATCTTAAATCATTTTTTGTTTCTTTGCTCAAAATTCAATCAAATATGAAGAAAAATATTGCCTTGGTTACTGGTGGGTATTCAGGCGAGTCTGTTATTTCATACAAAAGTGCCGCAACCATTTTCGATAATTTAGATCGAACAAAATGGAATGTTTTTTTAATAGATATTAATGTTGAAGGTTGGTTTTATACAGATGATAACAACAATAAAATTTCTATAGATAAAAATGATTTTACCCTTCAAATTGTTAATGAGAAAATCCACTTTGAGGCGGTTATGATTGGCTTGCATGGAACACCTGGTGAAGATGGAAAACTTCAAGGGTATTTCGATTGTTTAAACATTCCGTATACCTCATGTGATGTAACCTCGTCAGCCATTACATTTAATAAAAGATACACCGTAGCAGTGGCAGCATTTGCAGGAATTCCTGTGGCCAAATCCATGCATTTGTTTAAACATACTTCATTTGAAATTGAAGATTTGCTCAAAGAACTTTCATTGCCAGTTTTTGTAAAACCCAATAATGGCGGGAGTAGTTTAGGCATGAGTAAAGTAAATCAACCAGAAGATTTGAGTGGAGCCATAGCAAAAGCGTTTGGCGTTGATGATCAGGTTTTGGTAGAAGAGTATATAAGCGGTAGAGAGTTTACCATTGGTGTTTTTAAAACAAAAGGAGAAATCATTACATTGCCTATTACAGAAATCGTTACACAGAATGAGTTTTTTGATTTCCAAGCGAAGTATGAAGGCGCGAGTGAAGAAATTACACCAGCGAAAATTACGGATGCTATGGCAACGAAAATTTGTATGGAAGCCAAAAAAGCTTATCAAATATTCAATTGCAATGGAGTGGTGCGGATTGATTTTATTTATAATGAAAATGCAAATAAACCATTTTTATTGGAGATAAATACAGTACCCGGACAAAGCGCTGCGAGCATTATTCCACAACAGGTTAAAGTGATGGGTTGGAGTTTACAGGAATTCTATAGCAAACTTTTAGAAGAATGCTTTTAATACCGATTGGATATCTGTTATGGCCAATAAAATTATTCCAAACAGATACTACATCGGCATCATTCCAGAAAAAAATAGAACTAAAAAGTATTTATAATTGGTATAAATTATTTATGGTAAATTCGATTTTAATTTTTTTATTTATTCAATATTTAGTAGGTGTTTAAATTTATAACAAATCGTCCTTTTTGGGTTAATTTATTGGTTGCCATTTTAATTGCAGTTGGTATTTTCTTTCTTACACTCCAAATGCTTGGCGTAATAACAAACAATGGTAAATATTTAAAAGTGCCTTCGGTTGTTGGGAAAAAAACAACAGAAGCAATAAAGCTTCTTGAATCCCAAGGGTTTGAAGTATTAATTCAAGATTCTGTATATACCGATACCGCAAAAAAAGGAATTGTACTCAAACAAATCCCAGAAGCATCGAGCACTGTAAAAATTAATAGAACCGTTATTTTAACAGTGAATCGGGTTACTCTTCCCCTTGTTGATATGCCAGCCTTACAAGGTAAATCTTTAAATTTTGCACTTGAAATGTTAAGAAGAAGTCATTTAAAACTAGGAGATACCATTTTTAAGCCTGATTTCATGCGCGGCTCAGTGATAGATCAGATATTCAGAGGAGATAAAATAGCCTCTGGTACAAAATTGCCTTGGGGTAGTTATGTAGATTTGATTATTGGAGGAGGGTTGTCGGAAGAGGCTATTTTGGTTCCTGATTTAGTTGGAATGACTTATAATGAAGCAAAAATAATTTTAGATGAAAATGGCATAATATTAGGTGCTTTAATACCTAATCAAGACGTATCAGATACTGGGGCTTCTTATATATGGAAGCAAATGCCTCCTAAATACAATGATCAAAATGAACCTGTGTACATACAACCCGGTCAAATTGTAGATTTGTGGCTTTCTGTTGAAATGAAAAACCCTATTGATTCTTTAAAAAATATCGAATAATATGCAATTGATTCACCCAGAAGAATTACAAGAAAAATTAAAAAATAACCAAGCAATTAATTTGATTGATGTTCGTCAACCTGATGAACATCAAGAATTTAATATAGGGGGAATTTTACTTCCTTTAGGCCAAATTCAAACTTTGCAAATTGACGAAATTGAGTCATTAAAAGATGAAGAAATTATTTGCTATTGCCGAAGCGGTCAACGAAGCATGCAGGCCGCGTTGATGCTCGAAACCATGGGTTTTAAAAATGTTTTCAATTTAGTTGGAGGCATGATCGCATGGAAAACTAAATTCGAAAATCAATAGCCATTTATCTTCTACAGTTTAATGGTAATGCCTGACATGAAATTAAATGTTGCCATCGGATAATAATAGTTTTCAGCTGAAAAAGAACCTGAGTAGATATAACTGAACGTGTATCCGTTAGCTACATATTTCTTAGCGAAAATATTATTTCCCTGTAGGAAAACCTGTATGGTGTTTTTATTTTTCAACACAACATCATAAGAAACTTTTACATCTTCTACAAAATAGCCATCGATTTTTTTGTTTTCATTTGCAGTGTTGTCAAGATATTGTTTTGATACATATTTACTCATCAAATCGATGGTTAGATTTTTTAATGGGGTTATTGTAATGTTAGCGGCAGCAGTTATAGCTGGCGAAAAGGATAGGGTGGCCGTTTTATAAAATTTTGTCTCCTGCGTATACGTATCGTAGTTATCAATGTACTCTGTAAAGTTTTTTACTTTATTCATGCTGAAAGTTGCATTTCCAGATAAGGCAATTAATTTAGATGGTTTTATTTTTCCTTCCAATTCAATCCCAGCTCTGAAGCTATTAGGAATATTTGTTCTGGTATATGCATACACGTCATTTACTTTTCCTGTAAGTATCAATTGGTTTTTATAAAGCATATAATACAAGTTGCAATTCCATGTGTATTTTGGACGATGCTTTTCTATGCCTAATTCAAAATCATGCAGCGATTCCGCTTTGGGTACATCCTTAATATTGGCTTCAAAATCATCTCGATTGGGTTCTTTATTTGCATTTGCATAAGATAAATAAAGCTTCCACGTTTTGTAGTTGTACGTAATACCTGCTTTTGGGTTTAAAAATATAAAGTTGTTTTTTAGCAGCAAAGTTGGATTGTTCCTAAAGCCATTGATGTTGTATTGCACCGTTCTTAATTGAATATCAACATATGTCTGCCAGCTATTATTTAGGGTTTGAGTCCATTTTGAATATAATGCAGCTTCTCTTTTATGGGCAGTTAAATTGTACCATTTGTAATTTGATGGAACTGCATTTGCAGTAATCGATTTTGGTATAATTCCATAATGTTTACCATCATAATTATTTAACGTACCGCCTATGTTTAATTGAGTTTTACCATTTTTATATTGGGTATAAAAATTGCTTCCGTAAAAATAATTATCCAACCATAATTGTCTGATTAAATCTGTATTTGATATCGTGTCGGTCCCATTTATGTAATTGGGCAACCCATAGCTTTCAAGTGAAGCACTTGCTTTATATTGTTCAAAATATCCTTTTCCACGAATCAGAAATAGCGCAACATTGCTGCTCCATTTCTGGTTGATTTTATTATTGAAAAACAATTGATAATGTGTTTGCGTATAATTGTCGGTTTCATTTTCATAAGGTGTACCTGGCTTCTCATTTCCAGCAGAGTTGTACGTTCTATTGGAATCCAATGTTGCTTGATTGATGCCAAACCAAGCCGCATTTGTTTTTTCTTTTCCAGAAAAAATATTTAATCGGATTGATTTTTTATCATCAACATAAGCAGCGCTGGTGAAAAAAGATTGCAATCTACTATTAGATCGGTCTACATAACCGTCGCTTTGAATATTGCTTAATCTGCCGCTAAAAATGTAATGGTTTTTTATTAGTCCTGAGTTTAACATCAAACTATTCTTAAAGGATTGAAAACTTCCAAAAGAATTGCTGAAACAAAGTGATTTTGTTTTTTCAATTTCATTTGTATTAATATGCACTGATCCACCAAAAGCACCGTTTCCATTTGTTGAAGTGCCAACACCACGTTGTATTTGAATGCCATTTGCGGATGAAGCGATATCAGGTAAGTTCACCAGAAATGTACCCTGACTTTCTGGATCGTTGAATGGTACGCCATTGATGGTTATGTTTATCCGAGATGCGTCTGTTCCGCGGATTCTAAACCCCGTGTATCCAATGCCGTTACCTGCATCAGAATTGATTTGTATGGATGGTGTTTGATTGATTATAAATGGCAAATCCCTGCCGATATTGAATTTTTCAATTTCTTTTTTTGAAATGTCCGACTTAATAAAAGGCGCATTGTCGGATGCTTTTACGGCATTGATTTCAATAGGCGAGAGCAAGGAGGTATCTTTTTCTGATTCCTTTTTTTGGGCGTGAGCGCATACACTAAAACAGATTGTCATTACAATCAAATAGAAAAATTTCATGAGTTTTAATTTGTGCCGAACGTCCGGATAAGTGCTATCCAATTTGTTGTATAAATTCTTTTCTCCCTTCGCAGGCATTATCCTGAGCAGGTTATCGGGTATTATCTCAGCCTTCAAAAAGAAAGCACCCCGGAAATTCTAGCGTTATAAAATGATATTTGAAAAACGAAGGTAATAAA
>CANKLV010000118.1 GCA_947483415.1 Chitinophagaceae bacterium
AGAAGCGGTTAAAAGCATGAATAGTGTTTTAGCTACACTTTCTATCTAATTACAAATATTATTTTATCAAAACCGTCTCCAAATAAGGAGGCGGTTTTTTATTTTAAGTAAACCATTAATTTCGTGAGAGATTAAGTCAAAAGTCAAAAGTAAAAAATGAAAAACGAACAATCCTATTACATTCCATTGAAATACAGAAAAATGGAAAATTTGCATATCGTATTTTGGTTGTTTAAAGATTTTTCCTGGTGTATGATTTGGAAGCCATTAGGCATTGCCATGATTTTTCCAACATTATTGATATCAATTATAATTGCTTGGCGTACGCGAGATTTCGTGAGCGAATTATATCACAACCTCGCCATTATTGTTTGGATTACAGCCAATAGCTATTGGATGATTTCAGAATTTTTTTCGTTTGATAATGTTCCGTTATTTGGCATTTTTACATACAAGCATTTGGCTTTAATTCCGTTTACATTAGGCATACTATTATTGGCCTTTTATTATATAGTTTGGAAACCCAAACATAAAGATGAGTTAGAAACAATGTAAAATGGCATAAATCAAGCCTTTAGTTTGACTTATATTTGCATACAATTATAAAAATTACTTTTCAATTAATTAAATATGTTCAGAACGCATACCTGTGGAGAATTAAACATTAAAGCAGTAAACAAAAATATTTCCTTAGCGGGATGGGTTCAAACCATTCGGAAATTTGGCAGCATTACTTTTGTGGATTTAAGAGATCGTTATGGATTAACTCAATTGCTGTTTTCTGAATCTTTAAATGAAAAACTGGAAGCCAATCCATTGGGTAGAGAATTTGTACTTCAAGTTTCTGGCGTAGTTAATGAAAGAAGCAGTAAAAATCCAAATTTACCAACAGGAGAAATAGAAATTTTGGTTTCAGATTTTACCATTTTAAACAAATCGATAACGCCACCTTTTACCATTCAAGATGATACGGATGGAGGAGATGAACTTAGAATGAAATATCGCTTTTTGGATTTGAGAAGACAAGCCGTTAAAAAAAATCTAGAGCTTAGATATGCAGTAAGCAGAAGCACGCGTAACTTTTTACATGAACAACAATTCATGGATATTGAAACACCATTTCTTATAAAATCAACTCCTGAAGGTGCGAGAGATTTTGTGGTGCCAAGCAGAATGAATGCCGGACAATTTTATGCGCTGCCTCAATCGCCACAAACCTTTAAGCAATTGTTGATGGTGAGTGGTTATGACCGTTACTATCAAATTGTAAAATGTTTTAGAGATGAAGATTTACGTGCTGATCGTCAGCCAGAATTTACACAAATAGATTGCGAAATGTCGTTTGTAGAACAAGAAGACATTTTGAACATGTTTGAAAATTTAATCAAAAGGATTTTTAAGGATGTAAAAAACATAGACTATACCGAATCTGTAGAAAGAATGACATGGGAAGAAGCCATGTGGAATTTCGGAAACGACAAGCCAGATATTCGCTTCGATATGAAATTGTGTAACCTTAAATTTCCAGCGCATACATTTCCAAATAAAGCAGATATTTCATCATTAATCAGTGGTGTTGATTTTAAAGTGTTTGATGAATCAGAAACCGTAATTGCATTGGCAGCGCCTGGTTGTAGCGAATACACGCGTAAGCAAACTGATGAACTAACGGAATGGGTTAAACGTCCGCAAATAGGTATGAAAGGATTGGTGTACATCAAGTGTAATCTTGATGGAACATTTAAAAGCAGCGTAGATAAGTTTTATGCTGAAGATAAATTAAAAGCAATTGCAGAAGCAACTGCAGCACAACCAGGCGATATGATTTTTATAGTTGCTGGTGCTGAGGAAAGAACGCGTAAAGCAGCTAGTGAATTGCGTTTGCATTTGGCACAACAATTTGGAAAGCGTAACCCAGAAGTATTCAAATTGTTATGGGTACTAGATTTTCCATTGTTTGAATATGCAGAAGATGACAATCGTTGGGTGGCACGTCACCATCCATTTACCTCTCCAAAACCTTCTGATATTGATACCATGATTAATAATAATCCGGTAATCGAAAATCCATCAGAATATTTAAAACATCCTTATGCCAACATCAAAGCCAATGCTTATGATATGGTATTAAACGGAAATGAAATTGGTGGTGGTAGTATTCGAATTTTTCAAAAAGAACTACAACAAAAAATGTTTGCTGCATTAGGCATGGATGAACATGAGCAACAACATAAATTTGGATTTTTACTAGGTGCTTTTGAATATGGAGCCCCTCCGCATGGTGGTATTGCTTTTGGTTTCGACAGACTTTGTTCTATTTTAGGTGGCAGTGAAAGCATCAGAGATTTTATTGCTTTCCCTAAAAACAATAGCGGCAGAGATGTAATGATTGATGCACCATCAACGATTGACGACAAGCAATTTGATGAGCTTCAGATTAAACTTGATTTAAAAGATTAATAAACATAAATGCAACTTCCTCCTTTAGCAGAAAGACTTCGTCCTCAAGTTTTAGATGATTTGATAGGACAAGAACATCTTACGGGTAAAGGAAGTATTTTAAGGACTGCCATTGAGCAAGGAAAAATTCCGTCTATCATTTTATGGGGTCCGCCTGGTGTGGGAAAAACAACCATCGCAGGCATTATTGCCAATACATTAAATCAACCATTTTTTACATTAAGTGCCATTTCTTCTGGTGTTAAAGACATTCGAGAAATAATTGAACTGGCAAAAACGAAGAATGGAGCCATTTTATTTATTGATGAAATACATCGATTTAATAAAGGGCAACAAGATGCTTTGTTGGGTGCTGTTGAAAAAGGCATCATCACTTTAATTGGCGCTACAACCGAAAATCCTTCTTTCGAAGTAAATAGTGCGTTATTAAGTAGAAGTCAGGTATACGTGTTGAAAGCATTGTCTGAAAAGGATTTGAATCAACTTTTACAAATTGCTTTAGAAAAAGACGCAACCATTCACTCAAAAAATATAGTTTTAAAAGAAACGGAAACATTGATTCGCTTATCTGGTGGTGATGCTCGAAAGCTTTTGAATTTGTTTGAATTGGTTTGTGATCAAGTGGGTTTGAATGGAGTAGTTACAGATGAATTGGTGATGCAAATTGCGCAACAAAAAATTGCGTTGTATGATAAAACGGGAGAGCAGCATTACGACATCATTTCGGCATTTATAAAAAGCATGCGGGGTAGCGATCCCAACGCATCGGTGTATTGGCTGGCGCGAATGATAGAGGGTGGGGAAGATGTAAAATTTATTGCCAGAAGAATGATGATATTCGCCAGTGAAGATATTGGAAATGCTAATCCAAACGCTTTGTTATTAGCCAATACAACCTTTCAATCGGTGAATGTTATTGGTTATCCCGAAAGCAGAATTATACTCTCTCAATGCGCTGTTTATTTGGCTACATCTGTAAAAAGTAACGCTTCGTATTTGGCTATTGACGAGGCTTTAGTAACGGTTAGAAAAACAGGTGATTTGCCCGTGCCACTTCATCTTAGAAATGCGCCAACCAAAATGATGAAGCAAATGGATTATGGAAAGGATTATCAATATGCGCATCAATTTGAAAACAATTTTGTGCTTCAAGAATTTTTGCCAGAAGCCATTTCTGGAACAAGATTTTATTCGCCACAGAAAAATGCAAGAGAAGAAGAAATTCGTCAATTTTTAAAATCACGTTGGAAAGAAATTTATGGCTATTAAATCAAACTTATGCAATCGTTACATTGGACATACAAACATTTTAATTCATTAACTACACAAGAATTATATACCATTCTTTCGCTTAGAAGTGAGGTGTTTGTGGTGGAACAAAATTGTGTGTATTTAGATACCGATAATAAAGATGTAGATGCTTGGCATTTATGTGGATGGCAAGATGATGTGTTGGTTGCTTATGTGCGCATACTTGCGCCAGGTGTTTCTTATGAAGAAGCAAGTATCGGCAGGGTGCTTACCAATCCTGGATTTCGTAAAAATGGATTTGGGGTAGCATTAATGCAAGTAGCTATTGAGAAAACTTTACAGCAATATGGTGTGCAAAAAATAAAAATAGGCGCGCAATTGTATCTACTGAATTTCTACAGCAATTTGGGTTTTACACAAACCAGCGAAGTCTATATGGAAGATGGTATTCCACATATTGAAATGCTGTTTGAAAAAGAAAAGTGATCTTGAGAAATCAGTTACATCAATTCTGCTTTTACATATTTTGCTGTAATGCTTTCTTTTACGGAAACCATTTTTTCGGGCGTGCCTTCATACAAAACCTTCCCGCCTCCATTACCACCTTCTGGCCCAATATCGATGATGTGGTCTGCCACTTTTATCATATCCAAATTATGTTCAATTACCAGAACGGTGTTGCCTCTATCCACTAATTTTTGAAGTACATCAAGCAATAGTCCAATATCTTGAAAATGTAGCCCAGTACTTGGTTCATCTAAAATGTAAAAAGTTTTTCCAGTATCTCTTTTGCCCAATTCGGTAGCCAATTTCACCCGTTGCGCTTCGCCACCACTTAAAGTAACTGCGCTTTGTCCGAGTGTGATATAGCCCAATCCAACATCTTGCAATACTTTTACTTTTCGATAGATATACGGTACTGCCGAAAAGAATTCTACGGCTTCTTCAACGGTCATGTTTAATACATCACTTATTGATTTTCCTTTGTAACGAATTTCAAGTGTTTCGCGATTGTATCTTTTGCCATTACATTTTTCACAATGCACCATTACATCAGGCAAGAAATTCATTTCGATTACACGCATTCCACCACCTTCGCAGGTTTCGCATCTTCCGCTTTTTACATTAAAAGAAAAACGACCTGCTTGATAACCCCTGATTTTTGCCTCAGGTACGGATGCAAATAGCGTTCTGATGTCTGTAAAAAAACCGCAGTACGTTGCAGGATTGCTTCTTGGTGTTCTTCCAATTGGACTCTGATCTATTTCTATTACTTTGTCAATATGCTCTAAACCCTTTACTGACTTATATTTCAGCGGCGCTGTTTTTGAGTTATAGCAATATTGATTTAAAATGGGGTAAAGTGTTTCATTGATTAATGTGGATTTTCCACTTCCGCTAACGCCTGTAACAAAAATTAATTTACCTAATGGAAATGAAACGGATATATTTTTCAGGTTGTTTCCGCAGGCGCCATTAACTACAATTGTATTTCCATTTCCTTTTCTTCTTTCAACTGGAACCGCGATTTTTTTCTTGCCGTTTAAATATTGAGCTGTATCGGAATTGCTGTTTATCACATCTTGTGGCGTTCCTTCTGCTACAATTCTACCTCCATGAATACCTGCTTTGGGTCCAATGTCTACCAAATAATCTGCAGCCAACATTATGTCTTTATCGTGTTCAACTACCAATACAGAATTGCCAATGTCTCTCAAATTACACAGGGCATTTATTAAGCGTTGATTATCGCGTTGATGTAAACCAATACTAGGCTCATCCAAAACATACGTAATGCCTTGTAACTGAGAACCAATTTGGGTCGCCAATCGAATGCGCTGATATTCGCCACCGCTTAAACTTTTTGATGGGCGACTTAACGTTAGATAGGTTAAACCTACGTTTAGCAAAAATTGCAGGCGCTCTCTGATTTCTTTAAGTATATCTTTTGCAATTTCATTTTGCTTTTTAGATAATCTTTTTTCAACATCAGCAAACCATTCACTTAACACATCCAAATCCATTTCGCTCAATTCTGCGATGTTTTTATTATCAACTTTAAACCACAAACTTTCTTTTTTTAGTCTTGTGCCTTCGCAGGTTTCGCAAGTTTTTAAAATCATAAATTTTCCCGCCCAATCCCTAACCGCTTCCGATGTGTTTGCAGATGAAAACCACCGTTTAATCATATTAATTGCACCTTCATATTCATCGGGATAAAAGCTCGACGTTTTTTCGCTGAAATTAGACGCGTCATTTAAATCCATTTCTTCTTGAATGTCTTCCATTCCATACAACAATAAATTCA
>CANKLV010000119.1 GCA_947483415.1 Chitinophagaceae bacterium
CAATCAACCAAAAATCAACCGTTTCAAAATCTCAGTTTGAATATTTATCAAAATGGGTTAACCCAAAAATAGACATTGAATATTTCAATTGGAAAAACGAGGTTATCGCTTTGCCTTATATTTTACTTCAAGAAATGGCCAATCTTCAATCGGCATTGTACATCAAAAAAATTGGTGTGAACATTGGAAGCGTTATCAGAAATGAATTGATCCCATCTCACGAACTTGCGGTAAGTACAATATTATCGCTTGATGTAGAAACTATTCATTTAATTAAAGAAGATGCATTACAATATTTAAGGCATCAAAATTTTGAATTAAAAGATACATCACCCGGATGGAAATTAATAATGTATAATGAATTGCCATTGGGATTTATCAAATCAATGTCGAATCGTTTTAACAATTATTATCCGCGAGAATGGCGAATTTTAAACAAGTAATGAACTATTTTTCCAACTTAACGAGCAGTTTTGTAACTTTAAAAACCTTAACTAAATAAACCCATCAATAATGAAAGCGATATTATTTATTTTACTTTTTCTGCCTCTTTTTGTATTGGCTCAAAAAACACATACCGTTGGTCCTAAAGAATCCATTTTTTCTATCGGCAGATTATATGATGTTCACCCAAGAGAATTGGCTGAATTCAATAATATTTCGTTTGAAATAGGCGTAAAGATTGGACAAGTATTAAACATACCTAAGGTAAAAAAAATGGCCCCACTTGCCAAAAATGAAACGCCCGTTGAACAAAAAGCCACGCCAAAAGTTGAAGAAAAACCAATTGAAAAAGTAGAGCCTAAAAAGACGGCAACTACAACAACTGAAACGAAAGGATCGCAACCCATTTACCATAAGGTTGAGAAAAAACAAACCCTTTATCAAATTAGCAAGTTGTTTCCAAGTGCTACCATTGACAATATAAAAAAATGGAACAACCTCACAACTGATGGATTAAGTGAAGGAATGGAATTGATTGTTGGGTATTCAAATACATCAACCAAAACAACAACTCCTCAAAAATCAACGCCAACAGAAACAAAACCAGCCGAAGAAACTAAAAAAACGGTTGTTACCAAAACCACAGTACCCGAAAAGAAAGTAGAAACAATTACAGAAACGAAAACTGAAAAAGAGGAAGCACCTGTTGTAAAATCAACGCCTGCTAAAACATCTTCTGTTAAAGATGTTAATGGAGGGTTCTTTAAATCATCATTCAATGAAAAAAATAAAAATTCAGATGAGTTAGAAACAGGAAATGCAGGTATTTTCAAAAGTACAAGTGGATGGGAAGACGGAAAATATTATTGCCTACACAATACTGCTCCAGCAGGAACAATTTTAAAAATCACACATCCTGTAAATCAAAAAACCATTTATGCAAAAGTGTTGGATGTAATTCCTGATTTACCTCAAAATAAGGGATTGGTATTAAGACTTAGCAATTCTGCGGCAGAAGCATTGGGTACTACGGATGATCAATTTGTGGTTTCCATTGTATACTAAAATCATTCAAGATGAATAGAATAATTATTGTAGCACTCGTTGTATTAAATGTGTTTCAAGCCTCAGCACAACGTAAACCAATAAACGACGTATCTCCTGATCCTTCAGGGGTAAAAGCCATTTCGGGTGATTGGTTTATTAATGGGAAAAAGAACTTTTCAACAAGCATAAAAGATCAAGAACAAACCAATACATGCTGGTCGTTTTCCACCACATCTCTTGTGGAAAGCGAGTCATATAAAAATAAATTGGGCGTTTTAGATTTAAGTGAAATGTATGTGGTAAGAAAAATTTATCTCGAAAAAGCCTCTAATTATTTACTCAGACAAGGGAAAGCACAGTTTAGCGAAGGTGGACTTGGGCATGATGTCATTCATGCCATTTCAACATACGGAGCAATTACACAATCCGCTTATAATGGCTTAACAAATGGACAGCAAACCTATCAACACGCTCAAATGTTTGCAGATTTAAAAAGATATGTAGACAGTACATTGAAATCAAGGAAGCCAGCAACTATGAAAGATTGGAAACCAGGATTTGAGCGTATTTTAGATAACTATTTGGGCATACTTCCCAATCAATTTTCGTACAATAATGTAAAGTACACGCCCAATGAATTTGCTTCAAATTTTTTGAAATTCAATGCGTCTGATTATGTAAACATCACATCGTTTCAACACCATCCATATTACAAACCATTTATCATAGAAGTACCGGATAATTATAGCAATGGAGCTTATTATAATTTACCCTTGGAAGAAATGATTCGTGTTACAGAAACGGCTTTACAAAATGGGCATACAGTACTTTGGGATGCAGATTTAAGCAATAATGGTTTTGATGGAAAAATTGGAATGGGCATGTTCCTCGCTCCGTCGGATGAACTCGTTGAGCACATGAATCCTGATTTCAAAGAAGCCACTTGGAATGCAGATATACGCCAACAATTATTTGAAAATTTTACAACACAAGATGACCACTTAATGCATATCGTTGGGATTGAAAAAAGCAAAGAAGGGAAAATGTTTTTTATCGTAAAAAATTCTTGGGGTACTGATGGAGAATATTATGGTTATGTGCATGTTTCTGAAGCGTATTTCGCCATCAATACCATTAGTCTTGTTGTGCCTAAAGCTGCTATCAATTTTCCTGTACTTCAAAAGCTTAAACTAGACAAATAAGCTTTTTATAACTTGTTAATTTAAGCGGAATCCCCTTAAAAAATCAGAAATGGGCATTCGTTTTTTGCCTTCTAATTGCAAATCTTTGATGATTATAAATCCGTCAGCACAACTGAATTTTAAGTAATTTTTTCCATCGGTTTGATGTATTCCTTTTTCTATTGAGCTTGTATTAGTTAACTCTATTTCTGCAGAAAATATTTTTAATTTCTTTTCATTCAAATGAGTAAATGCTGCCGGATATGGTGATAGCCCATTGATTAATTGATTGATTTCAATAGCAGATTTATTCCAATTGATTATGCAGTTTTCTGTAAATATTTTTGGTGCATTTTTTAATACTTCCTGATGATTTTGTGGTATTTCAGAAATGCTGTTTTCGGATAAACCGATTACAGTTTTTAAAAGTAAATCAGCGCCAATAACTTTCATTTTATCATGTAAAGTCCCAGCAGTTTCATTTTCGATTATAGGGATTTTCTCAGTTAGTAAAATATCTCCAGTATCAATTTCATGATTTAGTTTGAACGTGGTTACGCCCGTGTATGCTTCACCGTTGATGATTGCCCAATTGATGGGCGCTGCGCCTCTATATTTTGGCAAAAGCGATCCATGTAAATTTAGCGTACCCATTGGTGGCATATTCCAAACCATTTCTGGTAACATTCTAAAAGCAACCACAATTTGTAAATCAGCTTTTAATGATTTTAATTGTTCAATAAAATCAGGATTTTTTAATTTTTCGGGTTGCAATACCGTTAATCCTTTTTCTACTGCATATTTTTTTACGGCAGAAAATTGCATTTCCATTCCACGTCCTGCAGGCTTATCTGGAGCAGTAATTACGGCTACAATTTTACAGCCCGCATTTACCAATTTATCGAGTGAAACTACTGCAAATTCAGGCGTTCCCATGAATATCATTCCTATGTCTTTGTAATTCATTTTTTTAATTTTAACTTTTCACTAGTTTTTTTTAATTAAAATCAGGATAAAGCAAGTATTTTTTTCTGATGGCTTTGAATTTCATCAATTCGGTTTCCCAACTTTTTCTGATTTCTGATTCTGATTTTCCATCTTTTATTTGTTGCATCAATTTATCATTTCCTGCTAGTTTATTGAAAAAATTATTTTTAAGAAAAAAACTATCCTTACCAGGAAATAAATTGTAAGCTTCAATCAAATATTTGATTTGTATTTTTTTGTTTAATTTTTTTAAAACGGAATCTTTGTTTCCGCTTAAGTTCCATCCATAGCATGTTTGATTAAAACATTTGCTGCTTTTAGCACCATCATTGGGTTTGGGCGTAAATGAATAAAATGTTTTGGGTAAATTGGGATGACCAAAAATTTGAAATGGTTTTTCTGTACCACGTCCCTCACTCAAAATCGTTCCTTCAAAAAAACAGGTAGATGGATAAATATAAATCGATTCCATTTCTTTTAAATTGGGCGAAGGATTTACTGGAAGCGTATACAAAGTATTGTGATCGTAATTTTTTAAAGCAATGACATTTATTAAACCAGGATTGTACATTTTCATTGTTGATGGAGACAACCAATTTTCACCCAAAAGCATTTTTGCATATTCACCTATCGTCATACCATAGACGATGGGAATGGGTTGCATACCAACAAAACTTTTAAATTCATTTTCAAGCACAGGGCCATCAACATAAAATCCATTTGGATTTGGGCGGTCAAGAATGATAAGTGGTTTATTATTTTCAATAGCACCTTCCATCATATACTCCAATGAAGAAATGAATGTGTAGAATCTTACCCCAACATCTTGAACATCAAAAATAAGAATATCAATATTTTTTAAATCTTCTGAAGTTGGCTTTTTATGATTTCCATACAAGCTAATTACCTGAATTCCAGTTTTGGCATCAATATTATTATCAACATGTTCACCTGCATCTGCTTTTCCCCTAAAACCATGTTCAGGTCCAAAAATTACCCGGATATTTACACCTAAACGTACAAGACTATCTACCAAATGGGTTTTACCTATTACGGCTGTTTGATTGGCAAAAACTCCTACAGATTTGCCTTTGAGCAGAGGTAAGAAGCTAGAAATCTGTTCTGCACCAGTTTCTAATTGTTTATAGTTGGTATTGTTTTTTTGATTTTGAGCACATGCTGTTTGCGATAAAAAAACCAACGCGGCAATCAATTTTATTAACATCTGTTTCATTGTTCAAAGTTGGGTAAAGTTTTTTAATTCGGCTGAGTAGTTTTTTATTTCTAATATTGTGATTTAAAGCCAACCAAAGGCGTTTAAAAAATCTCATCAAATATCCATCGTTTCAATGATGATGGCAAACATTAAACTCAAAAAAAATTAAAATGCAACAAGCTAAAGCAGGGGATTTAGTAAAAGTACACTACACAGGAAAACTAACTTCAGGTAAAGAATTCGATTCTTCAGTTGGAAGAGAACCATTGGAATTTACAATTGGTGCTGGCCAAATGATTAAAGGTTTTGATGCCGCAATGCCAGGTATGAAATTAGGAGAAAAAAAGACAATAGAAATTGCTCCTGAAGAAGCTTACGGGGTGAAAAGTGACGAAGCCATTATTCCTTTTCCTAAAACAAATGTACCAGCTGAAATGAAATTAGAAATTGGTATGACATTGACTTTAAGTGATCAAAACGGGCAACCGTTTCCCGTTATTGTATCTGAAATAAAAGAAGATATTATTATATTAGATGCCAATCATTTTTTAGCAGGCGAAACATTGATTTTCGATATTGAATTGGTAGAGATTGCCTAATATTTTTATCACAAACACTCGTAATTTTAAAATATGGTCTCAATCAATAAAGCCGAACTAATAGATCGTTTTGTTCGTTATGCTAGAATAGATACACAAAGTGATCCAAACAGTCCTGCACACCCTACAACAGAAAAGCAGAAAGATTTAAGTAAACTTTTGCATCAAGAACTTTTAACCATGGGCTTGTCGGATGCTACGGTGGATGAATTTGGATATGTTTATGCAACGATTCCTTCTAATTCTGATAAAGAAAATATTCCAGTAATTTGTTTTTGTTCACACGTAGATACAGCGCCTGATTGCAGTGGAACAAACGTGAAGCCTATTGTACATCAAAATTATGATGGAAAAGATATCGTTCTTCCAGATGATTCAACTCAGGTTTTGAGCATTACAGATTCACCATATTTAAAAAATCATATTGG
>CANKLV010000120.1 GCA_947483415.1 Chitinophagaceae bacterium
ACTCCCCGGATTTCCGCTTTGTCCACCAGGATAAATGCCATAAGCATCGGTATTGGGCGTTAAATTCACAATCATTCTCCAACTAGGTCCATGACTGGATTTGGTTGCATTTAAACAATTTTCATTTCCTCCGATTTTTAAATGTTCAGCTCCAAAACCAGGCAATTTCAGTAAATGATCAACATGTGTATCCTTATATTTACCCCACGACAGTTTGTTTTGCTTTTCAAGCTGATTGGCTTCTAATGATACAGATTTAAATGCTGCCGTAACTACATCTTGTATTGTTTCTTTATTTGTTGTCGTAATATTATCAATAAACTTATAAGTACTATCACGCAGCAAGGCATCTAGTAAAGTACTTTTGTAAGGCCTTGCTGTATTTTTAGGTTTGTTGGCATACTGATCATTATAAATGGTATCTGTTAGTTTATTCCAGCTTAATTCAAAAATGGTAGCAGCTGTAGTATTTACATCATATTCAAAACGCCAATTTTCTAATTTCTGAAAGTACTTTCTTTCATTTTCATTGAGCTGTTCAACGCTAATATTTTTAAGCAAAAGCGGCATCGCCATTTCTGCGAATACATTATAATTACTGGTTTGCAATGCCATCATATCTGCGGTAGTAATATCGTTCATTGACGACAACTTTTGATTCAAATACAAACCTCGATATACGGGATAATTACTGCCAATAAAATACGGATAAGTAGAATCCGCTGGTCGTTGATTTGCGCTACTTACAAATCCCCTTTCTGGATTAAACTGAAATGGATTTTCAGCTTGAGGTATCATCCCTTGCCACATATAACTGCTGTCGAATCCGGGCATTACAAATTCGCCTTGTCCTTTCCATTTGGCAGGAAATGCACCTTGAACATGCATTGTGATGTCTCCATTTTTACAAGCGAAAACACAATTTTGACCTGGAGATTTTAAATAAGGCAAAGCTTGTTTAAAGTCATTATAATTTTTTGCATGATTGAGTAAATAAAAAAACTTGAACTCGTTGCTGTTATCAAGAGCAGACCAACGAACAGCATAATTTTTATTGAGCTTATTGCTTTTCCCTGAAAACGAAGCATCATAAATTACTGGGCCAAAAATGGTATAGGCAACTGTATCATAGAAAGCCGACTTACCTGCAATATTTATTGTTTCAATTCTTCGAGTTGTATTAACCCAATTGCTGTCGAACCAATATTCAGATTTAGAATCGTCTTTAAATTTAATTTCGTAATAGTCTTTTACATCACGTCCTGCATTGGTAAACCCAAAAGCACAACTGTCGTTAAACCCAATAATGATGCCTGGCGCACCCGGAAAGCTTGCACCATATACATTAGCATTTGGCGTAGACATTTGCATTTCATACCAAACAGATGGGTTATTAATTTTGAGATGTGGGTCACTGCAAAGAATGGGGTATTTCGATTTTGTTTTAATGGAATCAACTGCCCAATTGTTGCTTCCATTGAATTGATCTGGCATTTCGACTTCTGGAATTGCGAGTGTATCTTTTAAAAAGTTGAAATAAATTGAATCTGCAAAAGCAGGAACTGCCGGTTGTATTGTAGCAAATGAGAAAAAAGTATTTTTAGAAATTATTGGATCTAATGAATCTTGCTTACTTGGGAAAAGCAAATCGAAGTCATTTTTAGTAAATGAAGCTTTTGCATCTGACATTTCAAAATCCTTATCATTTCCGGATAAATCATAGGCCATATACTTTAGAAAAAGGGCTGATTTAAAGTTAGTCCACTTTTCTGGCTGATAGCCAAGCAGCTTATACTCGAGCGGTAAATTGCTGTAGGTTAACGAGGATATATATTGATTTACGCCTGCAGTATATGCATCGCAAGCCGATTTGGAAACAGAATCACTTTCCATTTCAACGAGTGATTTTTCGGCAGCGTAGACCAAACCCAATCTTCTAAATTCCCTGTCGTGATTTAACGCCACATCACCAACCACTTCGCTTGTCCTTCCGGCAGCATACATAGTTTGAAAATCCATTTGCCACAATCTGAATTTCGCATGTAAAAAGCCTTGTACGAAAAAAGCATCTGATTCATTTTCCGCAAAAACGTGTGGCACAAGGCGCTCATCCAAATAAACATTGGTTTTACCTAAAAGTTGATCAAATGTCAAACTTTCAGAAAAATCAGCATCAAAAGATTCTGCATTTTGCCAAATACCAGCCTGTGGAGAAAGAAATTTCCCGAATGGTAATTTGAATACGGATTTTGTATCTAATAGAAAACATAATGTAGCCGTAAATAAAAAGGATAAAATAGAAAAAAAGATTCTCATAAATATTTTAAAAATTCTAAATTAATTCAAATTTGGCTCTTACGATTATCATATTATCCCCAAATTAAAAAAATGCTTGTAGATAAAAATCCATGATTTATTTTTGAGTATGGAAAAATCGTTAAGTGAACATACAAAAAATATCCTTGGATTGCAATTACCCACCGATCCAAGATGGGTTAATCTTGCAGAAATCGAATTAGAAGAAATCCTTACCGACCATGCGTATTGCGAGCAAAAAGCGGCAACGACCTGTATTTCATTGATTCAAAAAAATTCGGAAAAGAGTTTTTTGGTAGACGAATTAAGTCCCATTGTAACCGAAGAATGGGGACATTTTAGACAGGTTTTGGCTGAATTAAAAAAACGCAATTTACAATTGGGCAGACAACGCAAAGATGTGTATGTGAATAAGTTAATTGACTTCCAAGTAAAAGGAGGTAGTCCGGATGAAAGATTTCTAGACCAAATGCTTATCATGGCGTTAATTGAAGCCAGAAGTTGCGAAAGATTTAAAAGATTAAGTGAAGGCATGGAAGACGCTTACATGCGTAAATTTTATAGAAAATTCATGGAAAGTGAAGCCGGTCATTATACCATGTTTATAAATCTTGCCGAGCATTATATCGATAAAAAAATAGTTCGTAAAAGATGGAAAGCCTGGCTAGAATACGAAAAAGAATTAATGAATAGCTCTGAGGTTAGAGGCGATAGGATTCATTGATCATTTTGGTTATTGCCAAAGATAATAGGTAATGCCATTAACCACCTGCAAAGTATTCCCTGTTTTTTGAGCACCTCTCAAACTTGGTTGATCTAAAGAAGAGTAATATGAAAACCCTACGTTATTGAAACTTTTTATTTTACCAGCATAGGCTTTATCATCCGTTGACGAATAATATGTGAGCCCTACATTGCCAGTAGCTTTTATCTTTCCTTTAAATGCATCATTATCAAATGAACTGTAATAAGTGTAGTTCATTTGTCCAATTGATTTTATTTTTCCAACTGCTGTAGCATCGTCGTAAACTGTGTTATATGTAATTTTGATTGGACCGATACTTTTCAATTTACCCACCATTGTTTTCTCATCAAAACTTGCGTAATACGTTAACATGGTATTGCCAATGTATTTTATTTTACCTCTAAACGCCTCGTTTTCTTTTTCTGTATAATATTCAACCCTGCCAGTGTAAGCTTCTAGAGGACGTTGGATATAATCTGTACCTCTATCTGAATATCTGTCAATTCCCCATTTTGCTATTGATCCATCTTGAGCAACCTGAATTACTACATTTTCACTCAACAAAAAACTAGTAACAATCGAAGCGCCTTTCTCTTTAATAAAGATTTTATTAATGCGCTGAGCTTGTATGGTTGTTGAAAAAACAAAAAGTGCAATGATTAATTTTATTGACTTCATAAAAATTTTATTTTATAATTATGACTAAACAAATAATGAATTTCAACTAATGCATAGCAAATTCATTATGATAAAAAGCTTTTAAAAGTTAGTTTTGGTTAAATCCGATTAGAAAGTTATTGCTTTTTTCTGAAAATATAAATGTTATTTAAAATTATTTATCCCATTCTCAAAAAAATCAATTTCCACCTTTAAATCTAAATGTGGATAAGATTGGTGAAGGTTCAAGGATTTCTCTAGATTGGTTTTTAAAAACTGAAGGTGCTGATTGGAACTTGGATTAAAAGGTCGATGATTTTTTGCCGCAATTATAATGCTAATTTCTTTCATGATCAAAAGCGATTTTTCATCAATACAAGCGGTTGTAAATTTCTCCCAAACATATTGGGTTGCTTGATAATTGGGATGCACCATATCTTCTGCATAAAAACGATAATCCCTTAAATCATCAATAATCAATTCGTAAGAAGGGAAATAAAAACAGTTTTCAAATGCAGCTACCAACTCGTGTATTGCAGTTATCAAATTAGCTTTACTTCTATTATTTTCTACAAATCCATCACGCAGATGCCTAACCGGACTAATGGTAAAAATTATTTTTATGGTTGGATTAAATACTTTTAGCTTTTCTATCATTTCACCCATTGCCGCTTCTACTTCCAAAGCCGATAATAGTTTTTTATTAAACTTATCCGTAGGCACTTTATGACAATTGGCTACCACTCTATTGTTTTCTAATTCGTACACATAAGATGACCCTAATGTAATGATTAACCAATCTGCATTTTTCAAAAATTCATACGCTGCTTTTTGCGAATGGTTTATTTTCTCTAAAGCATTGGTTTGACTAACATCCGAAAATTTAGTATGATGATTCCAACTTCCCCAGATTTCATTGTGCAAAAACAAATCATCTTCTGCATATTCTTTTTGGTTGATATAAGAAATAATATTTTCTGAAATACTGATTGGATTAAATAAAATTCCATTGGGGTTTTCGATAGTCTTGAATTTGTAATTCGTCAACTTGGCACCAATCTGTTCGGTGAAGCAAGAGCCCGCCAAAAACAATTGATGTTGATGTTCGATTTTTTGAATAAAAGGCTTTGGTGTAAAAGATAATCTGAATTCCATTTCTATTTATTGAAAACTATTTTATTTAAAGTAAAAATTTTATATAAAAATCTCAGTTGCGATTTGAACAGCATCTGCCAATTTTGAAGAATCAAGATTTAGGGGAACTCCCTTTTCATTGAAAAAATCTATCATCAAATTGGTATTCATATTCCCTACAAGACTATCTCCTGCCATTGGGCAACCGCCAATACCATTGATGGCGCCATCAAATCTTAAACAACCCGCATTGAAAGCGGCTTCTGTTTTTTGTTTCCAATTGATGGACGTAGAATGCAAATGAACACCAATTTCCACTTTTGGCATGGAATGTATAAGGAAATTTGTTGTGCGTTCAATTTGTTCTGGTGTTGCCAAGCCAACAGTATCGGCTAAAGAAATAAAATCAATTCCAATATTTGCAAATTTATTCGCCCATTCAAAAACCATCTCTTCGTAATATGGGTCTCCGTAGGGATTTCCAAAGCCCATCGAAATATAAATAACCAGTTTTTTATGATTACGAACACTCAATTCTTGAATATCGAGCACTTGATTGAATGACTGCTCAATAGAAGTATTTGTATTTCGTTGTTGAAAAGTTTCGGAAATTGAAAATGGGAAGCCAAGAAAATCGATTTGATTAAAAGTCACTGCCTCTTCTGCGCCTCTTTTATTGGCAACAATTGCAAGCAATTTTGACGTTGTATTTGATAGGTCGAGATTTTCCAAAACTTCTTTTGTATCTGCCATTTGAGGAATTGCTTTTGGCGATACAAAACTGCCAAAATCAATGGTGTGAAATCCAACTTGCAATAATGTATTTAAATATCTTATTTTATCGACAGTTGGAATAAATTCATGCCAACCTTGCATCGCATCTCGCGGACATTCTACCAGTTTTATAGATTGATGGTTTTGCATTTCTAAATTTTTAGCAAAATAAATACTTAAGCTATTGGAAATCGTTGACGAGATACTTCATAAAGAATAATACCCGTTGCAACAGATACATTTAGAGATTCAAAATCTCCTGGCATTG
>CANKLV010000121.1 GCA_947483415.1 Chitinophagaceae bacterium
CACATTCCATCTTTTGCAAGCTTAGAAAGATTTGGCGTATGTACATCTACGTTACCATAAGGTTCACAAGCAATCGACATCATATCATCAGCAAGAAAAAATAAAATATCAGGTCTTGATTCTTCAGATGGATTTGATTTTGATTTTTCAAATTGATGCGCTTCTTGTAATTCTTTTATTGAGGATTCATTTGTTGTGCTTGAAGATAAAAGCACATTTGATTTAACCGAATTTACAATTGATGGAATTGTTTTCTTTTCATGATTTTTAAAAACCATTAAACTAATTCCGCCTAAAAGAATTGAAGTAGTTACACAAATATTTAAAATCGAATTTTTAATCATTTTTTTATTTATTGGGTTTGAAATATTTTTATTTTGAGGCATTACAATGCCACACTTTGAAATTTTTATACGCAAAATGAGTCCATTTCATTTGTCTAAAACCAATTTTTCCTTCATTTAATACCGCTCCGTATTTTACACCATCATCTGTCCAATCAATTATTTTTCTATCGTCGGCATACATTGTAATTTGATTATTTAGTTTCACCAGTTTCATGTGATTCCAAGAAGTAGACTCCATCGAAATTCCCTTTTCACCAGTAAGCACAAGGTTAAATCCTTTGTTCTTTCTTAAGTTAGCGGTTTCTCTATGCGCATCATCTTTCGCATTAGCATAGTAAGAAATATGATAACAATTCATAGCGCCTTTTGTATAATCTGTAAACACGCCGGTTGTTCTTTTGGGCATTGAAGAATCAAAAATGGATCGCCCCTTAAGTCCTTTTGCAGCAAAGAATATGATACATAAGCCTGCATCTGTTTCAAAATTTTTAGCATCCCATTCTGCAATAAAATCTTTTGGAAAATCATTGGGGCACCAAAAAACATGATGTCCATCTTCATTTGGCGAATACATTTCCATCGTGTTGTTTACAAACTCAATTTTACCTGGCCCTTCCATAATCCAATCAGCAAGATTCTTTGCTGAGGCAAAATTGTTTTCATAAATCAACTTTCCTCTTAGTACCTCTTGTGCATAAAGTACAGAAGAAATCAAAACCATAAAAAAGAAAAGAACAATTCTCATATACTAATATCAATTTTTATTTTTTATCCGCAACACATCTAAAGCCAACATGCTCCATGCCTGTATCTTGTGAACTTTTCATACGGCTTGAATTTCTATATCCGCTGCAGTAAGATTCATTACAAAGAAAGGAACCGCCACGCATGACTCTTTTTGAAACCAAAGGCTCATCAGGGTCGAAGCTTGTATTTGGTCCTTTGGGATTAGATGCACTTTTAACTTTTTCAAATGTTTTATAGTAATCGTGATGATATAAATCACTACACCATTCCCAAACATTACCAGCCATATCATAAAGTCCATAACTGTTATGCATAAACGATTTCACTGGAGCAGCGTTATAAAATTTATCTTCAACAAGATTATTATTTGGGAAACTACCTTGCCAATAATTGCATTGAAATCCATTGGAATCGATGGGTGCATTTCCCCAACTATACATTGTATTTTTTGCACCACCTGTCACTGCATATTCCCACTCCGCTTCCGTAGGCAATCTTTTTCCAGCCCATTTACAATAAGCATTAGCATCATCCCAACTTACTTGAACAACAGGCAAATTATCTTTCCCAATGATATCAGAATCTGGTCCTTGAGGATGTTTCCAATTTGCACCATGCTGCCATTTCCACCATTGGCTATAATCGTTTAAATTAACGGCTTCAAGCGTTGAAACAAAAACCAGAGAAGCCGCTTTCAACATTTCACTATCAGGCATTGGCGTATTTTCAGGCAATTGCTTTTTTAATTCGTTCCAGTCTACATCTTTTTCTGCAGTTGTGATATAGCCGGTTTCAGCAACAAATTTTGCAAATTGCTTGTTTGTCACTTCTGTTTCATCCATGTAAAAACCAGTCAATTCAACTTGATGCTTTGGAAACTCATCTGAACGAGCCTGATCATTATCGCCACCCATAAAAAATTTACCCCCAACAATCCAAACCATGCCAGCATGAGTAGAATCTGATAAATTGATTAGAGATAAATTATCAGATTGATTTGTATTCCCAAACCTTTTAGGGATATTTTTATTGCAACAAGTTTGTTTTTTATTGCACTGCGCAGTGTCTTTAATTTGCTTTGATTTATTTTGAGCAAAACAAATCAAATCATTTATTAAAAAAAGAAAAAACAAAATAATTACTTTTTTCATGGGTTGTGTTTAATTTTAAATTTAAATGTAAAAATTAGCAAACTCCTTAATTCATACATTCAACTTGTCACTTTAAGTTTATCAATCTAACCAGCTTATACCAATACTCTTTTTAGAAATAATCCATTCTGGCTTAAAAATAGAAATATCTTTTTCATCAAAATCAATATTAAACGATTTTAGCTTATTAATTATTTTTGTTTTTAAATCTGAATCTACTGATCTGTTCATTGAAAATAACTCATTAATATTTACTAAATCTTTATCACTAAACGCATTAAATCCTTCAATCTTAAAATTTCCATTATTATAATTATCCGTCAATTTGTAAGTAGCTTCATTATCATAATTTTTAAACAGTGCTTCAATATTATCATGTGCATTTATCACTAAATTTCCAACAAACAAAACGTTTTTAGGTGCAACTAAGGATTTGCCTTTGCTAACATTCCCAACAGACAATTTAATCGCATTACCTGTAGGATTGACAATTGTATTATATGCAACAATCGCTTTATCAGCAGGATAGTATTCGTTAATCCCAGCGCCTTCAAATCCAGACATCACAACTATAGAGGCCCTCATTGAACGATCTGCCCCTTCGATGTTTTCGATATAATTATTAAACACCAATTGACGGGGATTCACAATACGAATACCACCACTCAACTTATTATTTTTATTTCCTATGATATAATTTCCGTAAGCAACACAATCCGTTCCATGACGAAGCACCAATGCACCATCATTTCCAATCAAAGTATTAAATCGGTAGACATTGTTGCAACTTTTATTGCTGATTACTTCCGCTTCGATTTTTGATTCTTCAAAATAATTGTACTCAATTAAATTAAATCCTTTTGTGCCTGAAGTACCACTAACGCCAACGCGTATTTGCTCACCACCATTGTTAGAATAAGTACGATAACCGAAAAAATTGTGATGAATGTGATGGTATGTAGATGGTGCTTGATCCGACCCTTTTACATAACTTTCGTTTTCAAAATAATTTACAACCACTGTTGGGCCTTTATTTAATTTGCCAGAAAAACTGCAATGATCTAATTCGTTATATGTACCTCCCATTGCAACGTAATTATTATTTTTACCAGATTCTTCTGTAACTGAATAATTGATAATCGCGCAATTTGTAACACGGCAATGATTTGGCAAATCATATTTATTTGAAGACTCTGGCGAGAAAGAAATGACAGGTTCTCCGTCAGACAAAGTACAATCTCCTTCAAATTTGAATCCTTCAACTTTTAAATAATCGCCACTTAAAAACAATTGTGAGTTACCGTAAAAAAGAACTTTACCCGCAGACTCTGCGCATAATACGATAGGATTTTTTTCTGTCCCATTTCTACCTGGATAAAATAAAATCCTTTCATTTTTGTATTCTCCATTTTTCCAAATAACAGAATCCCCAGCTTTTACTTTATTCAAGACTTTTTGAAGTTCTTGATTTGTTGAAACAAGAAAGCTATTTGCATTACAAAAAAGTGCACTAAAAAATAGATTAAATAAAAGAACAATCCTAATCATTATTTAACTTCTTGAGTTTTAAAAAAATCTAGCATCTTATTTTTCAAATCGTTTGAAATTGAACTGTATTTTTTTTCATTAAATACATTTTCTTTTTCTTCTGGATCATTTACATAATCATACAACTCTTCGCCGATAATCATACTATTATCAAATTTTTGTGTACTTCTAAATGCACTTCCCATCCAAATAGTATAACGATATTGGCTAGTACGAATAGAATACCCCATTACTTTTGCACCTGCATATCCTAATCTTTCTGATTCTGAATCTCCGCCACTTCTTGGATATTGACTTACTGAGAATTCTTTTACAATTTCATTATTATTTTTCATAATTGGCATTAGACTTTTACCATCCAAATAAGTTGGAACAGTCAACCCTGCTAAATCACAAAGTGTAGGAAAAATATCTACAAATTCTGTTTGCGATTTCGTTTTACCAGATTTAATTTTAGGAGAAGAAATAATTAAAGGCGCATGTGTAGCTTGTTCAAAATTGGTATGCTTACACCATAAGTTGTGATCACCCAAATGCCAGCCATGATCTCCCCATAGCACTATAATTGTATTTTTTGTCAAACCCAATTCATCTAGCGTATTTAATAAAATTCCAACTTGAGCATCTGTATAAGAAATAGCTGCATAATATCCATGAATCAATTCTTTTTGTTTATCTAACGGCAATGATAAACCGAAGTTTTTTGTATCACTAAAAGAGGTTAATGACGCTATATCTGTATATGCTTTTAATTCCCCTGCATTATGAAAGGCAACATCAACTGCATTTTTAGGCTTTTCTTGATACTTTTCAATAGGCATGTCTTCTCTTGAATATAAATCCCAATATTTTTTTGGAGCGACAAAGGGCAAATGTGGTTTTGCGATTCCAACTGCAAAAAAGAATGGCGAACTACTTTTACTCAAATCTTTAAGGATATCTTTTGCTTGTAAAATATTTGCGCCATCATTGTATGCATTGTCTGGAACATCCGCACATTCTGTAGTTGGCTTAATTTTCTTCATCGCATATTCATTGGCTTCGCTTTTTTTCATCCCTTGAGCCAACGCTTCATTGATGTATTTTTCTGCAAGTGCTCGAGTTTCAGGATGCTGATAACGGCCAAGAATAGGCTCATCAAAACCATCAGCATAATATTTAAGGTCGGTTTTGTAATAAGGTACAGTCCATGACGGTTCATCTATTTTTTTATCAACACATCTTGGATCGTAAACTTTACCAATACCTTGTGTACTATAACCTTGACTGGCAAAATATTGAGGTATAGATACGATGTCAGGGTTGATGCTTCTCATTGTAGTTTTTAAGTCCCAAACTTTTGTATAGTCTGGCCTTTTACCTGTCATTAAACTTGCACGAGTAGGCCCACAAACAGCCTGTTGACAATAGTTATTTAAAAAAACGGTGCCCATACTTGCTAAGCGATCAATATTTGGAGTACTAATTAATTTATTCCCATAACAACCAAGAATGGGTTTCAAATCATCGATAGCAATAAACAAAACATTTGGCTTTTCTTTTTTCTGTGCAATGGTATTCATCTGAAAACCAATAGAGAACAATGCAACAAGAATGAAGGGATTTTTTATTTTCATTTTTTTGAGATTATAATAAATGTGTTTGGTTTAATTGTTTAAAGAATTTGTTTGTTGTTTGTTGTTTGGTGTTTGGTGTTTGGTGTTTGGTGTTTGTTGTTTGTTGTTTGTTGTTTGGTGTTTCCCCCGCCCCGAAAAAGTTAGAAATTTATTTATGTTTTCGATCAAGTATCTAACATCAATTAATTCAATTTGAAAAAAATCCCGGCTGCATTTCGCAACCGGGATTTTTTATATTTTTGACCAGGGGTTGGATATTTTCAACCCTTGCACAACCTCTTGAACTCATTGAACCTCTCAAACCTCTTGTAAAGGTTGAAGATGTGCAACCCCTCCTAGAATTTCATCACCCTTACTGTCTTCACTTCCTTACCTTGTCTTACCTCTAGCATATAAGCACCCGCTTTCAAATCCGAACCTAAGTTCACATTTGAATTTGATGATACTTTTACACTCTTGATAAAACGA
>CANKLV010000122.1 GCA_947483415.1 Chitinophagaceae bacterium
TGAAGTCAATTCATAAACCTTTTGAAGCATTTTATTTCTTGATGACGGCAATGCTTGCGTACATGAAAAAATATTTAGCGAATTGATATATACATTGAAAACAGAATCATTGGAGACTAATTGTCTGGTTGTTGATTGATAGGGTACATGGTTTTCATTTTGTATGGTAACCCAAACTTTTGATTGTGAAAACCCTTGATGATTAATAATTAAATGCAATAAAAATAAACAACAGAACAATTTTAGACGATTCATAAGTGTTATGATTTTGGGTTTAAAAACTAATTATTTTTAGATATTAATTTCAAAAATTGGATATTTATTTTTTCGCAAAATCCATCTAAAATCACTTCGTTTTTTTGTTTTAAAATAACTTCAAAAACCGTTATTCAAAAACCACTTCACAAAAAACTTCGTGTCTTTGCTCCCGTCACCTTTCGGGGGAAAGGTTGGGGATTTCGAAAAGCTGGAACTGCATTTCCTTATTTATTATTTTTAGTTTCTTATTCCTTATTTATTTGCGTCTTTGCTCCCTTGCGAGCTTTGCGTGAAACAAAGCCCCCTCAATCCCCCAAAGGGGAATTTGGAAGCACTTTCCAATTATTAGCATCATTTATTTCACAAAAAACTTCGTGTCTTTGCTCCCATCACCTTTCGGGGGACTCTTTGCTCCCTTGCTAGCTTTGCCCGAAACAAAAAATCTTCAAAAGGTTAGTGGTTTCGGTCTGCCGATGTTGGTTTATCACTAATCATCAAACTGCTTCCACTTCCTTATTCCTTATTTTTAATTCCTTATTTGTTATTTGACAAATCCTAATACTTCACCACCTTCATCATTTTTACATTATCACCATCTATCACTTCCACCAAATACAACCCAGATATTAATTCATTTCCAAAAGAAAAGATTTCATTGGAGTTGAAGGTTAATGTTTTTATTTGTCTTCCTTGTGAATCTATGATTCTTGCCTTTATAGTTTTAGACTGTTTTGAAGATTTTACCAATAAATTAAATGTTCTCGTTGTTGGATTTGGATAAATAATCGCATCTAGAATTTTTCCTTCTTCCTCTATTGAGTTTGCCAATCTTGATGTAGGAAGTGTGATGCAATCTCTTGTTACCAATTTTAGCACTTTCTTCGCGCCTGCGCATCCATTTGCGCCAACAGCTTGTACATAGATGCTGTCGTTTGCGCCAGCAGTTATAAAACGAACTTCAATTTTTAATCCATTGCTTCCACTATCTAAAATTGCACCAGTAGGTAATGTCCATAAATAACTAATTGCCCCACTTAAATTTGAAGTGGAATATGTTGTAGAAGTTGTTGTGCCTACAATGGAACAGATAATTGTCATGCCCGTTAACATTGATGGTGATGATAAAGTTGATATCGCTACATTCGATAATTTCTGTGCTTTAATTGCGCTATTGCCACATCCCGAAGTGTATCTCAATCTTATGCTGTCTGTATTTGCTGCTGCGCCATTGTTGGTAAATTTCAATTTGATAAATCTAGCGTTCGCTCCGATCAAAACGCCCGAATCTAAGGAGGCCGATGTGGCTACTGCTGAACCCGTTGGTAAAAACCATTCATAACCTATTGCTGCCATTGCCGTTGCTGTTGAATTTGGTAGTACAGGAGCACTGTATCTATATATTCTACTGCCGCATACATCACTCACCAAACTGATACCTATACTTGCTGGCATCGCTGGAGCCGTTAAGTTGGCATTGTTGAGTCTGGTAGATTTGATACTGCCATTTCCACAAGACGATAAATAATAAGCCCTTACACTATCTCCAATGGTAGCGGCATTATTATTTACAAATTTCATTCTGATAATTCTACTGTTTAAAGTTCCTGAATCAATAATTGCATTTGCAGAAAGATTGCCAACAAATTCCCATACATAGCCTGTTGCAGCTGCATTACTTGCTGTACCTGCAGTAACTAACGGCATAGTGTACCTGTAAATTTTAGAACCACATGTTCCAATACTTACAGGCGTTATTACAATAGCTGTTGGGGCCAAAGGAGGATTAATTATTGGCACAGAAAATCTTGTTGTTTTAAAATTGCTAAGTCCACAATCACTGCTGTATTGAGCTTTTAAACTATCTCCAACAAGAGTTGCGTTGTTGTCTGGATATTTCAACACCATAATTCTCGATGTTAAACTTCCCGAATCAATTACACCATATGTTGCTACATTTCCTGTTAATGTCCATAAATATCCAGTAGCAGCAGCATTAATAATTGTAGCATTCGGCATTAAAGGCATTATACATCTATACTTTCTCTGTCCACAAATATTTGTGATTAATGGGGTTATTGTTATTGAAGATGGTGCAGCAGGTACATTTAAAGCGGTTAGGTTAATTTTCAACGATTTTTTTATGCTGTTGCCACATGCTGAAGTATAGTACAAATTAATGCTATCTCCAATTAGCGCAGCACTATTACTTACATATTTAACCACAATTATTTTAGAAGTAAATGACCCAGAATCCAATTGGGCTAATAATGGGGTTGGACTTGTAAACGACCAAAAATACCCTGTTGCTGCTGTAATATTCGCAGTTCCTACAGGTAAATTAGGCGCAGTGTACCTAACTTTTCTTTGTCCACAAACATTGGTGATTAAAGGTGTTGCGATGATGCTTGTAGGAGGTAATGGTGGACTCAATAAGGTATTGATTAATACAGCATGTTTGTACGGACTAAATCCGCAACTATTATATGCACTAACTTTAATGCTATCAGTATTGAAAGCTGCATTATTGCTAAAATATTTTAAACGAATTACCCTCGAAACATTGATATCACCTGAATCAACTATTACAGAAGATACACCTCCACAAGAAGTTGGAATAATCCATTTATACCCTTGAGCATTGTTAGTTATTGATGCGGTGTATCGATAAACCCTAGCGAAGCAAGTATTATTAATAAGCGTTTGCGTTATTGATAATGGTGCTGCTGGAGGATTGCCAATAACTGTAAGATGAAGTGTGATTATTGAATCGCAGCCCACAGAATTGCTAATGGTATCATAATAATAACCTGTGTTTGTAATGTTAATCCCATTCCATTGAAAAGGTAGTTGACTGGTACAAATTGTTGAATGAATGGTATCTCTATTGTAAGGTAAAACCGTAATACTTATTGATGAGGTGTTTGAAGAGCCAAAAGAATTATAGGGCCTTACGCTGATGCCCGCTATAGTATCAAATATTTGAATGGTTATTGAATTGGTATTTGTACCACTAATAATATTCGCATTGCCATTGATTGTCCAATTATATCCAGTTGCAAAATTTACAGGGTTGATTGCAATTTGTACCGTATCTCCAATACACACCAAGCTATCCGCATAAATAATACCTGCATCTTCGGGTAAGATGCTACTATTTACAACCAATGTTGCCGCATTACTTATTGCTTGGCAGTAACCCGATGTCATGATACAACGATATTGTGCATTGTTAAAAGTTGCAGGGGCATAACTAACTGTTAAAGTTGAGGTGTTTACGCCGTTATAATTGTTGTTATTTGTGAGGTTTACGAAGATTCCGCTTGAGTATATTTGCCATTGATATACAGGGAATGAGCTGGTTGAAGAAACCGAAAACTGCGCATTTCCACCCAAAGCAATAGAAACACCAATTGGCTGAGATGTTACACTCATTGGCTGACTTGCCCATCCTGATGCCAATTGAACTGCGGCTTGCGCATTCAATCGCCCTGCGCCAATTAGTCCAGCATAAGTTGGGTTCAATGAATCAATATTTACTGAAGAGATTTTTAAAATGGTATCAATATCTTTTCGACTTAAACAAGGATTAACACTCAACATCAAACCAATTGTGCCACTAACAAAGGGGGCTGCAAAACTTGTTCCTGAACTATTAAGGTACCAATTTTCAGCTGGGTTTATGGCTACATCATATCCAGGTGCACTTAAATCTACTTTATCATTGTGTTGATGAGTAGATGTAGAATCATTTAGAATCTTCATGTGATTATCTAATGGACCAATACTTGTAACAGCAAATACATTATCATATGCTGCAGGATAAACATATGCTGCAGGGCTTGAACATGTACTGCCATTTCCTGCAGCAGCAACCAAAAATGCACCAACGCCATACGCTTCATTAACGACTTGTTGTTCATAATGGTTATAAAAGCAACCTCTTGACCAACTCATGTTGATTACTTTTGCCCCGGCATAAGCAGCATTTAAAACTTGATTATAATTCATAAGATATAATCCAAGTTTGCAATTGTATCCAATAGAACTTAAGCCATTATTGTTGTTTGTATTTCCAGCTGCTAAAATAGCAACTGCAGTTCCATGTGTTGTTGAAGATGTGCCCGCATTGATATAACCGTACTTACCCAACAATTCGGAATGAGTTGGATTGTAGGCTTGGTCGGATATAGCTATAACTACATTAGAGTCACCCTTTGTGATATCCCAAGCAGACTGCGCATTGATAAGATTAAGCGCATAATTATTTACACCTGCAACTATTGCATAATCGTTTGGTGTATGCAATGTATCATAGATTGGCGCAGGATAAACTCCCGAAACTGCATGCACATAATTGGTAAGCGTTTGCTCGAGTTCATTCTGACTTGAACTTGAAGTCAATTCATAAACCTTTTGAAGCATTTTATTTCTTGATGACGGCAATGCTTGCGTACATGAAAAAATATTTAGCGAATTGATGTATACATTGAAAACAGAATCATTGGAGAATAATTGTCTGGTTGTTGATTGATAGGGTACATGGTTTTCATTTTGTATGGTAACCCAAACTTTTGATTGTGAAAACCCTTGATGATTAAAAATTAAATGCAATAAAAATAAACAACAGCATAATTTTAGAAGATTCATAAGTGTTATGATTTTGGTTTTAAAAACTACTTATTTTTAGCTATTAATATAAACATAATCCACTTATTTTTTCGCAAAATCCATCTAAAATCACTTTGTTTTTTTGTTTTAAAATAACTTTAAAAACCGTTATTCAAAAACCACTTCACAAAAAAATGTATAAAAAACTACCAATTGTTATCTATCAAATATAAGTATAATTTACACTCATTGAGCAAAACAATAAACGTTTTATTGTTTTGAAATAAAAATACATAAATCTACTTTTGGGAATTGTAAAATTCCATTTTTGAAACGGGAAAAATCTTGAAAAAATTATTTCTTCAACATATTATTTATACTTCTGTTTCAAAGGATTTCTGTGTTAGCGCCAAACAACGATATCTGTATTTTAAATATGGTTTCTTCCTCTTTTTTTAATTACTTTAGTTCTTTTAATAAAGCATATGAGAAAATGGTTTGATTATAATAAAAAAAGACTGGCATTAATTACCGGAATTTTATTGTTTTTGATGCTCTTTTTTATAAATCCCTTATCCCTTTCTTCAAAGCCGAATTTGGTTTTAGCCATTTCTGTATTGATGATTAGTTGGTGGGTTTTAGATGCGATGCCGCTTCCTGTTGTAGCACTAGTGCCTATTGTAGCTTTTCCTTTGTTTAATATCGCCTCCATAAAAGAAGTTACCAAATCGTATTCCGATTCTATCATTTATCTTTTTATGGGTGGTTTTTTTCTGAGTATCGCCATCGAAAAATGGAATTTGCATAAACGCGTAGCATTAGGAATTATAAAGCTTACAGGTACTAATGGAAATCGAATAATATTGGGTTTTATTTTGGCAACTGGTTTTCTAAGCATGTGGTTGAGTAATACAGCAACAACAATGATGATGTTTCCAATAGCGATGTCTGTTATTCATGTAGTGGGCA
>CANKLV010000123.1 GCA_947483415.1 Chitinophagaceae bacterium
GTCGCCTAATGGAACAATTTCATTTACATCCGACCACATGCGCAGTATTTTTAAAAGCGAACGTTCCACATCTGAAATCGTTTCCAATTCAAGTGTAACGGATTCTGGTATGATTTCATCCAATTGAGGATCTGTTTTATCAATTTCTTTTATACCTACATTAATAAAGGTTACCAAATAAGTAGCATATTTAACCCCAATTATAACGCCAGGCCCATGTTGTGTATGCTGTAATCGTGTGCCTACACCTAAATTCATTTGATCCATAATGGTAAATTTTATTTCAAAAATAAAAGAATTTACGAAACCTTAATTTTTATTTTCAACAGGCTTAAGTTGATACCCTTTTTTTCGAAGCAATTGAATCAAACCCATTTCTCCAAAAAGATGACCTGCTCCTACAGCTACAAACAATGATGCATTTGGCATAAGCGTTTCGAATTGTTTAACCCAGTTTAAATTTCTATTGTCGAGTAATTCAGGTTTCTGATTTTTTAATTCTGGATCAGACTCTATTAGCTTACTCATTTCTAGTGCATTTTGACTTTTATAGCTCTGCAACAATTGTTCGAAATTGAGTTTTTGATTTTTAAAATCGTCAATCAATTCCATTAATGATTTGGCTTGCTCTTTGTATGAAATATTGTCTAATAATGAAGATTGTTGTGCAATTGTTTCAAGTCCCTTTATTTGTTTGTTGGCTTTTTTTGCTTGTGCCATAATGTTTTCCTCTAAAGAACCGGATTGTTTGCACGACATCATCATCGGATAAAAAAGCGCTTGTAAAAAAGCAGGCTTCATATTTTCAAAAAAACTTAAACTCATTTTTAAGGAATCTTTAAAAAATTTATTTAAGCGTTCGTAATCATTCTTTGACAATAATTTACTCAATGATTCACCATTTTTCATTTGTATGAATTCCATTGCACCGAACGTGTTCTTTGGATCACCCAGATCCATTTCCATTACCAACAAGTTGGCATTAGACAAAGCATTCGTAAAGTTTTTAGAAAACACCATATCTTCTTTACACATCAAATGAAACGTACCAAACAAATAACTTGGTTTTGCTAATCCATTACCTGAAATTTCCCACAATAAGCTGTTGTCGTTTTTTTGATAAACAACTGCATTTGTTTGAGCAAAACTAGAAATGAAAATTCCTAGAAAACTAAATAGAAATAATATTGATTTTTTCATAAAAATAGTTAGGTAAAAATTCAAAATTTAAAAGTCAAAAAAGTCTAAAGTTTCTGTTACAGATTTTTCAATTTTTACTTTTCAAACTGATACAACGCTCCACCTTTTTTAAAATGCTTTTCAATATTTTCTTCAACTTTAGGATCTACTATTACTGGTGGTGCGTGATGGGGTTTTATTCTGGCATCAATTATCAAAGGGCCTTTGCATCCCCAATGTTTGTTTTCAACAAATGCATTTATGCCGTGAATATCATGTGAAGGATTGCAACGCGTAAATGTTACCCAAAGGAAATTGTTTAAATTTTGAGAAACGAAATCTGCATCATCACACAAAACAATTAATGCAATTTCAGAATCATCAATAGATTTATTTGAAAAGGAAAATTTTGAATTTAAAATGGCTACTTCCGTTTCTATTTGTTGGTTGTTTTTATACGCACCCATTTCAATGGCAACAACACCTGGCATAGCTATTTTGCATTTATAGGCTTCTTGTAAAGATTGAAATTGAGCAGGGATTTCAACCGCCAATTTTCGAATAATTTCTCCATAGGCCGCAATCACCACTTTGCTTCCGCTGTTTAACGATTCGCCCGAATAATCAAGCGTATCAATGGTGGTCTTGGTATAAAAATGTACGTCTCTATCCCAATGAACTCTTTCAAAAATAAATTCAAAATATCGTCGGATATCTTTTGTATTCAATTTGTTTTGTTCATCAGCAGTAATGAATAAAAACTTTGCCAAACTTAATTGTCCTGTACCCAACATTCTATTGGCAATGGTGAGCAATTCTGCGGGTTGTTTTGTAGGCATAAAAGGTGTGTACCTTTCGCTACCGATGGCTATCAGTAATGGATGTACACCGGCGGCATCAACTGCGTTTAATTCTTTTAATCCTGGTACTTCGTGCTGAATGGCGTCTCCAGTAATCTCATGTATCAAATCACCAAAGCTTGTGTCTTCTTGTGGTGGACGACCAACAACAGTAAATGGCCAAATGGCATTTTTACGTGCATACACTTTATGAACACGCATCAAAGGGAAATCATGTTTTAAACTATAGTAACCCAAATGATCGCCAAACGGACCTTCTGGTTTATTTTCTTCGGGATATACTTCCCCTGTGATTACAAAATCAGCGTCGGTACTGATGCAAAATCCATCTTTGTATGCGTATCGAAATCTTCTTCCACCCAAAACACCAGCAAAAGACAATTCGCTCATTCCTTCGGGAAGTGGCATTACTGCAGATACAGTATGAGCAGGCGGACCTCCAACAAATACGCTAACTTTTAAAGGTTGTCCTTTTTTATTGGCATTGGTTTGATGTATTCCTATGCCTCTGTGTAGTTGATAATGTAAACCAATTTCGGTATCTTTTTCATAATCATTGCCATTCAACTGAATGCGATACATGCCTAGGTTGGATTTTCTGATTCCCGGTTGATTGATGTCTTCCGAATATACTTGTGGTAAGGTTACAAACGCACCGCCATCCATTGGCCAATGCTGAATTAAGGGCAAGTCGCTTATTTTAATTTCACTAAATAAAGCGGGTTTTAAAATAGGGTTTTTTAATGGAATTGATTTCGTGGCTGCAAATGCTGCAGATAAAGAATTCAATGGATTTTTCAAAGCAGAAATTGGATCGTTTTTGAGTTGTATTAATCGCTCCACAGTTTTCAGTTGATGTCTAAAAATGAATCGACTTCTTTCAATGGTACCAAAAATATTGGAAGCTGCTCTGAAATTAGATCCTTTTACATTTTCAAATAACAACGCAGGACCTTTTGATTGATAAACCCGCAAATGAATGGCTGCCATTTCTAAATAAGGATCAACTTCTTCTTTTATACGTATGAGTTGGCCATTTTTTTCTAAGTCAATCAAACATTGCTCTAATGATGCATAGGCCATTTTCGAAATATTTATAAATGAAATTTAAAATTCAGGGCAGT
Organism: Chitinophagaceae bacterium; assembly: GCA_947483415.1. GTDB lineage: Bacteria > Bacteroidota > Bacteroidia > Chitinophagales > Chitinophagaceae > Ferruginibacter. The sequence goes on from CANKLV010000123.1 coordinate 3,164, forward strand.
TATATATATGTTTTACTTTTTTATACCTCATGGATTTATCTCTTCCCTTAGAATCCAATAAAAAACTACACGTTAAACCGGAAAAATAATAAAAATCTTTGTTTTTTGGATTACCTCTAACAGTGCCAGCCAGAGGATAATCTGCGCCATTATACAATTGATTTCCTTTGTATGCCATATCAACGGCAATTTGTCCACGATTCCTTAATAACAAATCTTTATCTACATATTTATCACTTACGTCATCGAGATAATCAGTGTTGGTAATTCGTATCCCAAATGAATATTTTAACCTCATTTTTTTAGACAAATAAACCTGTATTCCACCACCAAAAGGAATGCACCAACTTGAAAGGGAATAATTTTTCTTACCCGAAATGAATCCCTGGCCTTCAGTACTCAAGTTTGATAAGTAAACACGGGAACCTCCAGAGCCAACATCTACATAAGGGTCAAAAGCAAAATAGCCAACACCTAGATAAACAAATGGTGTAGCATTATGTTCGTATAAATCAAAAAAATTGTATTCAAATTCTAGGTCAAACTCATAGATGTTGGAGTTGAAACTGAGATTTCGATTGAAGTTTTTTTTATTGAAATGATCGTTTGCGTATAGTTTACCCGAAAAAAAAACGAGATTGGTAAAAATGCGGTGTGTGCATTCGAAATTAAATCCAAATCCAGTAACTGTTTTAGCAGTTTGAGGTAGAAAAAAAGATTCCTGTAAATCTCCTTGGTAGTTTGAACCTCCCAAAAAGAAACTGGTATATAATTTTTGAGCAGAAAGATTATCTGAAAAAACAATAAAAATCAATACGATAATATATTTTTTCATGTTTTTGATTTCGTGAAAAAATCTTTTTACTTTCTAACGTACATTACCTCTTTTGCTAATTTTACCGTTCTTTCGATATCTGGTAAATAAGCAGAAACTAAGTTTGGAGCATAGTGCATTGGAGCATCTGCTGAAGTGATTCTTCTGATTGGAGCATCAAGATAATCGAATCCTTCTTTTTGAATTCTATATGTAATTTCAGAAGATACAGAAGCAAAAGGCCATTGTTCTTCCACAATAACCAAACGATTTGTTTTCTTAACGCTTTCAAGTATGGTAAACCAATCCAAAGGACGGATTGTTCTTAAATCGATAACTTCTGCGCTAATGTTTTCTTTTTGTAATTCTTCAGCAGCACCTAAAGCAACTTTCATCATTTTATTAAAAGATACGATTGTTACATCATGACCAACCCTAGCTATATTTGCTTTTCCAATTGGAATTAAATATTCTGTTTCAGGAACTTCTCCTTTTTCACCATACATCAATTCACTTTCCATAAATACTACTGGATCGTTATCTCTGATAGCAGATTTCAACAAACCTTTTGCATCGTAAGGGTTACTTACTGATATGACCTTTAATCCTGGAATATTTGCATACATACTCTCAAAAGAAGTAGAATGTTGAGCACCCAATTGACCTGCACTTCCATTAGCACCTCTAAATACAATCGGACAACCCACTTGACCTCCACTCATTGCCAACATTTTAGAAGCTGTATTTAAAATTTGATCCAATGCTAAAACAGCAAAGTTCCAAGTCATAAATTCTACAATAGGACGCAACCCATTTTGCGCAGCTCCAACTGCAATAGCCGTAAACCCGAGCTCAGCAATAGGTGTATCAATTACTCTTTTTTCGCCAAATTCATCAAGCATACCTTGACTAACTTTATACGCACCATTATATTCAGCAACTTCCTCACCCATTAAAAACACATTTTCATCTAATCTCATTTCCTCTTGCATTGCTTCTCTTAATGCTTCTCTAAAGGCAATTTGTCTCATGCTATTTTTGATTTTTGATATAGAAATTTAAATATTGTGGGCAAATTTATTCTATCATTGTCACACAAACAAATACTTATGCAAATGATTGTGAAAATTAAAAATAAAGTACTCAATTGTTGAATAAATTTTAGAATTGGTAGAGAAATGCTTAAAAATTGGAAGAAAGCCCCCATCCCCAACCCTTCCCCCAAAGGTAAAGGGTGCTTAATCATTGTAATTTTCAAGATATTTACTGATGGCAATTCAAATTATTTTGTATAATCTAAAACTTCCCCCTTTGGGGATTGAGGGGGCTACGTTGTTTACTCAAATTTTTTAATGATATTTGCGTTGAAAAAAATGAATAATTAATCTAAAATTATAGGCATTTTGCCAAAATAGTTATACAACCTAAATGGAGTAATAAAAATGAAATTACTAATCAAACAAGCAAAAATCATCTGTTCAAATACGCCTTTTCATGGAGCAATAAAAGATATTCTTATTGAAAATGGCATCATAATCAACATTTCAGATTATTTAGATGTACAAGCAGACAAGACGATTACTTCTGAAAATTTGCATGTGAGCATTGGATGGATGGATGTGTTTGCTCAATTTTCTGATCCTGGATATGAGTATCGTGAATCACTAGAATCGGGGATTGCAGCTGCAGCAGCAGGTGGATTTACCAATGTAATGATTGCCCCAAATACAAACCCTACTTTATCATCAAAAACTCAAATTGAATATATTGTACAAAAAGCCAGTCCGTTTGCTGTTAACATTCACCCCATTGGCAGCATCAC
>CANKLV010000124.1 GCA_947483415.1 Chitinophagaceae bacterium
GAACCAAACCATTTTTCTGCCAAAACCTTCATCTGTGCTGTTTCTATATTTCCAGCAACCACCAAGATGGCATTGCTTGGTGTGTAATGTTTGTAAAAAAACGCTTTTACATCTTCGAGTGTAGCATCTTCTACGTGTTTTAAAGACGCACCAATGGTCATCCAACGATATGGATGCGTAGTGTAGGCCAATTCACGCATTTTATGCCACACGTCTCCGTATGGTTTAGCGATGTAATGTTCTTTAAATTCTTCGCATACTACTTTACGTTGTACTTCCAAACTCTTTTTGCTAAATGCCAAACTCAACATCCTGTCACTCTCCAACCAAAAAGCTGTTTCAATATTTTCGGCAGGCAACTGACAATAATAATTGGTCAGGTCGTTTGTGGTAAACGCATTATTTTCTCCACCGGCAACTTGAAGTGGCTCGTCATAAGAAGGAATGTTTTTACTTCCACCAAACATCAAATGCTCAAACAAATGTGCAAAGCCAGTCTTGTCAAAGTTTTCGTCTTTTGCACCTACATCGTATAATACGTTCAACACCGCCATCGGTGTGCTTTTATCTTCATGCACCAATACACGAAGTCCATTGTCTAATATAAATTTATCGTACTGAATCATGTTGTAAAGTTAGGGTTGCAAATGTTGATGTTGAAAATAATTATAAAATACTCCAAGTTGTCATATTTATGGATAAAAGTACACCCGATCGCTTTAAAATTATTTTCAATTTTTTTTCGGGTTCTTGAAGCATATTTTTATACTGTTGTAGGTTGCCCGAAAAATTACCATCGACACTAATTACTTCATCACCAATTTTAAATCCAGCCAAATCTGCTGGTGATTGTGGAATAATGTCTTCAACGATAATTTGATCGTTTATTAAAAGTAAATTCAATCCACTATATCCATAATCAAAATGATCGAAATAATGATTGTTGGGTAAAAAATGAATTTCATTTTGTCCATAGTTTATGATAAGATTAAATCGACGCAATATTTCGTTTCCAACCAAACCGCCCGAAACCGGATAAGATGTAACGTTATAATCATCTTTAAATAAATACGTAGGTACTTTGTGAAATGTAAACGGCCCAAATTTAATTTGCTTTAAAACAGTTAAACGCATTTGTTTTTTTCCGCCCAAACCCTCTGCTTGTATTAAATATCTGTTTTTAAAAGGAGATAAAATATTGCTGTCTTGTGTAAATTGTTCGCTCATCAAAAATGGCAATCCCGCACCGGTATCCAAATAAAAATCAAATCCAACTTTCTTTTTATCTTTTACCAAAATATGCTGTATAGGTAAGGGTTGTAATGGCATTTTCATTAAAGCGCCTTTATCAGGGCAATTAAATTTTCCAGGCGCAAACACGAAAATTTGATTCAATTCAAAATCGATTTGTACAACATAGCTTTTAAAAAAAGGTGCGCCTATAACACCATCTATTTTTTCGCCATAAACATTCGAGAGTAAACCATAATCGTATCGATGAATGGCAAGATGGTCAATAGTTAGTCCGCTAAAATGTAATGTTTCATCAAAAGCAAATCGTACTTTTTGCGTGCCTCCTATTCCTGAAATTATAGTATCCGTATCTTGTGTATTCAAACCAAGTGAAATAGATGTAGTTGAATCCAATGAAATGCCACCACTTCCGGTGTCTAGAATAAAATTCAAACTGTCTTTATGATTGTTTAAACAAGCTTTTATCAGAATCACACCGCCACTGATTTGTTTAAAGGGAATGATTGCTATTGGCTGAGCATTATTTTTTATTTCCTGTGCTTTTACACAAAGTCCATTAATTGAAAATAATAATATTAAAAGGGCGGTTCTCATTTTTCTTATTCAAATTACAACCAATTGAACTTATTTTTGTTGTTTGTTATTATAAAGGTTTACATAAACTCATGTTTTTCAAACAAATTTCAAAATGGATTATCAACAAATACTAGAACGTGCTATAAATTTCGAATTTCTTACTGTGGAAGAAGGTGTTTATTTATTTGAAAACGCACCATTAACGGAATTGATGTTTGTTGCGGATGAATTGCGCAAAAAACAAGTTCCTCATGGAAAAGTAACTTGGCAAATCGATCGAAATGTTAATACAACCAATGTGTGTATTGCCAATTGTAAGTTTTGTAACTTTTATAGGATCCCCGGACATGCGGATGCATATATCACCGATATTGAAACCTACAAACAAAAAATTGAAGAAACCATCAAATATGGCGGCGATCAATTGTTGCTTCAAGGTGGTCATCATCCAGAATTGGGCTTATCGTTTTATGTGAATTTGTTTAAAGAATTAAAATCGCTTTATCCCAATATTAAATTACACACCCTTGGACCGCCAGAAATTGCACATATCACCAAACTCGAAAAAAGTACACACCGCGAAGTGTTGATGGCATTGAAAGAAGCAGGGATGGATAGTTTGCCCGGTGCAGGTGCAGAGATACTAACAGACAGGGTTAGACGATTAATCAGTAAAGGAAAATGTGGTGCGCAAGAATGGTTAGACATCATGCATGAATGTCATAAATTAGACATTACTACATCTGCTACGATGATGTTTGGACACGTAGAAACAATAACAGAAAGATTTGAGCATTTGGTAAAAATCAGAGAAGTGCAAAGCCGTAAACCAGAACATGTAAAAGGATTTTTAGCGTTCATACCTTGGACTTTCCAGGATGTAGATACGTTGTTAACTAAAATTCGTGGCGTTCAAAACCTTACCACGCCTGAAGAATATATTCGCATGATTGCCATGAGTAGAATTATGTTGCCAAATGTAAAAAACATACAAGCGAGTTGGTTAACTGTTGGCAAGCAAGTAGCTCAAATTTGTTTGAATGCTGGCGCCAATGATTTTGGAAGCATTATGATAGAAGAGAATGTAGTAAGTGCAGCAGGAGCACCACATCGATTTACCAGTGTTACCATTCAAGATGCGATAAGAGAAGCCGGATTTGAACCACAATTAAGAAACCAACAATACGGATGGCGTGAAATGCCGGTGATGGAAGAGCAGGTAGTCAACTACTAAAGAGGTTTGTGAAGTTTATGAGGTTTATGAAGTTTATGAGGTTCAATAAGTTCAATAAGTTCAAAAGGTTGGAAGCATTCAATATGTTTGTTGTTTGTTGTTTGTTGTTTGTTGTTTGTTGTTTGTTGTTTGAAGCATTCAATTTGGAACAAACTTTTATACAGAATCTAGTATCAAGTAATCAACGTTTAAAATATGAATACACTAAAAACATTCCGATACATTGCATTAGCTGAAGGTATCTCCTTTTTAATACTCCTATTCGTCGCAATGCCATTAAAGTACTACGCTAATATGCCCGAACCCGTTAAATTATTCGGCATGATGCATGGCGTTCTTTTTGTTTTATTTATAGTTTTTTGTTTGCTTTATTCTATACAAGAGAAGAAAAAATTGCTTTGGTTTTTTTGGGCTGTTTTATTGTCGTTTCTTCCATTTGGAACGTTTTATTTGGATAGGAAATTGAGGTAAGAAGCCCCCATCCCCAACCCTTCCCCCAAAGGTGAAGGGAGTTAATGCATTTTCCAATTCAAGTGCTTCAAAAAGTTTAAATTTTTCGTTTTCTTCATCTCTTCGTATTCCATTTATTAGCATCTTCGTTTTATAAAAAAACTTCGTGTTGTGTTTCAAAAATTCTTCGTGCCATCGTGTTTCAAAAAAACCTTCTTGTCTTTGCTCCTTTGTGTGCTTTTCGTGAAACAAGAAATGATTATACCGCTTTGCTGGTTTAATAGTTTAATGGTTTAAAGGTTATAAGAATTTTCAATAGCCCACTCAATCCTCCAAGGGGGAAGTTGGAAGTTTTTTCATTTTTGGCTTTTTGAACCTTATCAAATAATTAAAGCTTTTTGTAACTCAGAATAATCAAGCTCCCTTCACCTTTAGGGGGAAGGGTTGGGGAAGGGGGCTTTCGTGCTTTAAACAAAAAAACGGGCTGCTGTTTCCAGCAACCCGTTTTAATATAATGTCGTTTCCCTAAGAAAACATTTAGAAGTAATTACTTCTTAACTACCATCTTGATAGAATTTGTAACGTTTCCAACAGTATATTTTACTGTGTAAACACCATTTTGCAAATTGCTATTTTCGATGTTAGCAACGATAGAACCGTTGTTGTTTGTAGCAGTTGTAGTCATAACTACTTTACCCAACATATCTACGATTTGAACTGTAGCAGATGCTTTAGCAGTTACACCAGTAGCCACATTCAATGTGAAGTTACCGTTGTTTGGATTAGGATAAACTTGTGCTTTAGTTGAAGTAGCTTCTACTCTTGAAGTGATCGGAGTTCCAGAAGTTAAACAACCTAATTTAGCAACGTTTGATAATTTAGACGCTTTGAAAGCACCATTACCACAAACTGAAGTGAATTGTAATTTAATACTATCACCAGCTGCTGCAGCAGCGTTTGAAGTATAAGTAACAGTGATGTTTGCTGAGTTAACATCACCTGAATCAATTGTTCCTGTAGAACCTAAAGTTCCAAATGGAGCAGTCCATAAGTATCCTGTAGCAGCACCTACAGTTGCAGTTGCAACTGGTAATGTAGCTGGAGCGATGTAACGATATTTACGTGCGCCACAAGCATCAGGTAATACTTGTTGAATAGTTAAAGTAGCTGGAGCAACTGGTTTACCCAATGCAAGATTAGATAATTTAGAAGCTTTAGTTAAACTGTTACCACAAACAGAAGTATAGAATACTTTAACGCTATCACCTGTAGCAGCAGCATCATTTGAAGTAAAGATAGCTGTAAATGTTCTTGAGTTAACATCACCAGAATCAACAGTAGGAATTTTAGTTCCTACGAAATTCCATACATATCCTGTAGCAGCACCTGCTGTTGTAGAAGCAGCTGGTAATGCTGGAGCTGAATAACGATATCTACGTGAACCACAAACGTTAGTTTGAATAGCAGTAATTGTTATTGCAGATGGAACAGCTGGAACATTTAATTTTGTGTTAGACATTTTAGAAGCTTTTACTTTACTGTCTCCACAACCATTTGAAGAATAGAACAATTTGATGCTATCTCCAGTTGCAGCAGCTGCATTGCTAGAGAAAGAAACAAGAATTCTTTGACCATTTACTTCTCCTGAATCGATATTAGTAAATTCAGATAAACTACCTACTAATTCCCAATTCCAAGCTGTAGCAGCACCTGCAGTTGTTGAAGCTAAAGGTAAGTTTGGAGCTGAATAACGGTATTGACGTGCATTACATACATTCTGAGCTACAGAAGCAATTGTAATTGCAGTTGGAGCAGCTGGAGCAGCTAAAGCAGTATTAGATAATTTAGCACCTTTTGGTAATGAATTTCCACAAGATGAAGTGTAGAAACATTTTACGCTATCCGCAGAAGTTGCTGCAGAATTTGATGTAAATATTGCTGTAAACACTCTTGAAGTTACTGAACCTGAATCGATAGTCATTGTGCTAGACAATGGACCTTGGAATGACCAAGAATATCCTGTAAATCCAGAAGCAGTAGAAACTGGAACTGAATAACGATATCTACGAGCAGCACAAACGTTAGTTTGAATTGGAGCAATTGTGATTGCAGTTGGAGCAGTTGGTAATGCAGCTTTGATTGCGAATTTCTTAGCAACAGCTGTTGAACAACTTGAAGAAACTACTACACGTAAAGTATCACCTGCAATTGCAGTTGTATAACC
>CANKLV010000125.1 GCA_947483415.1 Chitinophagaceae bacterium
TTAAAAAAACAACTTGAAGCAGATGGTTTTGAAATTCAATTGCTAACAGAATCCAATGGAAAAGAAACAGCAATTGCAGTAAAAGATTTTTATGGTGCACTAAATTTTGTGCCTAGCGATAGTGCCAACCCTGCTTCTTTCTATCCCAAACAATGGAAGTTTGGTATTTTGTATAAAGATGAGGTTCCTTCTGAAAAATACTTGGCAGAAAATAATGATGCGCCAAAAACCTTTCAGTTTTCATCAATTACTTTTCAAAACAAAGAGAAGTTATTTATTGAGAACAATGGTTTCTATTACGATCAAAACGACATCACCTTTAATGAGTATTGGGCTTGGACAAAAATGGCGGATGCGTTGCCTTATGATTATGTGGTTGAATAAAGCCCCCATCCCCAACCCTTCCCCCAAAGGTGAAGGGGGTTTATCCGTTTTCCAAAATTCAACTTTTAAACCAGCGTAGCGATTTAAACCTTTTCCCTACACCAACTTCAGCTCCACCAAAGCGTTAGCTGTTGCCATTACGGCTTCTTTTGCGCTTCTTGGAGTAAAGCCGAGTTGCTGTTTTGCCTTTTCATTTGAAATGTTCGCTTTAAAGCCTAGATCTGGAATGATCATTCGGGTTGATTTTTCAAACAAAGAGAAAATTTTGATAAACCAATTGGGCAATTCCTTTGCTTTTACTTTTTTATTATAGGAAGGTTGTGCGTCTAATACAAATTGGGCAATTTCTTTAAACCAAATCGATTCGGAAACAGCTGCATAACGTTCACCAATAGCCGCTTCAGATTCAAGTGCTTTAAAATGTAATTCTATTACATCTCTTACATCTACAGTTGGAAAACCCAATTGAGGTACGCCAGGATATTCGCCTTTCATCATTTTTAAAATAACGGCAGCACTCGTACCCGGGTCTTTTCCTAAAATTGGACCTAATATAAACCCTGGGTTGATGGTAGTTACTTTTAATTGTGGGTTTTGTTGTACTAATTCCCATACCAATTTTTCGGCCAGTGTCTTGCTTTTTGTATATGGCGAAACCATTGGTCCATTTACATCTGTCCAATTTGTTTCATCAAAATTTGATTTGCCCTTTTCATTCCCATACATTATTGCAGCTATAGAAGAAGTTTGAACAATTCTATGAATGTTGTTTTGCAATGCGGCCTCAAATACATGCTTCACGCCATTTCTGGCTGGTATTATTAAATCATCTTCGTGCTTTGGCAATTCCAAATTAAATGGAGATGCCACGTGAATAATGGCTTCGCAACCTGCCATGGCCTCAGACCATCCTTCAGATTTTGTTAAATCACAATACGAAAATTGTAAATTGTTTAATTGATCTGCAGATACATGAGGTTTTAAAGTAGAAATAACTTCTGCTTCTTTTTGTTTATTTCTGATGGTGCCCACAACTTTATAACCACGCTTCAAACCTTCAACAGCCATATGACTTCCCAAAAAGCCAGAAACTCCCGTAATCAATATTTTTTTCATGAGCCAAAATTACTAAAACAAATTCAACGCGGGAGAATTAACATGGAGGATGAAATTAGATGCTGAATGGTGGTTGCTAGATGCTAGATATTGGATACATGACAACAATTCGTTCCAACAGTCAAAAACTAATTTCTACTTTTTAGAAAATGTTGGGACATTGGATTTTTGATAACGATTTATACTTTAATCAAAACAATTGATATTAAAGTCGGAGATATTACCATTAACAATAAAAAACTTGAAGAGATGATAAATTAAAACAGTTTAATCCGAATTTTATTTTACGCCAAATTGAAAACATTATAAACAATCGTTTATCTTTAAAAAAAAGAAACTTTTATGAAAAAAACGATTTTGTTTGTATCGCTTTGTCTTTCCTTTTCACTTTCATTTGCGCAAGTAAAAATGCCGGCATTATCGCCCGTACAAACTATAAAACAAGAGGTTGGTGTGGGTTTTATTGAATTGAAATATGCTCGCCCTAGTGCGCGTGATCGTAAAGTATTTGGAAATGTAGTTCCTTACAATACCATGTGGCGTACAGGTGCTAATGCAGCAACATTGATAAAATTTACAGACAAAGCAACCATTAACGATAATGTTTTAGATACCGGATCTTATGCTATTTATACCATTCCAGGAAAAGAAAACTGGGAAATCATTTTTAATAAAGGCGTTTCTAATTGGGGAACTGATGGCTATAAACAAACAGAAGACGTACTTCGCATAATGGTTCCCGTTAATAAATTTAAAAAAGCGGTGGAAACATTTACCATAGCTTTTGAAAACATGAAACCTTCTGCCTGCGACATACATTTAATTTGGGAGAAAACTGATGTTTCTTTTTCTGTAACCATGGATGTAAAAGAAAAATTGAAAGCTCAAATTGAATCGGCCATGAACGCTGATAAAAAACCATACTATCAAGCTGCGCAATTTTATAACGAATATGAAATTGATTTGCCAAAAGCATTAACAAATGTTGATAAGGCCATTGAAGCAAATCCAACTGCTTATTGGATGATGTTGTACAAAGCAAAAATTCAAGAAAAAATGGGCGATTTCAAAGGGGCTTTAATCACTTCTCAACAATCAATGGAAGCAGCAAAAAAAGCAGATAATCCAGATTATATAAAATCAAATACAGATTTTCAAAAAGGGGTGAACGCTAAAATGAAATAAATGCTGGATTTAACATGATTAATATAATTTGTCAGAGAACTCTTGGAAGAAACCAGATTTTATTTTATTGATTTTGTTTATCAGTGTTTATATGTTTATATAAATCTCTTTTTGCAACAGTTTCAAATAATTATGCTGATCTAAAATTTCAGCTATTAAAATCTTATACAAGTATTCTAAATTCAAAAATCCTTCTTGGAAATCTTCTATTTTAGATAAAATGTTGTTTCTGCCAAAATTTTCCAAGTTTCTACTTCGCAAATTAATTGTTCTAAAATTATTTTTTACATGTTGGGTTGTTTTATTGGCTAGTCTTTTCCATATCAAAAAAATAAAAAAATATTGAATTGATTTAAACTGACCTTGATTGTATATTTACATCATTTTAATCAGTTACTTAGCATAATTTATTTTTGTAAATAAAAAACGACAACATTTTCATTTGAATACACACTATACATATTTCGCTATTCTACTAGCATCTATTGTTGGTCCATTGGCATTAAGCTTCGACAAAAAAGTAGCATTCTTTAGAAATTGGAAACAGGTATTTGGCGCAATGCTTTTACCTGCATTTTTTTATGTGGTTTGGGATATCATTTTTACGCAAAGGGGTATTTGGTCGTTTAACAATTTATATATCACGGAGATACGTTATTTTAATTTGCCAATTGAGGAAATGCTTTTCTTTTTTGTAGTTCCCTATTGTTGTTTGTTTATTTATGCCTGCGTTAAAAGTTATTTTCCAAAACTACAATCGAATAACACAACAGGTATTATTTTCAAAAGTTTAGCGGGAGTTTTTTTTGTGGTTGCTTGTTTTAATCTCAAAAGAGACTATACTTTTTACACTTTTATTTTTTGCAGCATTTTTATGTTGTTCACCCTTATTCAGCGTTTTAATCAAGCCGCTTTTTTAGTTTCTTATCTAATAATTCTAATCCCATTTTTAATGGTAAATGGATTTCTAACATCGATACCCGTGGTTATTTATAACGATGTGGAGAATTTAGGCATTCGAATTTCTACTATCCCATTTGAAGATGTTTTTTACGGAATGCTATTGGTGATGATGAACTGTTTGGGTTATGAGCATCTGATAAAAAATCAGAAAAAATAAATAACTTATTTTTGATTCAATATTTTTATAATGCTTTCTATAATAATCGTTAATTACAATGTTAGATATTTCATCGAAGCTTGTTTGCACTCGGTTGAAAAAGCATGTAAAAATATCAATGCGGAAGTTTTTGTAGTAGACAATGCATCAACAGATGATAGTAAATTGGTACTTCCAACACTTTTCCCAAACGTATATTTCATTTGGAATGAGGATAATCTCGGTTTTTCGAAAGCCAATAACTTGGCCATTAAAAAAGCTACTGGACAATACATTTTATTTTTAAACCCTGATACCATTGTACCCGAGGATTGTTTTGAAAAATGCTTGTCATTTTTTTCCACGCATCATGATGCCGGAGCGCTTGGTGTACACATGATCGATGGAAATGGAAACTTTCATAAAGAAAGCAAACGTAGTTTTCCTGCTCCTGCTGTTTCATTTTACAAAATGATTGGACTTTCGAATTTATTCCCAAATTCTAAATTATTTGCTGCTTACTATGCGGGGCATTTACCCGAAAATAAAACCGTTTCTGTAGAAGTTTTGTCTGGTGCTTTTATGATGATTTCTAAAAAAATCATGGGCCGGGTAAAAGGATTTGATGAAGACTATTTCATGTATGCGGAAGATATAGACTTGAGTTATCGCGTCAAAAAAACAGGTTTTAAAAATTATTATTTTGCAGAAACCAGCATCATTCATTTCAAAGGCGAAAGCACCAAAAAAACAGATGTTGAATACGTTCAAAATTTTTATGGCGCAATGAAATTGTTTGTACATAAACATTATCGTCATGAAACGCTTATTAAAAAATCAATGTTGATTTCGATTGCTGCTGCTCAATTTTTAGCCAACTCAAAAAGAAAAATAAAAAATGTTTGGAAGAATAAATCATTTCCATTCAATGATTACAATCGCGTGCAAAGCATCATTATTGCTGCAAATAATGAAACATTCAACCAAATGCTGCATGTAATCAAACAGGCAAAGAATAAGTTTTTGATTTCTGGTAGAATAAAAATCAATGCCCAAGATATTGAACCTGCATCTACAACTTTATTTGAACTAAATGATTATTTTTCTAAACACCATATCGATTTTATTTTGTACTGTGTAGGAAAAAGCAACCTGAGTTTTTTAGAAGTCATTGAAGAAATAAAAAGCAGTCATAAAAAATCAACATGCTTATTTAATATCAATAATCAACCATTTATATTGGGCAATAATTACATCATTTCTGAAAATTTGGATGAGCCACCTGCAATTGATTAAGCCAATTATCAATGATTTTATTGCAATTTCCAGTTTGGTTTTGCGCAATTTGATTATTCTCTTTTGAGCAATTTATAAGTTCGCCAAGTTTTAAATCTTCTTGTTGTACGAATTGAAACAGCCCATTATTTTTCAAATGAATGGCTAAATATTCTTGTTCAGGTTGTGCGGGCGTTGGTACAAGGATTGCATTTTTATTTAAAATTATTAAATCCATAATGGTTGAATAACCTGATCTAGACAACACCATCTCCGATTGCGCAATTACTGTATTCAATTTTTCTGCATCAAGATGATTGTAGTTGGTTAGATGCTCAAACGAATGATTTAATTTATTTTCTTCATTAGGCAGTCCCCTTACCATCACCATTTTTTCTTTAGACTGATGCATTTGTGATAAAACAATTTTTTCAAATACAGAACGTTGGGGTTCGGGACCGGAAATTATTATGCAAAGCTTGTATTCCAAAGCAAGATTCAAGGCCTTGAATCTTGATAATGCACCGAGATAGTTCACGGGTATAGTTGGTAATTTTTTAGGGTGCGACAAATCGCCAGCCAGCGCTATATTTTTTTCAAAATCCGGCACCCAGCATACGCTAAATTTACTGATAAAATGATAATGTATTTTTTGAGCAATTGTATCAAAAAGCTTTAA
>CANKLV010000126.1 GCA_947483415.1 Chitinophagaceae bacterium
ATCCTGTCTTCCCGACAAAACAAAATGAGCCTTGGCGAAAGCCAGGGCTTTTTTGTGCGCGAGCGTTGATAGCTCGCTGGCAAAAGCGAGCTCAAAAAAAGCCCGCAGAGGGCGAAGCCCTCAAGGCTCATTTTGTTTTAGCTCCCACTATAAGGAGGGCCGAAGGCAATCCTGGCTGTTCCGCCCAAATTTTAAATCCCTCAAGGCTCATTTTGTTTTAGCTCCCAGCATAAGGAGGGCCGAAGGCAATCCTGGCTTTCTTTCTTTTTTTAAATTTGTTTTTTGGGTAATTCTAAACTTGAGCAGGGTTAGCCAAATAAAGAAAATTTTCATTTTATAAGTTGCATTAAAGGAATCTCAGAGTATATAAGTGTCATTACAGTAATTGCCATAAATCAATGGAGTTAAATATAACTCGTATTCACCACTCAGGAAAACGACTAATATCATGCACAGATACAGAGGGAACAAATTTTAGCTTATCGGCTGGAATATCGCTGGAAATTAGCCCGCTTGATTATATTGTAATTTTTCTTGCGAATACTTTTACAGTTTCGCCAATGAAAGGATTCTTCAATTATTAGTATTAATAAAGTTGAAACTTATAACTCACTTATCATTTAGTATTACTTAAGGTTATGTACTAATTTATAAATAGTTGATAGAGATATATTTATATGAAGTAAAAAACTATATATCCCGATCACCTAGTTTTTCACCGAAAGTGAAACCTATTTCGCAAATGCTTTTTTATTGTTCGATAGTTTTGACTTCTCAATGATTTTTTTCGTTAGCTAATACTAACTATTTACATGAAAATAATTTCAACTTTTCTTCTTACAACATTTTTAGTAATTCTATTTTCATCTTGTGAGAAAATTGAATCTCTTTACATGAAAAAAGATAAAACGTATACGCTTGATAGTCTTGTTATATCTTCAAAAGCTTCAAATCCACAATCTTGCAATTATATACTAAAAGAAATATATCGGTATACCCAGCAAGGATTTTGCGATACGGTAATTAGGCAGACCATTTATGCCAGCACTTCTTGTGGTTCAAACTATACAGATACCATTATTTATGTAAAAAGTGGTAGTATAGTTTATCAAAAAAATGGGAAAAATGGTATAATGCAAATAAGGGGAAATGTTGATTCTGAAGGGTTTTTGGTTAGTACTTTCAACTACAGTAATTATATTGAAACTTTTTCAACAAGATCAATCCCTAGTTTTCAAATAATTGATACAATTGGTAATGGATATGTATTACAGCCAATTGTCAATAATTTGGGAAACATTACATATGGTGTACGAAAAACATTTCAAACATCAACGTCTCCTTCGTCATTCCCTTTGCAAAAAATTTCTAACACTATAATTACTGAACTAAATTATAGATGGGATAATAATGACATGATTGAAAGTGAAATTGTGAGAACTTATGATAGTCGAAATTCTAGAAAAACTTGTGCCACTTGTCCCTGGACATTTTCAAGTTTTGCAAATCGTACTTTCGGTGGTAAAGATTTGCCACAAAATAACCTAAAAACAAAGGATTTTTCTCGGTTTATTTACAATGATATTGAAGTTCCGTATCCTAATTATAATTGGAAGCTACTTGCTTCACATCTGAAGATTCAGGAACAAATCACATTTTCGTATTCTCAAAACAATACAGCTTACACAAATATTGGAACGTTTACCAATATTGTCTCCCAAAATCATATTCTTGAAAATGGTTTATTGAAATCATATGAGTCCCTTGTTTTTTTTAATAATTCATCCATTGGGACATCAACACTTAATTCAACAGATTCATACAAGTATTTTTATCACCAAAACTAAAAACAAATGACAAACAAGTTATTATTGCTCATTGCAACAGTTTCATTATTGGCCAGCTGTACAACTATTAAGAGCTCTATGAAAGAGCCTAATACAAATATAGAGTTTAAAAGGGAGGATTTTATTTTATCTGATCAAAAAACCGGAGAAGCAAAAAGCGTAAAAATTATTGGAATTGATTGGGCGAGATTATTTACAACAAAAGAGGGAATTGTTGAAGGTGGCACATCTTTTTCAAGTATGATTAGTTTAGCTGCTTTGCCTGTAGTAGGAAATTACATGGCTGATAGAACTTCAAACTACGCTTTGTATGAAATGATGTCTACTAATCCAGGCTATGATGTTATTTTTTATCCTCAGTATGGAACAAAAGTTGTTAAACCTTTTCTTGGAATTGGCTTTATTACAAAAATCACAACTGTAAAAGCTACTGCTAGACTTGGCAAGTTTTCAAAGTAATATTTTTTATATAAGTCATTAGATTATTTCGAGTAATATAAAAAAAGCCCTGGCATTTGCCAGGGCTTTTTTAGCACTGAAGCAGATATGTCTCAATTTAATATGCTGGCAATAAGGTATTTTTTCTCCGCTTCATTTCTTTTTTCCAAATAATTTTTCAACTTGATTTTCTGTAAAATATACATATCCAGACTTTGCATTTAATATGACAGCTCCAATGCCTAGTGCTCTGTATTGATTCAGATTTACATCTTCGTTACCTAATTTAATATTAACCGAATACTTTTTATTTTTCTTATTTTCTTCGGAAAAAAAAGATTTCAGAATTTTGTAAAATGACTCTAATGTATTCCCTTTGTTTAAAAACGATACAGACTGAAACTCCTCTAATGTTTGATATTTAAAGTCTTTGAATACTAGTTTGCATACTGTATCATTATTTTCTTGGATTTCATAAGTTAAAGTTGCTAATACATTAGGTCCGTTTTTTACATTACCTATTGTAACTGATTTTGAAATCGAGCTTTTGTCTTCAATAATAATTTGTCCTGTAGTTGAAACGCTGATTATTAAGCTGATAAGTAGAAACAAAACTCTTCTCATGTTAGAATATTTTATGATTTATATTTTTCAATTTTATATAACGTTTTTACAAACTCCTTAATTCTAAGGCTATAATATCGTTCAATTTTTAGACAATTTCGGATTCCTTTTTAGTTTTATTTTATCCGGATATAATGACATTCTTGCGGAGTTGTTTTTTATAGATTTTCTGCCCAATGTGCCATTCTTTATCTAAATTTTATTGCACTGGTTATTTCATTAATTATTAATCTGAAAATAGTAAATAGAATTCAATTCAAAACGTCAAACTATATTACGCTTAAGATTACTTTGCAGCATTTTGATGTAGGTGTATTCTTTATGTTTGGATAAATGGATAAATTCTTGGTAACGATTTTGTTTTTCATAACTACCTATTCATCTCGACCATGTACTGTGATCTATTATAATTTCTGTAGATAGAAGTAAAATGTGAGTAAATGAGACGAGTATACATTCTTTTGTATCAGGATTGGGTATCGCAGCAGTTTATTTTTTTAAAAAATAACGCTTATTGTATATTTTGTCAATATATTAGCTTGACTTTCTCACCTAGTTTGGGATTTGTGGGTCTCAGGAAATCTTGTCTTCCCAACCAAGTTAGCCAATTTTGTAATTTTAATATTTCCAATGAAAGAAAGTCCTACTTATTTATCTAAGCACAATAGAAATCCCATCTATTTTTATTCCATTAATTTTAATCCAGTAATACGTTAAAGTACACTATGCAAAACAACCTTTATTGGCACTCAATTTTTGTTTTAACAGGAATATTTTTTCTGTTAGGACTCTATTCTTTTGTAACCGATAATTCAAGTAAGGTAGCAAGTTCAATGCATGTTTTGCATAGTCCAAACCATCAAAATAAAAAAAAGGTCAATATTTTATTTATGATGGCTGATCAGCATCGAGGTGATTGTATCGGCGCTGCAGGTGCTGAATATGTTTCTACACCTAATTTAGACAGGCTTGCCAAAGAAGGAATTTTGTTTACGAGAGCCTATAGTTCTGTGCCATCATGTACACCCGCAAGAACAAGTATCCTTACAGGAATGAGTCCTTGGAAAAGCGGTCAAATTGGTTATACCAATATTCCCAATTATCCAGTAGAAGGTCCTGCGATTTTTACATCAAATGGATATACAACCCATGCAATAGGTAAAAACCATTTTTACCCCATGCGAAATAAACATGGGTATCAGGAAGTGGAATTAGAAGAAGGATGGTACACGGCAACCAATGGACTTGAGGAATGTGATTATACTTTATTCTTTCAAAAAAATGCACCTGGAAAAAATATCAATGAGGTTGGATTAAGTTATAATCATCTCAGGGGTGGAAGGTTTTTCCCGTTTGAAGAATACCTGCATCCTACATATTGGACGGCGGATAGGGCTGTTCAGTTTCTTAATCATCACCCTAAAGATGAGCCATGGCTCTTAAAGGTTTCTTTTCAAAGACCACATTCTCCCTTAGATCCTCCTAAACGGTTTGTAAATAGCATTGATACAAATAAAATACAAATGCCCAGTATTGGTGAATGGGCAGAGAAAAAATTCGGGAAGAATAAAAGTTCTATGGAATTGAATCCAAATGCTTCAAACGGAGTGTTTCCTGATAGCGAAATCAAGGAATCGCGCAAGTCTTATTATGAAGCAATCTCTTATGTGGATGATCAAATAGGACGGGTGATTCAAGCCCTCAGAGAAACTGGCGAATTGGAAAACACCTTGATATTGTATACTTCTGATCATGGTGATTTGATGGGCGATCATCATCTTTGGCGCAAATGTAGACCCTATGAAGGATCTACGCGTATACCCATGATAGTACGCTGGCCTGCTTCATTATCATTGAAAGCAAATCGTGGTCAAATAAGCACAGAACTTGTTGAATTAAGAGATGTTTTCCCTACTTTCCTTGATGCATCTGGAATAAAGATTCCTGAGGTTATGGATGGCAGAAGTATGCTTGATATTGTGAAAGGTAAACAATGGCGCACACAACTGGAAATGGAGCATGCACAGATTTATGAGCCAGACAATGCATGGGTAGCCCTCACAGATAAAAGATACAAGTACATCTACTTTACTTTAACAGGTACAGAACAATTGTTTGATTTGAAAACGGATCCTAATGAATTGAATGAATTGGCCTCTTCAGCAAATCCCCCCAAAAAATTACTGGCAGATTACAGAACAAAAATGGTTGCTTATCTAAAAGAAAGAGGGGAGGAATGGGTCAAAAACGATCAATTGGTCATTCAGCCAAAGCCTATTTAAGTTGGTGTAAACAGGCCTAAAACTGAATGAAATTAACTTTATCATTTAATCATGTATCGATAGTCTGACTATGCAACTTTGTGAAGACAAGGAAAATACTTCACCCAACCGCTGATTTCTAGAACTTGCCAAACGAATAAAATTGGGTTAATTTACTTTTGATGATCCGGTAGACAGGTGGTTGCTTTTTTTAGCTGAACCAGAAAAAATACTCACTATACCCAAGTATGATTTATCGGTTTACCCGAACCCGCTTAAAGCTGCAGAACTATTGGACGAGTCCAACTACAGCCAGGAGCAGCCTCTTAATCCCTAAACCATACGTAGTATTTCAAGACAAAC
>CANKLV010000127.1 GCA_947483415.1 Chitinophagaceae bacterium
ACCAAGCGTTGTTTGTTGCACGGGCCGTTTCCTTTTACCACATTCCAAAATTCTTCCCAATTGATTTCACCAAAATCATAATGCTTTCTTGCCTCATTCCATTTTAGATTAGGATCGGGTAAAGTCATACCCAATAATTTAACCTGCTCTACAATCATATCTACAAATTGCTGGCGAAGCTCATCATTGGTTTTTCTTTTTATTTTCCATTTGATGCTTTGATCGCTGTTGGTACTTTCGCTGTCTTTTGGACCAAACATCATCAAGCTAGGCCACCACCATCTGTTGATGGCATCTTGACACATGTCGCGTTGTGCTTGAGAACCTTTGCTCAACACCAATAATGATTCGAAACCTTGACGTTGGTGAAAGCTTTCTTCTTTGCAAATGCGCACCATTGCTCGTGCATAAGGACCATAAGATGTTCTGCACAACATTACTTGATTTAAAATTGCTGCACCATCAACCAACCAGCCCACAGCGCCCATATCGGCCCAAGTTAAAGTTGGGTAATTAAAAATTGAAGAA
The DNA here is from genome assembly GCA_947483415.1 of Chitinophagaceae bacterium. Lineage (GTDB taxonomy): Bacteria > Bacteroidota > Bacteroidia > Chitinophagales > Chitinophagaceae > Ferruginibacter. Next base: position 529 of record CANKLV010000127.1, read on the forward strand.
TATTTAGCTTTTCCACTGTTTAAATCTTCTACCATTTGATCTCTGCTTGTGCCTAAAGTTTCGGCAGCAGAATATAAATATAAGCCATGTCCAGCCTCATCTTGAACCTTTGCAATTAAAATGGCTTTACGTTTCAACGATGGTGCACGACTAATCCAATTGCCTTCTGGCAACATGCCTACGATTTCGCTGTGCGCATGCTGACTAATCTGACGAAGATTAGTTTTGCGATAAGCTTCTGGCATCCAATCCTTTGGCTCTATCTTAATTTCGGCATCAATTTTATCTTGAAAACCTTTTTCTAAATCGATAACTGACATAGGTAAAATTTTTTGTAGTTTAAAATTAATGGAATTAAATCAAAAAACTAACAATTGTTAGTATAATTTATCAAAAACTAAATTATTTATTGAAATAAGCAACCAAACGATCAACGGCGGATGTTAATGTAGCTTCGTTTTTAGCAAAGCAAAAGCGAAGTACTTTATTGTCTATCGGCGTTTTATAAAATGCAGAAACCGGGATAGATGCAACGCCAGCATCTTGAGTAAGTTTAATGGCAAAATCAGATTCTGATTCGTCTGAAATATTTTTGTAGCTATACAGCTGGAAATAACTGCCAAAAGATGGAAGCGGTTCGAAAGGCGTTTGTTTCATCAAGTTGGCAAAAAAATCACGTTTGTTTTGCAAAAACTTGCCCAAGTTTAAATAGTGGTCCTTTTCAAGGATAAAATCTGCTATCGCATATTGCATGGGTGCATTGCAGGTAAAAACATTGAACTGATGTACTTTCCGAAATTCTTTCATTAAAGCTTCTGGTGAAATGCAATAGCCCATTTTCCATCCGGTGCAGTGGTACACTTTACCAAAAGAAAAGCAAACAAAACTGCGTGAGAATAATTCAGGATATTTCAAAACGGAACAATGTTCTTTCCCTTCAAAAATTAAATGTTCGTAAACTTCATCGCTAATGATAAAAATATTGGTGTTGGATACAATTTCAGAAAGTTGAACCATATCCTCATGTGTAAGCAAGCTGCCACTTGGATTGTGTGGTGTGTTAATGATTATTGCTTTTGTTTTCGGTGAAATTTTCTCTCTTACTTTATCCCAGTTGATTTTATAATCTGGATATTCTAAAGCAATGGGAACAGCAATAGCGCCGTTGATTTCAATATTTGGAATATAAGAATCGTAAGCAGGTTCAAATAAAATCACTTCATCACCGGGCTGAAGTATTGTAGTGAATGCAGTATAAATGGCATAGGTTCCACCAGGAGTAACGGTAATATCAGTTTCAGGGTTTATTTTTGATTGATAGGCTTCGTTTACTTTTTCGGCTATGCGTTCCCGTAATAAAGGTAGTCCACACATGTGTACGTATTGGTTTTGCCCTTTATTCATTGCTTCATTTACAAGATGCGTTAGCTTTTCATCCATTGGAAAGTCTGGAAAACCTTGACCTAAATTGATGGCATTGTGTTTTACAGCAAGTGCACTCATCACCGTAAAAATGGTTGTTCCTACATTGGGTAATTTGCTTTGGATGGATAAGTTCACTTGAAATAATTAGCTGGTTTTAAATATATTTTTCGCCTTTGTTTCTTTTTACTTCTGCCACATATTCTTTAATCTCCTGCTCTTTATCTTTTTTGCAAATCAATAAAACATCTTTGGTATCTACCACAATAAAATCTTCGAGTCCTTGTAATAAAACCAGTTTTTTATTATCGGCATGAACCATATTTTTAGTAGCATCAATAATCATCACATTGTTGCCCGCTACCGCATTTTCTAGATAATCTTTTTCAATGGTATCATAAGCGCTAGCCCATGTACCTAAATCACTCCAACCAAAAGAAGCTGGTATTACATATACGTTTTCTGCTTTTTCCATAATGCCGTAATCAATAGAAATGTTAACGCATTGCGGGTAAATTCTATCAATGGCATTTCCTTCATCTTCAGTGTTGAAACTTTCTAATTCATTGGAAAACAACTCATGTAATTCTGGTAAAAAATTTTCAAATGCTTTTACAATATTTTTTATTTGCCAAACGAAAATACCAGCGTTCCATAAAAAATCACCACTAGCCACGAAGGTTTTAGCCAAATCTCTATCTGGTTTTTCGGTAAACGTTTTCACTTTATACACGTTTTCACTTACGGCCAATTGTTCAAATTGAATGTAGCCATATCCTGTATTTGGATTGGTTGGCTTTATGCCCAATGTTAGCAATGCCTTTATGTTTGCTGTAAATTCCAATGCCGACAAACAAGTTTGTTGAAATTTTTCGGGTTCTAAAATTAAATGATCGGCAGGCGCGCAAATTAAATTTGCATCCGGATTTAATTGTAATAATTTGTAAGAAATATAAGCCACACAAGGTGCTGTATTTTTCCTTGATGGTTCGCACAAAATATTATCAGGATTCAATAATGGCAATTGTTCCATCACAATTTCCTTGTACGTGTCTGACGTAACGATATAAATATTTTCTATTGGAATAAAAACTGCAAAGCGATCGAAAGTAGATTGAATAAGCGTTTTACCTATATTTAATATATCTAAAAACTGTTTAGGAAAATTTGTTCTACTCATTGGCCAAAAACGACTTCCAATTCCACCAGCCATTATAGCAACGTAATTATTCTTGTTCATAAAATTGATTTTAAATAATCCCTTCTCTAATTAGGTCTTGAATGTGAATGATTCCAATAAACACATTATTATCCGATACAATTAATTGATTGATGTTGTTATTACGCATGAGTTCAAATGCTTCAGCAGCAAGTGCTTCGGAAGTAATCTGCTTCGGATTGACGTTCATAATATCAGAAGCTGTTATTGTGTTTATGTCATCATATTTTTCAAGCATTCTTCTAATATCACCATCGGTAACAATCCCTACAATTTGTTGTGCATCATTAATTATAGCAACAGCACCCAATCTGTGTTTGGTAATTTGAATGATGATTTCTTTTATCGATGAATGTGTATTAGCCATTGGCTTTTGTGCAGATACCAAATCTGACACCTTTAAGTATAATTTTTTTCCCAAATTACCGCCTGGGTGAAAGCGTGCAAAATCCTGACTTTTAAAACCTTTTAATTCCATTAAGCAGATGGCAAGTGCATCACCCATGACCATTTGTGCTGTAGTACTAGTCGTTGGGGCAAGGTTATTGGGACAAGCTTCAAACTCAACCGTTGTATTTAAATAGTGGTGGCAGTTTTTTGCTAAAAAAGAATCTACATTACCGCCCATTCCAATTAATTTGTTTCCAAATCCTTTAAGAAATGGAACAAGTACTTTTATTTCAGGGCTTTCACCACTTTTGCTGATGATAAGAATAATGTCTTGCGATTGTACCATGCCTAGATCACCATGAATGGCATCTGCAGCATGCATAAATAAAGCTGGCGTTCCGGTGCTGTTTAACGTTGCAACAATTTTTTGAGCAATGATGGCGCTTTTGCCGATACCTGTAACCACCAAACGGCCTTCGCTTTTTACAATCAATTCAATAGTGCATTTAAAATCTTCATTTATAAACGCTTGTAAATCTGATATAGATTTGGCTTGTAGCTGAATGGTTTTTAAACCAGTTAATATGATATTATCTACGTTCATTAATTAATGCACAAACCTAAACCAAATAATGCAAAATGCAAAGAAATTGAAATGCCAATCTATATAATATTAACATCAATTGGGATTGCATTTGCAGAAGTTTTACATTAACTTCGTAGGCCTTCAAGAAAAACTTATTAAAAAAATAGTGGCTTGAAGAGATCGATATGGCAACTCAAAAAAAAGAAAAATCTGCAGTTAAAAAAAACCTAGCTTCTGAATCAAATAATAACTCCGTTTCTTTAAAAAATAGTCTTCAGGAGCATTTTGGTTTTGATGAGTTTAAAGCGCCTCAAGAAAAAATTATTCAAGCCGTTTTGGAGGGAAAAGATGTATTTGTAATCATGCCAACAGGCGGTGGAAAAAGTTTATGCTATCAATTGCCGGCAATGATGAAAGAAGGCGTTGCTATTGTTGTTTCACCTTTGATTGCTTTGATGAAGAACCAAGTGGATTTGGTTAGAAGCTATAGCAGTATTGATAATGTGGCACATTTTTTAAACAGTACATTAAATAAGGGACAACAGAAAATTGTAAAAGACGATTTAACATCGGGTAAAACGAAGATGTTGTATGTAGCTCCCGAAACCATGACCAAGGAAGAAAACATCGCTTTTTTCAAATCTATAAACGTTTCTTTTTTTGCGGTAGATGAAGCGCATTGTATTTCGGAATGGGGACATGATTTCAGACCAGAATATCGCCGATTGAGGGAAATGATGGAGCAAATAAATCCTGATGTTTCTGTCATTGCATTAACAGCAACTGCAACGCCAAAAGTAAAAAGCGATATCATCAAAAACTTGGGATTAAAAGATGCCGAAGTATTTGTATCATCATTTAATCGCCCGAATTTATACTACGAAATTCAGCCAAAAATAAATTTAGAACAAACCAATAAAAGCATTGTTCGATTTATTCAACAACATAAAAATAAGAGTGGCATTATTTACACCCTGAATAGAAAAACAACCGAAGATTTGGCAAATATGCTTATGGCAAATGGCATAAAAGCAGTTGCTTATCATGCAGGGTTAGACGCTAAATTAAGGGCAAAAAGACAAGATGAATTTTTGGGTGAGGAAGTAGATGTAATCGTTGCTACCATTGCGTTTGGAATGGGCATCGACAAACCAGATGTTCGATTTGTAATTCATTATAACATTCCAAAGTCGATAGAAAATTATTATCAAGAAACGGGTAGAGCAGGAAGAGATGGCATGGAAGGAAAATGTATTTTGTATTATTCGCACAAAGATATTGCCAAGCTTGAGCACTTGATGAAAGACAAGCCATTAAGTGAAAGAGAAGTAGGTGCTCAATTGATAAACGAAACGTTATC
>CANKLV010000128.1 GCA_947483415.1 Chitinophagaceae bacterium
ACATTTATACATGAAAAAAATTTTTCTATCCCTAACCATTTGCAGCTTTTTATATTCATGCAATAATTCAGAAAAAGAAGCCGTAAAACCAGATGTGGTTTTAGTTAATATCGATTCAACGGTAAAGCCGGAGAATGATTTTTTTGATTTTGCAAACGGAGGATGGATTAAGAATAATCCGATTCCGGAAGAACAATCCTCATGGGGAATTGGCAATCTAGTGATGGAAGAAAATATGAAACGTCTTAAAGAAATCTCTGTAAAAGCAGCAGAAAATAAAGATAAGAAAGGGAGTCCCAATCAAATGATTGGTGATTTTTGGTCAACTGCTATGGACTCTGCAAAAATTGAAAAAGATGGCTTGAAACCACTACAATCAAAATTGGACAAAATAAATAACATCAATGATTTAAACAGTTTAATCAATGTTGTAGCTGAATTAAAACAAATTGGATCAAGCACTCTATTTTCAGATTATGTTTCTCAAGATGCTAAAAATAGTGAAGCCATGGCTTATCAGATTTATCAGGGTGGCTTGGGTTTGCCGGAGCGTGAATATTATTTTAAAACCGATTCAACAACAGCAGACATTAGGGCGAAATACATCCAATACATTGTAACCATTTTAACCATGACGGGCGATAATGAAATAAGTGCAAAAGCAGCAGCGACAAATATTTTAGCACTAGAAACGAAATTGGCAAATGCGTCTAGAAAAATGGAAGATTTAAGAGATCCTTATAAAAATTACAACAAAATTTCGATAACTGATTTAAATAAAAAGACGTCAAATATCAATTGGACAAATTTCATGAATCAATTGGGTGTAAACAAAATCGATTCCATAATTGTTGGTCAACCCGAGTTTTTTACAGCGTTAAATTCTTTATTAAAAAATGTACCACTTACAGATTGGAAAAGCTATATTAAATTCAATCTGATTAATGATTATGCAGCTGTATTGCCCGACAAATATGGTCTTGCGAGTTTTAATTTTTCTAAATTATTCAGCGGAGCAAAAGTTAGAAAGCCGAGATGGAAACGTGTTATTCAAATGGAAGAATCTGCAATGGGTGAATTGCTTGGCCAATTGTATGTAAAAGAATTTTTCAATGAAACCGCTAAAAAAAGATATACCGTAATGGTTGATGACATTAAGCTGGCATTAAAAGAAAGAATTACAAAATTGGATTGGATGAGTGACAGCACCAAACAAAAAGCTTTCTTGAAATTGTCTACGATGAAAAGCAAAGTGGGCTATCCCGACAAATGGAAGGATTTTTCAGCAATGGATATCGGCACAGAAAGTTTCGCAAAAAATTATATGAATTCGAGATTATGGTGGCATAACTATGAATACAATAAACTTGGAAAACCAGTAGACAGAAATGAGTGGGATATGACGCCTCAAACCTACAACGCTTACTACAATCCAAGTAATAATGAAATTGTACTTCCCGCTGGGATTTTTACTATACCCGGTTATAGAGATGAAGAAGTGGATGATGCGGTAGTTTATGGTTATGGTGGCGCAAGTACCATCGGACATGAAATTACACATGGCTTTGATGATGAAGGTCGTCAATTTGACGAAAAAGGTAATTTGGTAAGCTGGTGGCAAAAATCGGATGAAGCATCATTTACTAAAAAAGCAAACGTGATGATTAAGCAGTTTGATGCATTTGAACCCGTTAAAGGATATCACATTAATGGTAAAGCTACACTTGGAGAAAACATTGCCGATTTGGGTGGTATCCTATTGGGCATTGAAGCGTTTAAGAAAACTAAACAATTTAAAGCAGGAAAATCAATTGCTGGATATACACCCATGCAACGTTATTTTTTAGGTTATGCATTAGGTTGGTTGGGTCATATTCGAGAAGAGCAACTTAAAAATAGATTAATGACAGATGTACATTCTCCAGCAAAATATCGCGTAAATGGGCCGTTTGTAGATGTGGATGAATTTTATACCACCTTTAATATCAAACCTGGAAGTCCAATGTATGTAGCAGACAGTTTAAGAGTAAGGATTTGGTAAAGTAATGAACGTATTTATTGAGTTATGCTTTTTCGATGATGTAAATTATCGAACTGGATTTCTTTGTATTAAATAACGCAGATAAATTTGAGAAAAGGCCAATTGTAAAAGCCCTTAAAAAATTGTTTTTACTTTTTTTGCTTTTGTATTTTTCGCTCAACATACTCACATAAAAACTATCAAACCACATTGGTTTATGTGCTTTTATTTTTAATCCATGTAATGAAACCAATTTCTCCATTGATTTTGGAGAGAAATGATATAAATGTCTAGGCACATCATACGCAGCCCAATGTGCGCCATAAAATTCCGCGTCTAAAGATTGATAGTTGGGAACAGCTATAAAAATGGCGCCTTTTGGTTTTATTAGATTTTTTAATTGTTCAATGTATTCGTGCAGTTGATGTACGTGCTCCAATACATGCCACATGGTAATGGCATCAAAACTATTTGCTGGAAGTAAAAACAATTCTTCAGGTGATTTTGGAGCGATTTTATATAATGACTTTGCTGTTTTAATCGCATTCGCATCTGGCTCTAACCCTGTAATTTGCCAGCCTGCTTGTTGCATGTTATTTAAAAAAGCCCCAGTTCCGCAGCCTATATCAAGGATAACGCCCTGGTTAGTATTGGTGAAATGTTCAACTAATTTTCGCTTTGTATTCAAAGTGTGATTTCTTACCTTATGATACATTTTGTTGATTAAACCAACTTTTGTATCTGAATGAGAAATATAATCAGATGATTTATAAAATTTGCCAATTTCACTTTGATTAGGAACCTTGTCTGTATATTTCAAATCACAATTGTCACAAGCCCATACGTCGAAGTTTTTTTTACTTACGGTATAATCTTTTGCAATTAAATCCTCTCTGATACAGCCCGCATCGCAAACAGGACATGACGTATAATTAATCATTTTTAAAATTGGATTTTTTATTGAATAACTCTGTAAGCTTTAATGGTGTTGGTTGGTTTTATTTTTGTTTTATTGTTCCAAAAATCGCCTTTAAATCCATTTTGATAAGCAAAAATGCAAATTCCGATACCCAATAAAAATAGAATTATAGCACTAATCCACCAAAGTTTCATAGCGACTTTTCCGGTTTTCTCGGATTTTGTTTTTTTGAAAATGGCTTTTCGTTCTTGATCTCCTACTAAAATGGTGTGAGATTGATTGGGGTGTGTTACGCGATTGGCGTCAACTGTAGGGAAAAATTCTATGGCAATTTCATTATGGCGAAACGACAGAACGCCATCTGTATCAACACAAAATCGACCAGTGTGATTAATTCTTTTTTCTGTAAGATTATTTAAGGAAGAAATGTCATTGCAAAAATCGATCAATAAAGTTTTTGCTTCTTCGTGTTTAACTGATTTTTTCTTAGCTATAAATTGAATGAAATCATCGTCTGAAGAATGTTGATTTTCAAACCTAATTTCTGTTTTTGGTGCTTCGATTTTTTTGTTTATTGAATCAATTTGCGCATTGGTTTCATGCAAAAACAGTGTCCCTAATTTTGGCAAAGGACAATAATGATTTCGCAATAAATATGATTCAATCAAATTTTCTATACGCATAAAGCAATAAATTAGTAACGGAAGCAAACACCTACAATTGCATTAATTCCATACACTTGGTAATTATGCCAACGTTCATACTTTTGTCCAAAGATATTATTAATATCTAAAAATGCGCTAAAGCGTTGATTAATCTTATACGTTGAACCAATACTCCAATCTGCTGCACCCGAAAAACTTTCTGCTTTTTTTGTACTATCTAAATAATTACCACCACTAAAAAAATAAAAAGCACTTGTTAATTGAAAGCGTTCGTTCATATTCCATTGTGCCGATGCATTAAATTCTGCGGGAATAGTATTCCATGCTTTTTCATTTCTTTTCATTCCAGTGTATCCGTTGATTGTAATACCAGCATTCAATTGAACACGATTTCTAAGGTGGTAACTTATATCACCATGTAACCTAAAATTATTTAAGCGCGATTCATCAGATAATACAAATGATTTGTAATTGGTTATACTTGAGGTGTCGTTCATATAAAATTGAAAATCACGATAGCGCACATAGCCTACTTTAGCTGAAAAAACCACATACTTTCCAATGTTGGATTTTATACCACCATAAATTTCTGTTTCAGTAGTGTTGATTTGTTTGTTGACCGAATTCAAATATGGATTTTGAGCCGCTAAGTTTCTAAATGTATTTTTTTGAACAAGCCCCACCCAACCCGCTTGTAACAAGAATTTTTGTTTTTTCAAAGGCATTTCACCATATACATTTGGTTGGATAAGGATTTTTCCATTGTTGGCAATTACGTTGAATCCTCCAGAAACCTGAACAATTTTTGATGTGAATTTAATGGTTGGCGAAATTCCAAGTATGTTGTTGTTGAATTTAACGCTATCTGAAGATGGAATTTTTGATTTAAAAGTAGTTAAATCCGCCCATGCATTTAATTGAGCCAGAATTTTATTATTTATTTTTTTCTCAACGGGCAAATTTGCTTTGAACGTAAATTCTGAAAGCATTGATTTTGCAGTAAATAAATCAACAGAAACATTTGGGTCGTAATTAATCCCTAATCCATTGGGCGATTTATTTTTTATGCCTGCTGAAAAAGAAATGTCTTGATACAATCTACTGACATCTGTTTTATTGTATTTAAATGAATCATGATCATAACCATATAAATAATATTGATTTCTGATAAAATTCAAACCGACATATATTTCATGTGTGTTGGTATAATACGAGCCGTTTGCACCCAATTTCAAATTAGAAAAATCCTGGTGGGTAATTTTTCCTTTTGAAGAGGTATAAGCCGCATCTGCTTGAATCAAATGTGTAATCCCATCACCAAACAAGGCCAATGCCTTTATACTTGGTGTTGTATAATTTCCAAATCCTGCTTTTACAAAATACCTACTCCCCAAACTTACCAATTCTGTATTGGTTACTGCAAGCGGTTTAATGACAATGGGTTGATACATGTACATTAAATTTTGTACTGGTATATTGTAAGGGAGCAAATTTTTGTTAGAATCTGGAAGTAAATTTGATGCCGATACATTTATTTTAGCTACTTTTTTTACTACCGGTTTATATGCCGAAACAATGGTTACAACTTGGGTTCCACTTGTATCTTTTTGAGCTGCACAAAATTGAAAAACAAAACAACCCAGTAAAAATAGAATTTGGCTTTTTAATCTATATCCGTTCATTTGTTAGAATATTTTTATACGTATTAATTAGTTTTCAATTTTCGAAGATTTCTTTTCTTCTGCAATTGCTTGTTGTAATTTATTATTGGCTTCATCCCTTAAAGATGCAATTGCTGCATTTTTAGAAACGCTTTCGAAAGTTGCTTTTGCATTAAAATAATCTTTCTGTTTCATGAAAATATCACCCAATAAAA
>CANKLV010000129.1 GCA_947483415.1 Chitinophagaceae bacterium
GTAATCAAACAAAGTTTTGCATGCACTTTCATGTTGGGAACGCCTATCAATACTTTTACACCCACATCTTCAAGTTCTTTTTTCCAAATCAAATTTGCTTCTTCATCAAACCTTGCCCTTAGTTCGATGATAACGGTAACTTGTTTTCCATTTCTAACTGCATTAATAATAGCGTTGATAATTTTTGAACGAGACGCTAGTCGGTAACAAGTAATTTTTATACTCAATACATCCGGGTCAATCGCACCTTCTCGCAACATATCAATAACACTATTATAAGAATGATATGGAAAATGAAGCATCACATCTTTTTCCAAAATTACTTTTGCGATACTATTTGTATTTCTCAAATGAGGATGGGTAAAGGGTTGCTTCCTCAAGCTTTTTTGTTGGAAAACAGCTTCTGGAAAATCCATGAAGTCTTTAAAATTATGAATTTTTCCTCCTGGGATTAAACTGTCTTTATGGGTGAAACCAAGTCGCTTTACCAAATAAGTTAATAAATCGGTCGGGATTTCTTTATCAAAAACCAATCGAGTTGGCTTTCCTTTTTTTCTATTTTTTATTCCCTTTTCTATTTTTTGAATAAGCGAAGTGGCAATGTCGTTATCGATATCTATTTCGGCATCACGGGTAACTTTAATCGCATGAGCAGAAAAAGTATCGTATCCAAAAAATGAAAAAATATTGGGCAAACAATAACGTATAACATCATCCAATAAAATGATTTGAAACTCATTGGATTTAGAAGGCAGTATTATAAATCTAGATAAACTTCTTGATGGAACAGAAATCAACGCATATTTTTTAGCAATACTTCTATCTTTCTTACCCAAAGTACAAGCTAAATAAATCGATTTGTCGTTCAAAACGGGAAACTCAACAATACTCTCAATCATCAATGGTACAATATGTCCACGAACCTGTTCATTAAAATATTGAAGGATGAATTTTTGTTGGGGAACGTTTAGTTTTTTCTCGTCAACCAGAAATATTTTTTGTTTTTTCAGCTCACGTAAAATCTCATTCCAGGTTTGTTCAAAAACATATTGTAGGTCTAAAACTTTTTCTTGTATTTCTTCTAATATCCTGTCTGGTGAAGTTTCTAAATGCATTCTACCTTTACTGCCTATTTTAATCATACGCTTTAAGGTTGCTACACGAACCCTAAAAAACTCATCTAAATTATTTGAAAATATGGCAAGGAATTTAATCCTTTCTTTCAAAGGAACTGTTTTGTCGGAAGCTTCTTGTAATACTCGACCATTAAAAGCTAGCCAACTGATATCTCTGGCAATATGTTTTTTTTTCTGCAACGGATTTGACTTTTTTGTACGGCGAATTTAATTTATAAAACACAAATATTTGCGCGTTTGATATTAAGTTTTTATAAATGGCATTAAAATTCAAAATTCTTTTTATAGCTCACGGTTTCAACCTTGGGAGAAATTATTAACGTCATCTGTTGGAGAAATGGGTGCGATTTTTTGGATAGTTTTCTTTCAACAAGATACAATTTGCATTTTACAGCCCACGGTTTCAACCGTGGGAGACAAGATTTAATTTTTTTCCTTCTTATTCAAAATCGGTAAAAGCAAAAGCGATACAAATCCAACCAGTACAATTAGTCCAGTTGAAGCACTCCACATCAACCAGCCAAATGCTTTTCCTTGTGCGCTTGTTAAACCGTATATCATTAATGTTTGCATTACAAATATGGGAAAAGATCCGATTCCGCCTGGAGTAACAATCATAGATAATGTAGCTAAACTTAACACCGAACAGGCCGCGCCAATTCCCAAAGATGCTGTACTGTCTAATCCCCAAAAACCAAGATAAATCTGACCAAGATACATACACCAAATAAAAATGGTATGCATTAAAAATGCGCCCTTTTTTTTCATGTGCTTTATGGTACTTAGTCCCTCAAAAACACCTTTGATCATTAAACTTATTTTATTGATTAATTTATTATGAGGATTTTTTTTAATAATCCAACGCATCACAATCCAAAAAAGAATAATTGCACCAATAACCAAACCAAGTTTTAAAAATGTTAGTGTTGGATTTCCTTGAAATAGCCGATCTAGTTTTTCAGTAGCAAAACTTCCAATAATTTTCATTTGAATTAAAATGGCAAAAGCAATAAATATTGCATAACAAACCAAATCAAAACTTCTTTCTAAAATGATGGTCCCCACCAGTTTGTCGAGTGTTAATTTTTCGTAACGCGCTAAAAATGTACATTTTAAAAGTTCGCCTAATCTTGGTATTGCAGCATTTGCTAAATATCCAACCATTGTTACCATGAAAACATTTCGAAGTTTTGGATGGAAATCTAATGGCTCCATGAGTAGTTTCCAACGCATGGAACGGCTAATATGACTCATGATACTCATTAAAGAAATGGGAATCAATATCCAGAAATTAGCATTTTTTATGGCGTTGTAAAACTCGTTTTTCTCTTCGAGGTTCATTGATTTCAATTGCCACCAAACCAAGAAAATTCCACCTCCTAAAAAAATAACGTATTGCAATAATTGTGAAATCCTCTTTTTCATAGCTAGGAAGTTAAATAGAAAATTTTGATTTTTAGTTATTCAGCATCGTTTGCATTATTGAGAATCATATTGTCTATCAATCGAACATTACCAATTGTGGCAGCAATGAGTGCAACAATGGTTTGTTTTTTTTCTGCAGTTGTAATTGTATTTAAAAATTCATCGGTAATTTCTACATAATCAATATCGAAACCCTTTGCCTTTAATTTTTCTACAGATTTTACTTTCAAATCAGCTATATCTCTTTCGAATATATTTTCTTTGAGAAAACACAGTACTTCAAAAATTACTAACGCGGCTTCTTTTTCACCTTCATTCAATCTTTTATTTCGGCTGCTCATAGCCAAACCATTTTCTTCTCTTATAGTTGGAGAAATTTTAATTTCTACTGGAATGTTTAAGTCCAAAACCATTTTTTTTATCACCATACACTGCTGATAATCCTTTTGACCAAGATATAATATGTCGCAGTTTACAATTTCTAATAAACGTTTAACTACCATGCAAACACCTTGAAAATGTCCAGCTCGATGTTGTCCTTCCAAAATACTGTCCAAATAACCCAATTCAAAATTGTTTTTTTGAAAGTTTTCGGGATATATATCATTTACAGAGGGCATAAACAAAATATCGCAACCATTTAGTTCAAGTTGTTCAATATCAGTTTCTATGGAAATCGGATATTTTTCAAAATCATTTGGATTGCTGAATTGAGTAGGATTAATAAAAATACTACAAATGGTAATGTCGTTCTCTGATTTACTTTTTTTAATAAGCGATAAATGCCCATTATGAAGCGCACCCATTGTAGGAACGAAGCCAACTTTTATGGCTGATTTTCGTTTTTTTTGGATGAAATCTATAAGGTCACCTGGTCTTTTAAAAAGGATCATATTTATTCTTGAATGTGTTTACGTTCTTATTAAGGCTATTATTTACACAATTAATCACTATTTTTGCCATCCACTTATATTTATTTGGATTTAACAACTTTAAAATGTCTACAAAGAAAAGAATTTTATTCATTGCAAATGAAATTTCTCCATACTTGGAATTAACAGAGTTTGCAGAAATCGTAAATAAATTAGCCGTTTTGTCTAACGACAACAATTTCGAAGTTAGATGTATCATGCCTAAGTTTGGCGTAATCAACGAAAGAAGACACAGATTACACGAGGTGGTAAGGTTATCGGGTATCAACGTTACTATTGATAACGATGATTATCCATTGACAATTAAAGTAGCTTCTTTGCCTAACGCAAGATTACAAGTTTACTTCTTGGATAACGAAGATTTTTTCAAAAGAAAATCAATTTTTACAGATGATAAAGAAAAATGGTTTGATGATAATGGATTAAGAACCGTTTTGTTTTGTAAAGGCGCATTGGAGACCGTGAAAAAATTTGGTTGGCCGCCGGATATCATCCATTGCAGTGGCTGGATGACTGGATTGATTCCTATGTTTATTAAAGTGGCGTATAAAAAAGAACCCGTTTTTAGTAATAGTAAAGTAGTTTACACAATAGGTAATAATACTTTCAAAGAGAAATTAGGAAGCGATTTTCCAAAATTAGCAACCATTAATGATTATGTTACTAAAAAAGAATTAGAAATCTTTAAAGACAATAACAATACAGCAATGTTCAAATTGGGAGCGCATTTTGCTGATGCAATTACATTTGGTGCTGAAAAAGTAGATAAAAAACTCACAGAAGAATTTTTAAAAGTAAAAGGTAAGAAGATTTTAAAATTTGATGAGGAAAGTGATTTAACAGACTATTTACAGTTGTATACCGATCTTGCAAACTAATACCAAATTGAATTATGAATTAGTCCAAAATTATCTAAGTATAATGCCGATGGGGTAGCTTTTTGGGACATTTTCTTTGGACCATTACAGAAATTCAAACGGTAAAAAAACAAATTGCACAAAAACATGCAGGTTAAAATGTTCAAAAAAATTGCCCTTCTCTTTTCTTTTTCAATTCTTTTTATTTGGGGATGTACAAAATTAGATACTACTAATTTAGGCGGTGATTTAATTCCAGAAGTAGATAATGTAAATACGTTTGCAGATACATTGGATATCATTACTGGGTCGGGCATTTTTGATGATTCTACAAAGCTTAGTTTGACAGAAGAATATGCATTGGGTAAAATTACAAATGACCCATTAATGGGCGGTACAGAAGCCAATTTGTATCTACAACTTAAGCCTTCTTATTATCCCTACTACATTAGAAAAGCTTCAAATGATACATTGGTAAAAGCTGATTCTGTGGTACTTTGTTTAAGCTATAAAGCTTTTTATGGGGATAGCAGTCAGCCTATTCAATTACAAGTTTATCAAGTGGCCAATGATGCAAACGATCGCTGGGATTCGGTTCTAAGTTACAACACCATTAATTATGCACCATCTGTTGATAATGATTTAGCCATCAGCGCAGTTAAAACCATAGACATTCGAGCTATGGGCAATTTTGTAAAAATTGGCAAATCTGATTCAGTAAATAATCAAATTCGTATTAAATTATCTGATCGATTCAGAGATTCAATTTTTTCAAGAGATACTACTAGAAATAAAGGATTTACATCTGATTCTTTGTATCGAAATTTTTGTAATGGATTTGCCATTAAAGCGCTTAGTGGAAATGCATTGATATACGTAAATTTATTGGAAACGCAAACCCGATTAGAACTGCATTACAAAAAAAGAAACGCAGGTGTTGTGGATACCGTTTATAATAGTTTCTATTTCAATTCTGGGTTACAGGGAGAATCTATTCGAAGATCTGCAGTAGCCAATAAAATCGTTCGTTCCAGAAATACTTTACCGCCTGTACCGCCTGCGAATCAGGAAATATATTTACAAACCACACCTGGAACTTTCGCTACTTTAGAAATTCCTGGA
>CANKLV010000130.1 GCA_947483415.1 Chitinophagaceae bacterium
AGAAATCAAGCAAGGTTAAATTTAAATCCGTGAGTAATATGGAAGTTTCATTTTCAATGATGGAAAAGGAATTGCGCAATAACAAAACAGGGAAATTGACATTGTAAAATTCAAATACAGATTTCAATTTCATCCAATAAGCTAACTCGCTACCGCCCCCTATGAATGCTATGTTTGGTAGAATTAGTTCTTGAAACAATGGCCTTAAAACCACGTTCGGACTGAATCTTTCTGGAAACTGATTCAACTCCTCAATTATTTCTTCTTTATAAAAAACGATTTGAGTATTTATAACTTTATAACCTTCCGCAATTTCCTCAATTCTTTCTCTAATGTTATCGTTTAAATAAAACAAATTTATAGGTCTTCCACTTGTTTGAATTTTGTATGCCGAAGGGAAATTTTCTACTGTATTCAAAACCAATTTCTCTGCTTGTTGATTCAATAAATCATCTTGAATAATAGCTTTAAAAGATGATTTTAAATCGCTATTATCTGGCAACAAAACCAATAAACCATAATCATTAAATAAATAATGTACAAACTCGAAAGTAGCGTGCGATATAGACTTTCCAAGGGTATAATGCTTTTTGATTGTTGATATAATTTCTGCTCCATGTTGTTCAACAATCAATTGGTTTTCAATTTCTTGAATTAACCGTATAAAGTCGGTATCAATTATCATTCTGCCAACAGCTCCTTTTTGCGGAGTTTGCCATTTTAATTTTTTGCCTTCAATTTCAATTTCACCCAACTCGTTTAAATCGGCATCCTCACTTCCCATATAATAAACAGGTACGAAGTGATTGTTGGACATTTTATTGTTCAAATCATCAGCCAATTTTATAGCATGAATGATTTTGTAGATAAAATATAATTGACCAGTAAAGATATTGGGCTGATGAGCGGTACAAATGGTAAAGGTGTTTTCCTTTAAAAGTAACTCGATATTTTTTTTAGTTTTTTCGCTCGCTTTATAATTTTCATATTGCTTGCTTAAAACGTCAACCAAAAGTTTGCGGTTTGTATTTGTATGTTTACGTGATTCAATAGCTGCTTGAATTCCAGCTGAATTGGGTTCGAAATTGTAAAAGGGTTTAAGCGCTTCATTCCCATTTAAATAATCAACCACCAAATTGGAAAATGATTTGGTTTGTTGATATTCAATATGTGAAGTATTTATCTTCAATTTTAAAAAATTGATTTATTGCGTTTAAGCTTATACGTTATTTGTACATAAGTTTTAGATTACTGTTCCTTCCAAATCATAATCAAAAGCTTTCTCTATTTTAACCTGAACAAATTCGCCAATTTTTAATTTTTTATCTGTGTTTATAATCACTTCATTATCCACTTCTACACTATCAAATTCGGTTCTGCCTAAATAACGACCGGCTTCTTTTTTGTCAACCATTACTTTTAGTGTTTTGCCAATCTTTTCTTGATTCTTTTCTAAACTGATTTCTTGTTGCACTTCCATGATTTCTTGCGCACGTGCTTCTTTTTCTTCTGGTGATACATCATCTACTAAATCATGTGCACTGGTTTGTTCTTCATGGCTATACGTGAAAATGCCCACGCGGTCGAAACGCATTTTTTGTAAAAATAATTTCAACTCTTCAACATCATCTCTTGTTTCTCCTGGGAAGCCCGCTATTAGTGTTGTACGCAAACAAATATCTGGAATGCGGTGTCTTATTTCACCAATTAAATCTTCCATTTCTTCGCGTGTAATTTGACGCTTCATGGCCTTAAGCATATTGTTGGAAGCGTGTTGTAAAGGCATGTCCAAATAATTACAAATATTCTCCCGCTCTTTTATGGCATCAATAATTTCTAAAGGAAATTTAGAAGGATACGCATAATGCAATCTGATCCATTCCATACCTTTTACGTCTGCTAATGCATGCAATAATTTGGGTAATTCTCTTTTTTTGTAAATATCTAATCCGTAATAAGTTAATTCCTGTGCAATGAGCATGGTTTCTTTAACGCCACGTTTAACAAGTGTTTCAGCTTCACTAACCAATGATTCAATACTTCTGCTAACATGGTTGCCACGCATTAATGGAATGGCGCAAAATGAGCAAATACGATTGCAGCCTTCACTAATTTTCATGTAGGCATAATGTTGCGGTGTGCTCAATAATCTTTCGCCAATAAGTTCACCTTTATAATCAGCTTCAAATTGCTTTAATATCAAGGGCAATTCCATGGTGCCAAAATAGGCATCCACTTCTGGTATTTCAGTTTCTAAATTGGATTTATATCTTTCACTCAAACAACCGGTAACATATACTTTGTCAATCTTTCCTTTCTTTTTCAACTCCACATGGTCCAGAATGGTGTTGATGCTTTCTTCTTTTGCTTTTTCGATAAAACCACACGTATTGATGATGACGATGTTGTGGTCTTTCTTTCCACTTTCGTGAACGGTATCAATATCATTCGCCAAAAGCTGTCCGCTTAATACTTCACTATCCACCATGTTTTTACTACAACCTAGCGTGATGATGTTTACCTTGTCTTTTTTTAATGTTTTTGTCTTCATAATAATTGGATATAAAGTTAGCAAAAGAAATACGTAAAAGAATTGAAAGAAAATAAAACCCTTATTTTGCAGCTGAAAAGACAGCATATTCCAATGTTGCTTTGATTTTGTAGTTTAAAAAACTGTATTTTAGTTATATGAATGGCTTGAACAAAAAGGTAGTGAAGGTAGCGGTGATAGATTTGTATGTAGGTACTATAAATCAGGGTATGCGGGGTATTCGCACCATTTTAAAAATATTTCAGGAAAAATACCAAATTCAATTTCAGGTAGATGAATTCGAGCTCCGAAATCAACTTCAAATTCCAGATTTAAGCTATGACATTTATTTGTCGAGCGGAGGACCAGGTAGTCCAATAGAGCCCAATTTGGCAGAATGGGAAATCCTTTATTTTAATTGGCTCAATAATTTGGTTTTATTTAATGAAAGGTCAAGTGAGCAGGATAAGAAGTTTGTATTTTTTATTTGTCATTCTTTTCAAATGGCGTGCAGATATTTTAAAGTGGCAGAAATCAACAAAAGAAAAAGCACTGCATTTGGCGTTTTTCCGGTACACTTAATAAACAATGCATCAGAAGACTCCATGTTTAAAAATATTACTGATCCGTTTTATGCCGTAGATAGCAGAGATTATCAGGCTACAAAACCGGCATTGGCTATACTCGACAAAATGGGTGCAAAAATATTGGCTATAGAAAAAGCCCGCCCGCATGTACCTTACGAAAGGGCCTTGATGGCGATTAGATTTAACCGAGAATTATTCGGTACACAGTTTCATCCAGAAGCAGATCCAGAAGGAGTTATACAATATTTGCTTACGGAAGAAAAAAAACAAGAGGTCATATCCGAACATGGAGAAGCGAAATGGCAATCTATGATTGATAAGCTTCATGATCCAGAAAAAATATTGAACACATTTTCAACGATGGTGCCTAATTTTATTTTAGACGCGTTACACCATAAAAACATTTTACAATAGCATGCAGCAAGCACTCCGTACATCTTTTTTAAACGAATATTCACAAGAGAAATATGCTGCATATTTATCCGAGATAGAATTATTTGCACTAACAAAATTAGAATTTCGAGTTGCTGAAACGCCTGTGTTTATTTCGAAAGATTTAAAGTTGAAGATGGAAGAAACGGCTGATGCTGTGATTGAATTTATTAAGGATAAAGATTTTAAAAAAATAACTGAGCAAAGCATTCCAAATGAATATCATGTACCAGGTGAAAATGATTTTCCTCAATTGATGGTTTTTGATTTTGGTATTTGCAAAAATAACGCAGGTGAAATAGAACCACAATTGATAGAAATGCAGGGTTTCCCATCTTTATACGGTTTTCAATATTTGTGCGATGCATTAACGAAAAATCATTACAGCATCTCTGAAAATTACGATTCGTATTTTAATGGATATAATGAAGACAGTTATATTAAACTACTAAAAGAAATTATAATTGGCAATGAAGAATTGTCGGCTGTAGTTTTGTTAGAGATTTTACCACAACAACAAAAAACGTTGATTGACTTTAAGATTACAGA
Source organism: Chitinophagaceae bacterium (assembly GCA_947483415.1). Taxonomy (GTDB): domain Bacteria; phylum Bacteroidota; class Bacteroidia; order Chitinophagales; family Chitinophagaceae; genus Ferruginibacter. The sequence continues at coordinate 4,099 of CANKLV010000130.1, forward strand.
AAAATTACTTGGTATTAAAACCATTTGCATCACTGAATTAATTGCCATTGACGATAAACTCTTTTATAAAGATTCGGGAAATCTAATCCAAATAAAACGAATTTTCAACAGAATGATATTTGATGACTTAGTTAGATTTCCTGAATTAAAATATATTGATCTTACGAAAAAATATCAAGTAGAATGGGTTGCACATCCAAATTGGTTTTACAGAATCAGTAAATATATTTTACCCTTTACGCATCACCGTTATATTCCAGAAACTTATTTTTTAAGTGAAATAAAGCAACCACTTCCGCTTCATGAATTCGTTTTGAAACCACTTTTTTCTTACGCAGGAATTGGGGTGATTATTAATGTTACACAAAATGATATCGATCAAATAAAAGATCCAGAAAACTGGATATTGCAACGAAAAGTTGACTATGCTGAAGTCGTGGAAACGCCTGTTGGAAATTCGAAACTAGAAATCAGACTTTTTTATTTTTGGAAAGAAGGCTGGGACAAACCCATTGCTGTGCATAATTTGGCGCGATTAAGTCAGGGTGAAATGATTGGCACAAGATATAATCAAGATAAAACCTGGGTAGGAGGGACGATTGCGTATTTTGAAAGATAGTTGGATTATTTAAACGCGCTAAAAATATTGTACTCCAATCTTATCATACCTCCCGAAGTAGCCGTTCGATATAAATCTTTTGATAACGGAAATCGATAACCTAAGTCTACACGCATTTTACTTAAAATAATAAATTGCAATGATGGAGCTAGGTCAACAAATGTTTTTCCAGTAGATAAATTGGTTTGACAAAGCATCTCCACCATGCCATTTATATTGGTTTGGTTATAGCTAACGTACTCTTTTGGCAAAAATAATTTTCCAATAGATAGGGTATAGTCTATTGCTTTGTTATTTTCATTAATTTGATATTCAGCAGTTTTACCATTATCCATGGCTTGTACATATGCTATGGAAGTTGAAATCGCTGTTTTATTAATGAGTTTTGTTGCCACTAAACCCAAGTTGAATCCTGAGTTATGTCCCCTTAAATCGATGGCTTCTTGATGAACATCACTTGTATTTATTGCGCACTGAGAGAAAGCGGCAAGTCTGAAATGGCTATGTATATCATCTTTACTGAAGAAGCGATATTTTCCATACATGCCTCCTCCTTCTGA
>CANKLV010000131.1 GCA_947483415.1 Chitinophagaceae bacterium
GATTATTAAACATGTTTAAAAAATTTTCAAACAAAGATAAAAATCATTGATGATTATTAATCTTATTTTGATGAATGTCTTGAAAAGGATTTATTTGAGGGGCTTATTGGGTTTTCGATTGTTGTTTGGTCTTCCGCCTTGTGGCTTTTTTGGTGCAGGTGCAAATTTGCCTTGTGGTTTAAACTCAACATGATACAGATGCGAACTGTTTACGGGAATGGGCTTACCAATCAATTTTTGAATGTCTTTTAAGTATGCTACTTCTTCTTCTTCACAAAAAGAGAATGCAATACCGCTTAATCCAGCTCTACCGGTACGGCCTATACGATGCACATAAGTTTCAGGGATATTCGGCAATTCGTAATTGATAACGTGTGTAAGTTCATCCACATCAATACCTCTTGCGGCAATATCCGTAGCCACCAATACACGTGTGGTTCTGTCTTTAAAGTTTGATAAAGCACGTTGACGTGCATTTTGCGATTTGTTTCCGTGAATGGCTTCGGCTTTGATATTTATTTTAATCAGCTCCTTTACCACCTTATCCGCGCCGTGTTTGGTGCGGGTAAATACAAGGGCAGATTTAATTTCTTTATCTTCTAAAATAAAATTCAACAACGATTTTTTATTTTCTTTATCTACATAAAATAAAGATTGCTGAATGGTATCTGCTGTTGAAGAAACTGGAGTAACTTCTACTTTTTCGGGTTCTGTTAAAATTGCATTTGCAAGCGATTGAATTTCCATTGGCATGGTTGCCGAAAAGAAAAGCGTTTGTCTTTTTTTTGGGAGCTTTGTAATAACGCGTTTTACATCATGCACAAAACCCATATCAAGCATACGATCGGCTTCATCCAACACAAAAATTTCAATGTCTTTTAAATTAATAAATCCCTGATTCATTAAGTCGAGTAATCTACCTGGCGTAGCTACTAAAATATCTGTACCACGTTGTAAAGCTTGAGTTTGTGGCACTTGACTAACACCACCAAAAATCACCAAAGGCTTCAATCGTAAATGACGACCATAAGCTTTGAAGCTCTCTTCGATTTGAATGGCAAGTTCGCGTGTTGGCGTTAAAATTAAAGCACGAATGTTTTTTTCACCGGGTCTTTGTGCAAAAGGTTTGCTCAACAATTGGAGCATTGGAATCGCAAAAGCGGCTGTTTTACCGGTGCCTGTTTGCGCGCAACCGAGTAAATCTTTTCCTTTTAAAATAATTGGAATGGCTTTTTGCTGAATGGGTGTGGGAGACGTGTAGCCTTCCTCGTGAAGCGCATTTAAAATGGGCTCAATGATTTGTAGTTCTGTAAATAACAAAATGAATTGATTAAAAAATGAGTGCGGAAATGGAAATAAGCTCCATCATCAAAAGAGGTTGCTGAATCAGCGATTATTGGGAAAATAAATCATCAATAAAACCGGCTTTGTGCCGCGGAATAATTTAAAGATAGGTTTTATTACTCAATTGTGGAAGTTCTTTTTAATGTTCTACTCAAAACAATCAATCCAATCGTACCCGAAATCAACGACGCAATCAACACCATCAGTTTTGCATTGTTTGCAATTGTTTCATTTTTAAAAGCAAGTATGGTAATAAATACAGACACGGTAAAACCTATACCAGCTATAGATCCTATGCCTAAAATATGACGCCAATTTAAATCTTTGGGCAATTGACAAAATTTTAAAACAGTAGCTAAATAAGCGAATAAAAAAATGCCAATTGGTTTACCAAGGATTAATCCCAATGCGATACCTTTTGTATAATTTTCTGAAATGATTTGCGAAATGCTGGCGTTTAAAAATATAGAAGTGTTGGCTAATGCAAATATTGGAAGTATAAAAAAAGCAACTGGTTTGTGTAAAAGATTTTGAAGGGAATATGCTTTTGAATCTTTAGCACCGTTTTCGAAAGGGATTACGAATGCCAATAAAACGCCGGTGATTGTAGCATGAATGCCGGAGTGTAGCATAAAATACCACATGGCTATTCCGCCAATTAAATAAATGAAAAGTGAATTTACTTTTAGTTTATTTAATATTATCAGTACCGCATAAATGCCAAGTGCTAAAAAAAGATTCATCCAAACTAAAGATGTGGTGTAAAAAAAGCCAATGATTGCAATTGCGCCAAGGTCGTCGATTACAGCAAGCGCCGTCAGAAATATTTTTAATGAAATGGGAACGCGTTTTCCCAATAATGATAAAATTCCCAATGAAAAAGCAATATCAGTTGCCATCGGAATTCCAAAGCCAGATTGAGTTTCTGTACCAAAATTAAACGCCAGATAAAAACAAGCAGGAACAAGCATTCCACCGATTGCAGCCAATATGGGTAACATCGCTTCACGTTTATTTGACAACTCTCCATAAAACAATTCACGCTTCAATTCCAAACCAACGAGTAGAAAGAATATGGTCATTAATCCGTCGTTAATCCAATGCTCAACAGTTTCATTAAATAATGGAAGTTGCCAAAAATGATGATACGCCTTTCCAAAATTAGAATTCGTGATGATGAGCGAAAAAATCGTGGCAATAATTAAAACTATTCCAGTAGATTTTTCGCTTTTAAAAAAGTATTTTACATGTTTAGTTAACTTCATTTCTGTCTTTGTAATAACTTTATTCAAATGAATAGCATTGTTTGTATGATTTGTTTAGGAAATATAAATGATACTCATTTTATTTTGCTTTCATCTCTTCCATAATTTTCAAAATCTTATCCAGCTTTTCAATTTCAAATTTTAACAATTGTTTTTGTAATGCTTCAATTTCAAATTTTGCTTCGATATTGGTTTTGTAATCTGCTGCCGCTTGGATTCTATCGCGATCATTTTGGCGATTTTGCGACATCATAATAATGGGCGCAACATAAGCGGCTTGTGTAAAAAACAACAAGTTCAATAATATAAATGGATATAGATCCCATTGTTTAAAATAAGCAACCACATTTATCATCATCCAAATTACAACAACAATTGATTGATAAATTATAAACCGCCAAGAACCCATACCACTCACTACTTTATCGGCTAATCGTTGTCAAATTGTAGATGCTATCCAGTGTTCTTCGTGCCAAGTTGGTATCTTTTTCATGTTTAATTTTATTTGAATGGAGAATTGATTTTACGAATTATGGCATAATGAGGTTTTATTTCAACCAAAGGAATTAATCAATAAGTTTTAAATTTTAAAATTAATATTAATTAATCAGCATTAATTTAAAACCTTTAACCATTATTTAAAAGTTATTCAACTAAATTTGTCCGATAAGTTAAAATTTATGAGAAAGATTTCTGTAATGACTTTAGGCATTCTGTTTGCTTTTATTGGAAATGCACAAATAAATCCGGCAACTGGAAAATTTAATTCTCCGGCTAAAGCAAACGATCATTTTATGATGCAAGTGAGCTCCGACCATTGGATGGATGCACCAGACAGCATTCAATCGAAAACAAAAAATAATTCGAGAGGGGTTAACATTTATGCGATGTACGACAAGGCTTTTAAAGGAAATCCAAAGTTTAGCATTGCTTTTGGCGTTGGCATTGGAACCAGCAATATTTATTTTGATAAAATGAATGTTAACATTAACGGCACTACGCCACAATTGGGCTTTAATAATTTAGATACGGTTTCTCGTTTTAGTAAGTATAAAGTTTCTACCACTTATGCAGAAATACCTTTAGAATTCAGGTATTTTTCAAATCCTAAAAATCCAAACAAATCATTTAAATTAGCTTTGGGCGCTAAAGTAGGTACATTGATAAATGCCCATACAAAAGGAAAGACTTTATTAAACGGATCGGGTACAACGATTAACCAATTTTCTCAAAAAATTACAGCAAAAGGATATTTCAACACAACACGTATTGCCGCTACCGCAAGATTTGGATATGGCAACTTTTCGGTTTTTGGTTCTTATAATTTAACCACCATGTTTAAAGAAAATGTTGCAGCAAACATTAAATTGTTGCAAGTGGGTATTTGTATAAGTGGTTTATAAAAAATGACTTTTCAATATAAAAACCCCGCTCTTTAGCGGGGTTTTTTGTTTGCTGACGGCTTATCAACTATTTTTGCCCCTTAATACTTGTTACAAATATTATGAGCGACGAAATAAAACACGAATGCGGTTTGGCTTTAATTAGATTGCGCAAACCTTTTAGCTATTATCAACAGAAATATAACAACGTATTGTATGGGTTGAATAAGCTGTATTTATTAATGGAAAAACAGCACAATCGTGGACAAGATGGTGCTGGGGTTGCCGCAATTAAATTAGATTCTGAACCAGGTTATCCTTTTCTGTATCGGATTAGAAGCAATGCCCATCAACCCATTGCCGATTTGTTTGAAAAAATTGGACATGAAATTGCAGAAATTGAAAAATATCAACCAGAAATCAAGCATCATCCAGGTTTAATGAAAGGGCATATCAATGTGATGGGCGAATTGCTGTTGGGACATTTGCGTTATGGTACACAAGGGAAAAACGATGTTGCATTTTGTCATCCTTTTATAAAAAAAGACATAATCCCTGCGAGAAACATTGCCTTAGCTGGAAATTTTAATTTAGTTAATACGGAAGAGCTTTTTAAGCTGGTACAAATTGATGCGGATGCATTTCAGAAGCAAAGTGATTTGGCGGCAATGATGGAGGTGATTCATCATTATTTGGTAGAAGCCGACAAACAAAATCCAGGAGAAATAAACATTGTTGATGTGCTTAAAAAATCTGTACAATTATTTGATGGCGGATTCAACTTTGCTGGAATTACTGGTGGTGGAGAATCATTTGTAGTACGCGATGCACACGGCATAAGACCTTCATACTATTATATTAGCGACGATGTGGTGGTTGCAGCAAGCGAAAGAGCTGCTATAAGAACAGCATTCAACCTTGAAGAAAATGAGGTTAAAGAATTGATGCCAGGAATGGGTTTAATTGTACATGAAAATGGCGACTATAAAATAGAACAAATTATAGAGGCTAAAGAAAGAAAGGCCTGTAGTTTTGAACGAATATATTTCAGCCGTGGTAGCGATGAAAAGATTTATAGAGAACGAATTGCATTGGGTTACAACCTCAGCAATATTGTACTCAACGCCATTAATTATGATTTAAGAAATACCATTTTTTCATTTATACCCAATACGGCAGAAACGGCTTTTTATGGATTAATCAAAGGCGCGGAAGATTATCTCAATAAAATAAAAATAGAAAGAATATTAAGTTGGGGAAAAGAGCATGATGCGGA
>CANKLV010000132.1 GCA_947483415.1 Chitinophagaceae bacterium
AAGTAAATGTAGCCGTGATTACTTTTGATGTTGCATTTCCAGAATCAATAGTTGCATTAGCACCTAAATTTCCAACAAATGACCAAGCATAACCACTTCCAGCACCTGCAGTTGTTGTAGCAGTTGGCAAGTTATTTGTAGTGATGTAACGGTAAGTGCGAGCACCACAAACATCAGACTTCAGTTGAATCGTTAATACAGTTGGAGCAGCTGGTTTAGTTAAAGCAGTATTAGATAATTTAGATGATTTAACTAAGCTATTTCCGCAATCTGAAGTGAAGTAAACTTTAACGCTATCACCAGTTGCAGCAGCAGCATTTGAAGTAAACGTTGCTGTGAATGTTCTAGAAGTTAAAGAACCTGAATCAATTGAAACTGGTAATTTAGAGCCTACAAAATTCCATACATATCCTGTAGCAACACCTGTTGTTGTGGTTGCAGCTGGTAATGCTGGAGCTGAATAACGATATTTACGTGCACCACAAACGTTAGTTTGTAAAGCAGTAATTGTGATTGCTGTTGGAGCAGCAGGAGCTGATAATTTAGTGTTAGGCATTTTAGAAGCCTTAGTTCCACTGTTTCCACAACCATTTGAAGAATAGAACAATTTGATGCTATCTCCAGTTGCAGAAGCTGCATTGCTAGTGAAAGTAACAACGATTTTTTGAGAATTGATATCTCCAGAATCAATTGAAGCATATTCAGATAATGAACCAATTAATTCCCAATTCCATGCTGAAGCAGCACCTGCAGTTGTTGAAGCTAAAGGTAATGCTGGAGCTGAGTAACGGTATTGACGAGCATTACATACGTTCTGAGCTACAGAAGCAATTGTAATTGCTGTTGGCGCCAAAGGTGGATTGATTTTTGGCACAGAAAATTTTGTTACTTTAAAATCACTAAGTCCACATGCACTTGTGTATTGCGCTTTCAAACTATCTCCCACAATTGTAGCATTATTACCTGTATATTTCAACACCATAATTCTCGATGTAAAGCTCCCCGAATCAATTACACCATATGTTGCTACATTTCCTGTTAGTGTCCATAAATATCCGGTTGCGGCACCATTAATAATTGTAGCATTTGGCATTAAAGGCATTATACATCTATACTTCCTTTGTCCACAAATATTTGTGATTAATGGGGTTATTGTTATTGAAGTTGGTGCAGCAGGTACATTTAAAGCGGTTAGGTTAATTTTCAACGATTTTTTTATGCTGTTGCCACATGCTGAAGTATAGTATAAATTAATGCTATCTCCAATTAGCGCAGCACTATTACTTACATATTTAACCACAATAATTTTCGAAGTAAACGTTCCAGAATCCAATTGAGCTAATAATGGGGTTGGACTTGTAAATGACCAAAAATATCCTGTTGCTGCTGTAATATTCGCAGTTCCTACAGGTAAATTAGGAGCAGTGTATCTAATTTTTCTTTGTCCACAAACATTGGTGATTAATGGTGTTGCGATGATGCTTGTAGGAGGTAATGGAGCACTCAATAAGGTATTGATTAATACGGCACGTTTGTACGGACTAAATCCGCAACTATTATATGCACTAACTTTAATGCTATCGGTGTTGAAAGCCGCATTATTGCTTAAATATTTTAACCGAATTACCCTCGAAACATTGATATCACCTGAATCTACAACAACAGGAGAAATACCTCCACAAGAAGTTGGAATAATCCATTTATATCCTTGAGCATTGTTTGTTATTGATGCGGTGTATCGATAAACTCGAGCGAAGCAAATAGTATCAACAAGCGTTTGCGTTATGGTTAATGGTGTTGCTGGAGGATTACTATTTATAACTGTAAGATGAAGCGTGATTATTGAATCGCAGCCCACAGAATTGCTAATGGTATCAGAATAATAACCTGTGTTTGCAATGTTAGTTCCGTTCCATTGAAAAGGTAGTTGACTGGTACAAATTGTTGTATGAATGGTATCTCTATTATAAGGCAAAACCGTTACTGATGCTGAGCTTGATAAATAATCAGGATATGCATAACATCCATCCAAGGTGTATAGTTCTTGTAAATTATAAACTGTTGTTGAGTCGGGATAAACAATTATTTGAATCGGATTTGATGAGCCAGAAAATGATATTGAATCATTAATTGTACCAAACCATGGTCCTTGCCCAGTAACATTCATGGTTAATGTAGCTCCATTACCCGGACAAACACTGGGATTACCAGATAAAAAGCCTGTTGGTAGAGGAATTGTCGCTATACTTATTGATGAACTGTTTGAAGATCCAAACGTATTATAAGGCGTTACGCTAATGCCCACCATAGTATCAAAAATTTGAATCGTTATTGAATTGGTATTTGTACCACTAATAATATTCGCATTGCCATTGATTGTCCAATTATATCCTGTTGCAAAATTTACTGGGTTGATTGCAATCTGCACCGTATCTCCAAAACACACCAAGGTATCCCCATGAATAATACCTGCATCTTCAGGTAAGATGCCGCTATTTACAACCAATGTTGCCGCATTACTTATTGCTTGGCAGTAACCCGATGTCATGATACAACGATATTGTGCATTATTTAAAGATTGAGGAGCATTACTAACGGTTAAAGTTGAAGTGTTTACGCCGCTATAATTGTTGTTATTTGTGAGGTTCACAAAGGTGCCGCTTGAGTCTATTTGCCATTGATATACAGGGAATGAGCTGGTTGAAGAAACCGAAAACTGCGCATTTCCACCCAAAGCAATAGAAACACCAATTGGCTGAGATGTTACACTCATTGGTTGACTTGTCCAACCTGATGACAATTGAACTGCGGCTTGTGCATTCAAGCGTCCTACACCAATTAGTCCAATGTAAGTTGGGTTTAATGAATCGATATTTACTGAAGAGATTTTTAAAATGGTATCAATATCTTTCCGACTTAAACAGGGGTTAACACTCAGCATCAAACCGACTGTGCCGCTCACTATGGGTGATGCAAAACTTGTACCTGAACTATTAAGATACCAATTTTCAGCCGGGTTTATGGCTACATCGTAACCAGGAGCACTTAAATCTACCTTATCATTGTGTTGATGAGTAGATGTTGGATCATTTAGAATCCTCATGTGATTATCTAATGGTCCAATACTTGTAACAGAAAAAACGTTATCAAATGCAGCAGGATAAACATATGCTGCTGGGTTTGAACATGTTGTTCCATTTCCTGCAGCTGCAACCAAAAAAGCGCCAACGCCGTATGCTTCATTAATGGCTTGTTCGGCATAAAGGTTATAAAAGCAACCTGCAGCCCAACTTATGTTGATTACTTTTGCCCCAGCATAAGCAGCATTTAAAATCTCATTGTAACTCATTAAGTATAAATCAAGTTTGCAATTGTATCCAATAGAACTTAAGCCATTATTGTTGTTTGTTTTTCCAGCTGCTAAAATGGCAACTGCATTTCCATGTGTTGGTGTAGATGTGCCCGCATTGATATAAGCATATTTGCCCACTAATTCGGAATGATTTGGACTGTATGATTGGTCGGTAATTGCTATAACTACATTGGGATCTCCTAGTGTGATATCCCAAGCAGTTTGCGCATTGATAAGATTAAGCGCATAATTGCTGACTCCTGCAACAATTGTATAATCATTTGGCGTATGCAATGTATCATAGATTGGCGCTGGGTATACTCCCGAAACTGCATGCACATAATTGGTAAGGTTTTGCTCGAGTTCATATTGACTTGAACTAGACGACAATTCATAAACTTTTTGAAGCATTTTATTTCTTGATGACGGTAATGCTTGCGTACATGAAAAAATATTTAGCGAATTGATGTATACATTGAAAACAGAATCATTGGAGACTAATTGTCTGGTTGTGGATTGATAGGGTACATGGTTTTCATTTTGTATGGTAACCCAAACTTTTGATTGTGAAAAACCTTGATGATTAAAAAATAAATGGAATAAAAATAAACAACAGCATAATTTTAGGCGATTCATAAGTGTTATGATTTTGGGTTTAAAAACTACTTATTTTTAGATATTATTTTCAATATTGGGATGTTATTTTTCGCAAAATCCATCCAATACCGATTGGATATCTGTAATGGTCCAATAATATTGTCCCAAACACCTACCACATCGGCATTATACTAGAAAATTATGGACTAATTTATAATTCAATTTGGTATAAAATCATTTCTTTTTTCTGTTTTAAATAACTTCAAAAAACGTTATTCAAAATTCAATTTCACAAAAAATCTATAAATAACTAGTAGTTGATAGTTGTAAATATATATAATTTACGTTCATTATCCAAAACAATAAACGTTTTATTGTTTTGAAATAAAAATACATAAATCTACTTTTGGGAATTGTAAAATTCCATTTTTGAAACGGGAAAAATCTTGAAAAAATCATTTCTTCAACATATTATTTATACTTCTGTTTCAAAGGATTTCTGTGTTAGCGCCAAACAACGATATTTGTATTTTAAATATGGTTTCTTCCTCTTTTTTTAATTACTTTAGTTTTTTTAATAAAGCGTATGAAAAAATGGTTTGATTTTAATAAAAAAAGACTGGCATTAATTACTGGAATTGTATTGTTTTTGATGATCTTTTTTATAAATCCTTTATCCCTTTCTTCAAAGCCCAATTTGGTTTTAGCCATTTCTGTATTGATGATTAGTTGGTGGGTTTTAGATGCGATGCCGCTTCCAGTTGTAGCATTAGTTCCTATTGTTGCTTTTCCTTTATTTAATATCGCCTCCATAAAAGAAGTCACCAAATCATATTCCGATTCTATCATTTATCTTTTTATGGGTGGTTTTTTTCTGAGTATCGCCATCGAAAAATGGAATTTGCATAAACGGGTAGCACTAGGAATTATAAAACTTACGGGTACCAATGGCAACCGAATAATATTGGGTTTTATTTTGGCAACTGGTTTTCTAAGTATGTGGTTGAGTAATACAGCAACAACAATGATGATGTTTCCAATAGCGATGTCTGTTATTCATGTTGTGGGTGCAAATCAACAATCAGAAAAAAACATGAAAAACTTTTCATTGGTATTGATGTTGTCTATTGCCTATGCATCAAATTTTGCGTTGGGTACAATCATTGGAACACCTCCCAACGTTGCTTATGTGAATTACATTTCTGATAAATTTAATTATAACATTGGATTTATCGATTGGATGCTCGTATTTACTCCGCTAACCATTGCGCTACTTTTGATGTTGTATTGGGTGATGGTAAAATGGCTGTATCCCAA
>CANKLV010000133.1 GCA_947483415.1 Chitinophagaceae bacterium
CCAAAATGCATGTGAAATGCTTCACTGATAATGCGATCATTATGAACTATTACGCATCCAACCATTGGATTAGGAGCTACCATTCCTTTTCCCAATAGGGCAAGATCAATACATCTTTGCATGTAATCATAATCATTCATATTGCAAAGTTAAGATATAAAACGTAATCTTAGAATAGACAATTTGAAGTATGATTTTGAGTTTTATTATTCTTAAAAATTGCAGATTTTTGTTATTTTTGCTTAGTTCAATAAAATATTAATTTAAATTATTACAATGCTCATCACAATTTTACTTTTAATTTTTACACTCATAATAGTTCCACTTGTTTGTTTCAATTTTGGAATAGCGCCCACTGATTTACAATGGGCAATTCTTTATCAGATGCTCTATATTTTAAGTGGCGTAATTGCTTATTGTTTTATAATCGGGGAGTTAGCAAAAAATAATTCTCAAGTAGATAAATTGTGGAGCATGGTTCCAATTTATTATGTTTGGCACATGACAGCTTTGGGGCTTTGGGATCCAAGAATGATTTTAATGTCAGTATTAGTTAGCCTTTGGGGTATTCGATTGACTTATAATTTTGCAAGAAGAGGAGCCTATTCCTGGAAATTTTGGTCTGGAGAAGAAGATTACCGTTGGGAAGTTTTACGCAAACGGAAAGGATTTAATAATCCGATTATTTGGATGTTATTCAACTTATTTTTTATCTGCACTTATCAATTAACATTAATCTTCCTATTTACTTTACCAATTCTAGTATGTTTGAACACAAATGTTGACCACAATTTAAATTGGATTGATGGAGTTCTTGCTTTGCTTATGATAAGCTTTATTTACATAGAATTTATTGCAGACAACCAGCAATATGCCTTTCAACAAGAAAAACATAGGAGAATTGCGAATAATGAAGATCTTGGAGAGTATAAAAAAGGATTTATTTCAACAGGTTTATGGGCTATTGTTCGTCATCCTAACTACGCTATGGAACAAGCAATCTGGCTTGTATTTTATCTATTTAGTGTACATATCACAGGTTCCTGGATTAACTGGTCAATTGCAGGTTGTGTTCTACTAATAATTCTTTTCAAAGGAAGTTCCGATTTTTCTGAAGAGATTACAGAAAGTAAATACCCAGAATACAAGGCTTATAAAGAAAGAACCCCACGATTTCTTCCATTTATGAAATTAAGGAAGATTAAAAATAGTAATGAGAATTAAAGTTTACAGAATTAATAATTCCATACATCAAGCTCCCATTTACGAACTTCATCCTTAATTCTTTCAGCTTCATACAAAGCGTCTACTCCATACTTATAATCTTCAATATCACGATCAAACTTATCAGTAGTTTTATAAATTTGAGCACTGAATTGTCTTTTCCAAAATAAATCGTCAAAAGACATCCATTGAGCATCAGATTTATCATTGTAGACAAAATAGTTAACTATTACATTTCTTAGTTCTGGAAAATATAACCAAAAAAGCTCTCTCTCCTCATATGTATCTGTGTACTCAACAAAACCAGTTTCTTCTTTACTATAAACAAATGATTTGCCTTCTTTGTCATAGACTAGTAAATCACCTCGTTCAACAGTATTTTCTTCTAGGTCAACTGTGTATCTTGCTAACGGAGCTATCGCAATAATTCTTCTATCTAAAACAGAACGCTGTTTATCAAAAAACCAATCTTCTTTGATATTATAACCAAAAATACTGTTAGATGCGATATACATAATTTTGGAATCTTTTTTAACAATGCTATTTTTATTTGTTGCATCCCACCAAGCCGCTAATTTTTTTGGATCTATACCTTTTAAAATTTCATAATCTGGATCAGAACGTAAACAAGAATCTACAAAAACACTAATAGTTTGGTTGGTTTTAGTTATGACAATTGTGTCAAATTCATCACTTGCTCTTGCAAACTTTAAATCATCGCCTATACCATTTGTAGAAATGATATTGTTTATTTCTTTTCTATACAATCCGTCGTAAAAATAATCAGATCCGCCCAGAATATCTTTCTTATAAATCGGATATTTTAGACTATATCCATCTTCTAAAGCTGGATAAGCATCTGATGCGACTTTATATACTGTTAAGTCTCCCAACAAAACATGTCTAAAAATGATTGTCCATAGAGACCATCTACTTTGATCTTTATTCCAACTATAATCATCAACATCTTCAGGTTTTATTGGTCTGTAAGATGCCCCAATACCTTCAGTTGATCCGTCAAAAGAATCAAAAGGAAGGAAGAGTTGTTGATTCATTTTTTCGCGTGAATCTATTCGAGAGTACAAGCGCCTTGACCAAGCATAATCTGCTATCCGCAAAGATTGATAAGGGACAATTGCTCTAGTGACCAATTCATCTTTTAAAACTACACCATCAATAACTCCATCAGAGGGTCGATTTAAAGGTCCTCTTAAAGGTGTATCCTGAGAAAAAATCAAATTAATCGATAAGATGGAAAGTGATATACAAAAAAATATTTTTTTCATAATTATTTAATTTACAACTTTTAATAATGCTTGTGCAGGAACTTTAACTTGAACTCCATTTTTTGTATAGAAAATCTCTACACCAACTTTCTTCCCTACTCGTATTTTAGAAATCAAAGAACCAGGTATTACTTTTCCGGTAAAAGGAACATCATCTACAGTACCCCCAGTAACATTAAATGTAATACCAGTAAAAGGGCTGTCTGCACCAAGGCCAACATTTGCGATAAAACCTGTGGACTTTGAGATAGTTGTTCCTGAAACTTGAGCATTTGGAAAAGGTTTAACTTTATAGTTAAATGTGCCCATATTTTTTGTTTTACCATCTTTATCTTTTCCAGTAAGTTGAATTGTTACTTTCTTTGCACCTGTAGAAACATTAACATAATAACCTTTATATTTAGAACCATCAGAAGAAGTCCAAGAAGCTTCTTTTTTAGTTCCCCCAATTACATTTATGTCAGAACTAACAGAACCAGCAACAACAGGAACTATTTTATTATCCCAACCTGTATACAAAATACTCATTTCTGGTAGTGAAATTGAACCTTGTGGTGCAACAATGACATATTTATGCTCCCAATTCTTAGTATATGGTATATATGATTTGCTCAAAATTGTAACGGACCCAGAAATAGTTTGCTCACCATTACCAGTTGCTATTCTCTTAATATTTACAATACCTTTCCCTGTTTCTTGTGATCCTCCACCATTAATTACAACAGTTGGGTTTTTATCAGAGTCATATGCAGCCATTGTAACTTTTAAATTCAATTCACCACCGTTAGTTACAACAGCATCTCCGGCAACAAATGCCTCAATTTGATTAAAAGAAAAATCGCCAGTACTTACCTTACTCTTTAAGAGCGCGATTAATTTTTCACGTGCTTGAAGAACATCATTTTGCAAAGATGATAAAGATGCTAATGCTCCAACTAAAGGTGCATGATCAAAGGTTCTTCCCAACCAATGAATATTAGCTTTATCGTCACCGTACTCAGCAAACTCATTTTTAGACATTAATTCATACACCAATTGTAAAGTTGATAAATCTTCAGGATTTACTTTATTACCACTAGCTATCATCATTTTGCTCAATTGTTTTTGCAGATCTTTACTGTCGTCAAATTTATTAATATCTCCAACTTTAAGTTTCCAAATTTTCTTTTTGCCATCTGGGCCAACACCTTCAGAATAATTACCAGCTATTTCAACCATACTTTTTCTAAGTTTCTTAAAATTACCCCATAAATCCATGCCTAAATCAGAAGTAATTGATCCTATTTCTGAACCAACTAAAATATTCATAGGCACATCAAAGTTATCTTTATGCTCTACTTTGAATAAGTTAAAACGGATAGGCTTAACAGGTGCCTTGTAATTGTATTTAGACCAAATTATAAATTCCTTATCTTTGAGTTTAGGAGAATTTTTATCATACTCTTCACCAGCCTCAGTTAAAAGTTTAAACTTTATGTCATCAATAAACCGAATCATTTTTCCAGTTTCCTTATCAAGCTTTGTTATAATTGAAAGATATGTCTTTATTTTTGCTTTCTTAGCTTTATCTTTAGGTTTATTTAAAGTTTCAACTTCTTCAATAAGTGTAGATTTACTTTCTTCTCCTTTGAAATATAAATTCTCATTTGATCTTTGCGTATTGTCTTCAATAGCTGCAAATGCTTCCAATACTTGTTTGGATACATTTAATGCTAAAAGAGCTGTTAATACTAAGTACATCATCCCAATCATTTTTTGTCTTGGGGTTTCTTTACCACCTGCCATAATTCCTAATTTTTTATATAATAAATTAAAATTTCTTCTTGGTTAAAATTAACCTTTCAGGGCTTTCAACATGTTACCATAAACTGTATTAAGTTCAGTTAAGTTCTTAGACAACATGGACATGTTTTCACGGTAAATTTGTGTATCTTGAGCAGATGAAGCTAAATCATTCATTACACCTTTAATACTATCTTGTAATTGATTCATCTGACCAATACTATTTAAGTAGTCTTGAGACGATTTTAATTGCAGTTCATAAACATTATTTAAGGCAGATATATTTTGTCCTAATTTATGAGTTTCTGTTCCAAAATTTCCATCAACGCCTGCTACAATTCCAGCTATAGCTTTTCCAGAAGCTGCATACTCCTCAGCAAGTTTATTTATTCCTATTGATGCAGATTCTAAACTTTTAACATAAGAGTCAGTAGCTCCTGCAGCAGAAGATACAGCTCCTAATGATCTTGCATTATCTGCCAAATTAGACATGCTATCTCTCAATTTAGCAAGTAAAGGTTGGTCTATGCCTGCTTGTTCTAATTGTTTAGCAAGTAAATCTCCTGGACTTCCAGTCTCTGCATCATGACCAGCGTCTTCTAAAGGCATAATAGCATATAAACCAAATATAAATGCTTCGGTTAATAAACCAATAATTAACATTGTATCACATCCTTTCCAGTGCATTATTTTAAATAATGCTCCAACAATTACAACAGAGGCTCCAAAGCCTGCTACTACGTGAGTACTTGATCTAAAACTTTGTGTTCCAAATCGTGTATTCCATTTTACTTTTTGATTTA
>CANKLV010000134.1 GCA_947483415.1 Chitinophagaceae bacterium
AAAAAGATTACAATACAGCTTCTTCTTTTATAACATGGGTTTGCAAACTATATTTTTAGCTGCTACATTGTATGGAAGCAGCGAATTGCAAATACCTACAACAAACCTAATCGTTGCCATTTTAATTATTCAATTGGTTGCTATTCCAGGTGCTTATTTGATTTCCAAAATCTCCGAAAAAATCGGAAATTTTAGAACATTAATGATCTGCATTTTCATTTGGATCTTGCTTTGTATTGCAGGTTATTTATTGCCTGTTGGAGGCATCAACGAATTTTATTTATTGGCATTGGCAGTAGGTTTTGTAATGGGCGGCACGCAGAGTTTGAGCAGAAGCACTTACAGCAAACTAATGCCCGAAACAAAAGACACCGCTTCTTTTTTCAGCTTTTATGATGTTACAGAAAAAATTGCCATTGTAATTGGCATGTTTAGTTTTGCTTGGATAACCGAAATTACTGGCTCTCAAAGAAATTCTGTTTTAACTTTAATTTCATTTTTTATTTTAGGGTTACTATTGATATTTTTAGCGTTTAAAAAACAAAAATCTTTATCTCGATAATATGCAACTACACACCATAAATACTGGATATTTTAAATTGGATGGCGGTGCGATGTTTGGCGTTGTGCCTAAATCGATGTGGAACAAATTAAACCCTGCAGATGACAACAACATGTGCACTTGGGCAATGCGTTCTTTGTTAATTGAAGATGGCAATAGGTTAATGCTTATCGATACTGGAATTGGCAACAAACAAGATGATAAATTTTTCAGTCACTATTATTTACATGGTGACGTTTCTTTAGAATCATCTCTTTCAAAAAAAGGATTTAGTGTGGAAGATATTACGGATGTGATTTTAACCCATCTTCATTTTGATCATTGTGGAGGTAGCATCAAACGTGAAGGCGATAAATTAATTCCTGCTTTTAAAAATGCAACATATTGGAGCAATCAACAACATTGGAATACCGCTACAATGCCTAACGACAGAGAAAAAGCTTCGTTTTTAAAAGATAATATTTTACCCATACAAGAGAGTGGACAATTGAAATTTATAGATGGCAATTCTGATGCATTTTCAAGCGGTGTAAAAATCAGACAAGTTTTTGGACATACAGAAGCGATGATGTTGCCACAGATTGAATACAAAGGAAAGCAAATTGTATTTATGGCAGATTTATTGCCATCTGCAGCACATATTCCAATCCCATTTGTAATGGCATACGACATGTTTCCGTTAACTACTTTAAATGAGAAAAAATCTTTCTTAACAGAGGCGGTTGAAAATGATTATGTATTGTTTTTTCAACACGATCCAAAAATAGAATGCTGCAATTTACAAGCAACGGAAAAAGGCATCAGGGCAAAAGATTATTTCAATCTAGATGTAATTTAAAGTCCCATTAAAGAGCTTAAAGGATAACGAAGATTTTTATATCCCATCATATCTACTTTAATGCTACCCACAACAATTGGACTTTCAACCCTTAGCAATAAATGATTTGGGTCGTCGCTTACCCAAGCGGTCATACCTTCACCACCTTTAAACATGGTGCCTTTAATTAAAAGTGGTTTAAACTTAATGGCCCTGAATTTACCATACTGCGTTTTGATTTTTTCTTTGCCCATATAGCGTAAATACAAGTGATGTACTTCATCATCCAAAAACATATCAAATGGAATTTTGTCACCTGGTTTTAATTTGTCGAAATTGATATTTCGCGCATAATACATGGCACTTACCACATCTTGCATGCAATCTGTAATTTTAAACACTCCATTTGTACTAACGGCTGTATTTGTTGTTTGATTAAAAGTTACATTGTTATAAATTTTAAAACCACCTTCATCTACATTTCTAATAAATTTTATTGGCAACAATGTGTTGGTGTCGATATAGCTTTCATACCGATCGCGAACTTTATAAAAATTGTCAAAGAAAGGATAGGAGTTACCAACGCCTACTGCATGATAAACGGGTTTCCCATTGAATCGTTCTAAAGTAGTTGTAAAAGTGGCATCACCAGCACCAATATACGCACCCATGGTGCTATAATAAACCGTCATTTTAACGGTTTCGCCATTTTTAAAAGCTGTATTTTTTATGCCACAAAAATCACCATTATGTTGATGGGTTGTTGCGCCCATTAAAATCCAACTAATAAAAAAAATAGTAAGCCATTTCATATAAGAAAATGTTTGTTGTTTATTGTTATTTGTTTGGTGTTTGGTGTTTGTTTCCAACCTATTGATCCTTTTGAACTCATTGAACTCATTGAACCTTTGAAACCTCACAAACCTCAAAAACCTCTCAAACCTCCTTCCTCATTAACAAAAAAGCACTCCCTATTGTTGCCGGTATTACCAAATTGATGATCCAAATGGCAAAACAAGCCACTTGAATGCCCAAAACATTTGTCGATAATATGCCAAATATAGAAATACCTAATGCTGATCTAATGGGCAATTCGGTAAATCCAATGGTTGGAATAATCGCCATCATCAAATAAAAAACACCTATCAACCAAAATGCAATTGAACTTTCCATTTCTACATGCATTACTTGCATGATTAAAATGTACTGCAAAATAAAAACTAAATACCTAAGAAACGAACAAAACAAAATGATTAACAATTCGAATTTACTGAATTGTTCAACAACTTTTACGTGCTGTACAATTTTATGTAGGAATTTAAATCTTGAAATAAAGACAATAAAAAAATGGGAATTAAAATAAAATAATGCCAATATTATGGATACACCCAACGATAGGTAGATATTGAAATTGTTGAAAATCCATGGCAGCAAAATCAGCTTTGAATCTAAGTTTGAAAAGTATATCAAATAGATTAAACCAGTGCATCCTACAATTGATGTAATTATCATTTGACTGATGCTGCCTAAAATGTTTGTAGATATTGCTTTTATACGATTTTCGGCTTTTACAAATAAAATTCGACCTCCAAATTCACCTGTTCGATTTGGCGTTATCATGGTGATGCTGCATCCTGCAAATACAGATTTAAACGCTTTTGCAAATCGGATATTTTCTAAAGGTTTCAACAGCAATTTCCATTTCAAAGATTCTATTCCCCAGTTTAAAAACATCAATAAAAAAACCAAAAAAAATAATGGATCTTTCCAACTCGATTTTATTTGTTGCCATCTTACCAATAAATCTTGTTGTTGTGAAATTTGATTGTATAAACTATACACCACCAACACAAAGAGCATTGGACCAAGGATGTAATTGAATATTAATTTTATACTTTTGTTCAAGAAACCGTTTATTGGTAAAATTAAGACCCCATTTGCAAAAAGCATCAAAAATCATTTTAGGCATCGATCCAGGAACCATCATTATGGGTTATGGATTGATTGAGGTAAACGCCAAAGGCATTCATTTGGTGGATATGGGCGTGTTGAAATTATCGGCAAAAGATGATGCGTACCAACGACTAGAAAAGATTCACGATAAAGTAACCGACTTAATTAAAATATACCATCCTACAAGTTTTGCGATTGAAGCACCTTTCTTTGGAAAGAACGTACAAAGTATGTTGAAGTTAGGAAGAGCACAAGGTGTAGCGCTTGCAGCTGCGATGCAATCTGGGCTTTCGATTTGTGAGTATTCACCCAAAAAAATCAAGCAGTCCATAACAGGAAATGGAAATGCCGGAAAAGATCAGGTGATGAAAATGTTGCAGGAGATTTTATCTTTTGAAGAAACGCCAAAATATATGGATGCTACAGATGCGCTTGCGGTAGCGGTTTGTCATTATTATCAAGAAAAATCAATATTGCCAATAACAAAAGGGAAATCAAATGACTGGGCAGACTTTTTAAACAAAAATCCCGAGCGATTGAAAAAATAATTAGTTCAGGTTTGATATGATTGCTTGTTGAATCTCTTGAAATTCAGTGGTTGAAAGTTTTAATTTTTCTCTAGTAAAATTCAAATCGTCTGCACTATTTATCGGAATCAGATGCATGTGCGCATGTGGTACTTCTAAGCCAATCACACTTATTCCACAGCGATTACAAGAAAAGGAAAGTTCGATAGATTTTGCGATGGGTTTTGCAAAAAGCAACATCTCGGCCAAATAATTTTCTGGCAAGTCGAATATCTTATCAATTTCAATTTTTGGTACAACCAATACATGCCCTTTAGTCATTGGAAAAATATCCAAAAAAGCATAGAAATTTTCGTTTTCTGCAATTTTATAAGAAGGAATTTCGCCACTTATGATTTTAGAAAAAATACTCATGATTAAACCGTGATGTTTTCTACTTTAAATTTCAAAACCCCAGCTGGCACATTTACTTCCGCAATTTCGCCCACTACTTTTCCCAATAATCCTTTCCCTATAGGAGAGGTTACAGATATTTTGCCATCTTTTAAACTGGCTTCTTTTTCAGATACAATTTGATAAGTGACTTGTTTATTTGTAGCCATATTGGTTAAAGTAACCTTAGTTAAAATACTTACCCTGCTGAAATCGATATTTGATTCATCCAATATTCTAGCGGTTGCAATTACACCTTCAAGATATTTTATTTTAGCTTCAAGCATTCCTTGTGCTTCTTTTGCAGCATCATACTCGGCATTTTCTTTTAAATCGCCTTTCTCCCTTGCTTCTGCAATTGCCCTGCTCGCAGCCGGACGCTCCACCGCTTTTAACTGATGAAGTTCTTCCCTCATCTTTTCAAAAGTATCCTGTGTTACGTAATTAGTATCTGCTGCCATTTTAAATTCGTTTAATATATAGTAAAAAAAATACAACGCTTCAGGTTGGCTAAAGCGTTGTGCGTATACAAATATAGTAAAATGAAATAATTGGGATTAAATTATACCTAATTTTTCCAAAAGCACTCGACTCATTTTATAAGTTGCCTCGTGCGAATAACCTGCTATATGTGGGGTAATCATCACATTATCGAATTTGTTTAGCGTTTCAAATACTTGCTTTTCTTCAGATGTGAATGTATCAAGCTTTTCATT
>CANKLV010000135.1 GCA_947483415.1 Chitinophagaceae bacterium
CTGCTAATTTGTCTAATTGTAAGGTAGTAACTCCCGGCTTAATAACTTTAGCAACTTCGCCCAGGGTTTTAGAAACTAATAATGCGCTCTCTCGCATTAATTCAATCTCTTCTTTTGTCTTTGGAATAATCATGTATTACTGTTTAACTAAGTTCCTATAGGCTTTTGGCATCGGATCAGTTGGCAAAAGTAATTATTTTAACTTTAGTTATTCTGGATTAGCCATGATTTTAAACAAAGCTGCATTCGATTCAAAAAAGCGATTTTCAATTTGGATTTGCGAGAATTGACTGTTTGCAGTAGGTGCTTATTTCTTTAAGTATTCTTTTGCCGACATAATTGGAAGTTTCGAATTCTTAAAGTCTTTTTTATTTCTCGTAATAATAATATCAATTCCATTTTCTAATGCAGTATGGTATTGAATTGCATCTTCAAAATCTCTGAAATCCGAAACTAAAGAAAGTTCTACAATTTTATCATCTAGAGGGGAAATTTCTACCAACACTTTAAATTTGATTAATGTTTTTCTAGCTTCATCAAGTTTTTGGTGTTTAGAAAGTAAATAATGTGTATTTGCAAAAGTTAAAGCGGAAACATAAAGCTTAACTTTTTTATTGTCCGCAAGCGTAAACAATTCTTGCGCTTCTTGAAAAAAATCTTCTCGTTTAGAAAGTAAGTCTATGACGATATTTGTGTCAACTAAAAGTTTTTCCATTATGAATATTTTTCAGAAAGATAATCTTTGTAATCATTTCTGTCATCATATTTTCCACTTGGAATAACTCCAGTTAAGCTTTGTACTAATGGACTAATTTTGGATTTTTTCTCTGATCTTTTTGTTAGAGAATCAAGATAGTTTTCTATAAGTTTAGAAAGGCTTACGCTATTATCTTTCGCATAGGTTTTCGCTTGCTCTATTACGCCTTTGTCAAGATTTAATGTGAGTTTAGTATTCATGATAAATTTATTTACGTACAAAAATAATAATTTATTACGTATAATGTCTAATTTATTTCGATTTTTTTGGCGCTTACTGCTAACGTTTTGCAGATTTGCGATGGGCGGACAATCGAAGTAAAAAGCCGAATTTATTACTAATGTTTAATTGAAACTGCTGTTGAATTTTCCACATCACCCCGCCTGACGTAAAACCTCTGTTATGGGTTGATTTTAATTATTATCGAGTTCTTCTCCAAACCAAACTACTGAATAGCCCTCGCTTATTCCGACACCAATGGCCTTCCAATTATTGTCGGCCCAAATTCCTTGGTTAATAATTACTGCATTGTGTCCAGAACTTTCTTTCCAACCTTTCAATGCCCCTTCTGCGTTAACAGATGCGCCATAAGAGCCATAAGAAATTTCATATCCATTCCCTTGGTAACTTGTGAGTTCTCTCGGTTTATGCCACATGCAGGAAGCTTTTGCATGATCATCAGTATAACAACATGATGTCCAAGGACCATTGTTTGACCAACTATGCATATTGCAAGTTCTGTTCACCAATCCGCTCGTTTGCAAATCTTTTACATGGCTTTGTGCAACAAAAGTCAAAGACTTAGAAAGAGGAATATTAGGTAATCCTTTTTCTTTTCGGTATTCCATAATCATATCATATAACTTCTTTTCTTCTGTGCTCAATATTTGAGAAAAAGAGTTGCCGTAAACAAGAGAAAATAAAACAATTATTAGAAATTTCTTTGTTCTCATTTTATTATTTTTTTTATCATATTAATTAACTCATAACGGTGGCGTGGTTATGGCACTTGCATGCTATGATGGGTTGGTTTAATATTCCCCTTTACCAATAACCTTTAAGACAACAGGATAGCTTTTTTTTCCATCCATTGAATGCCAAGAACCAACTACGGTTTGTCCTATTTTCTTGTTCCAATCTTTCAAAATAAAATAGCCTGTTTCTTTACCACCAACTCGTTCAATGATTTTTTCATCATCTTCTGAGCATAAACGAATATTCTTTTTTTTACTTGAATAATAATATTCGCCGATTGTAAAGCATGGAGTTCCGCCTCCATAAGGAACACCCAAAGTCATAACAATCTCATATTGACCAATGGTGCCTTTTAATTTTGTTTCCTCTGTCCAAATAGTCTGCGAATTCACGTAACTATGTGATAGAAAAAAAACTGATAAAATGAATAATTTTTTCATTTTGTTTATTTTTTTAATTATTGCCTACTCTTTAAAGGATTTTCGGCGTTCTCCGTTGTATTTTGTTTTAAACTTAACCATAACGTTTTCGGGCTTGGCGAGGTTTTTCTGTGTTGCGCCTGCGGCAAGGCAATATTGCTTAAACGCTGTTATGGACTTGTATTATTTTTTAATGGCTCGAATTGCAAAGCCAAACGTTGGTGGGTAGGGGTAGCTTCCTCCGCCTAAATCTTGTGAACAGTTACCGATATCAACTACTATTTTATCTTGTCCTTCATAGGAGGATGTCCACCAAAAAGAACAATTTCCTTCAATCCCTGCACCGTGATCATATACACCGCCACCTTTTTTTGCTTTGAATCCAGAGTTCCCATTGGATTTAATCTCAAAAAGTTCAACACCACTATTATTTTCATCTATATTTCCATTTTTAAATCTTCTCTCTACCAATTCTTGTATAAAAATTGAATATGTGGCTAGTGACTTTGTGGCTTTGCCTGATTGAGAATCTCCACCACCCAAAAAGGTTATTAATTTATTATATTGATTATAAGTTGGTATAGCAAATCCAATGGGCACTATTCCTCTTTTATCCTTTATAGCAAATCCATTATATACAAAAGTGCCGTTACTTAGTTTACGATAGCAACCCAACTTATTTTCTCCATATTCTTTCCATTTTTTTTCGCTTTTCGCTTCATTAATATGTTCTCCATTACTATAAGAGATGGTATTAATATCCTTTGCCATCCATTCTTGTTGGCCAATTTTTATTGTAGGAACAGACGCTTGTGGTGCGAGAATATTATTTGTATCATGTTTTTCAATAGAATCTTTGTCCTTCAGAGTTGATTCAGCGTCTAATTGCATTGATCCTCCTCCATAACTTGTCAGAATTGAAGAAGCAAAAATGGTTATTCCAAAAAATGTCATTAATATTTTCATTTTATTTTGCGTAGTCGCCACTTTTTTTTAATTATTTCCGTTTTTTTGAGTGGGTTATGGTCTCCACTTTTTAATCTTTCTTTTCTGTCACTTTGCGTGGTCAGCCCTTTGGCTTTGGCAGACAGTCTTGGTTTTTAAACTTGCCACTAACGTGCCGCGCACAGGCGCATACCATTTTCGGGTTGCGTTTGTGCGCTGTTAAGGGCTGGCTTATTCCTTAATCACTTTTAATATCTGTTTAACATCTTCTCCTACACTGAACAAATAAATACCTGCCGCAAGATTCCCCAATTCAATATTTGTGTTTTCAGTATTTATTTTCCCTGCTAAAACTACTTTGCCTGTGTTGTCATACATAGTATAAATAGAACCAATGAGTTTGGTATCTGCTTTTACATTGAATATACTTTGAGCTGGATTTGGATAAATAATTATATTTTGATTTGTTACTATTTGTTCAGAGGTACTTAAAACAGTAGGAGTATTCCAATATACACTTGTCATGCCTATAAATCCTTGTATAATTATATCTTTTAGTCCATCTCCATTAAAATCATCTAGTATACAATCGGCTAGATAGTCACCCCCTAAAACTTGGGCTTGAACAAAAGTATTATTACCATCATTTCTATAAAGTTTATTGAAAATACCAGCAAAAACACCACCAGCTAGGCTACCAATAGCTAGCAAGTCTTGGTCTCCATCATTATCCAAATCAGCAAAGGCATTATTCCCGAATCCAGTTTGTTGAATATTGGTCGAAATAGCTGTAAATACTCCTGTTCCATTATTGATGTATAATAAATTTTGATGATCACCATTTATAAGTATATCTAAATCACCGTCATTGTCTGTATCAGCAACATCAATATTTTCAGCAGCAATTTGTGGGAATGTTGAATTTGTATTTAAAGTATAAATGCCTGAACCATCGTTTTGATATAATTTAATAGTATTTGAAAAAGAAATATCTGAACCAGAAATAATAACATCTTGGTCTCCATCATTTTCTATATCAATAGTTTGTACAATTCCATCTACTGGGGTAAAAACCGAATTTCCTTGTGGTGTGAAAACTGCATTTCCGTTATTAAGGTAAATACCAGCAGTTGTTGCAGTTGTAATTGCCAAGTCTAGGTCACCATCATTATCTACATCAGCAATTGCAGCTCCTACCATAAATACAGGCAAAGCGTTAGGTACTTGTGTAAAAGTACCAGAGCCATTATTTCTATAGATATTTGCAAAGTTTTGAGTAAATTCATTTTGCCCAGAGAAAAATAAGTCTAAATCTCCATCACCATCTAAATCTTTAAAAAATGCTTGACTATATGCTGAACGAGGAAAAATGTGAGTTACCTCTGTGAAATTTCCATTTCCATCATTTTTATAAAGTGCAGTCCTTTTACCGGGTGAATTAGATGTCATGAATAAGTCTAAGTCTCCATCTCCATCTATGTCTCCGCTTGCAAATGTTCCGATATAACCTTCCATTATGTTAGGTTGTGGATTAGCTAAAGTAAAGTTTAATGTTTGAGAGAATGTGTTAGTTGTGCTCAATAGTAGTAGAGCTCCTAATAGTAATTTTCTCATGTTTTTTGTGTTTAATTGTTTTCGTTTGTAATCAGCTGAAGAACGTAAGACTGTGAAAAAGCATCACAATCTTACCAACAAATATAGTTTTTTAGGTTTAATCATTAGTCAATCGCAGTTTAAGCTTGCCCTTAACTTGTATATACCCGAAATAAACTTTCGCAAAGCCAACTCAAATTGGGTGTATATACGAATGTTTGTTTCGTCTTAGTTATCAAATATACCAAATAATTTTTCTCTATCACAAGATGCAAAATTCACCATCACATAAACAACCCCTC
>CANKLV010000136.1 GCA_947483415.1 Chitinophagaceae bacterium
ATTGATGTAAACCCAATCGTTGCTGAAGAAAAAATGCTCAAACATAGAAGTTTGGAAGGTTTTAATGTTAAACCCGAAACAGATTATTTAGCCAGCAGAAAAGCGATTTTAGTGAATTCGGATTGTCATGTTATTTTAGCTGCACCTCAAAAAAGTACTACAGATTATTTTTATAAAAACGCGGATGCCGATGAAATGATTTTCGTTCATGAGGGAAGTGGTGTTGTGAAAACTTGTTACGGAGAGCTTCGTTTTAGTTACGGAGATTATATCGTGTTGCCAAGAGGAACGATTTATCAAATTCATTTTGATGACGAAAAGAATAGATTATTTATAGTTGAATCTTTTCATCCTTTTCGTTTCCCTAAAAGATACATGAGTAAGTATGGTCAATTGATGGAGCATTCTCCATATTGCGAAAGAGATATTCGCGGCCCAGAAAATTTGGTAACAAATGATTTAACTGGAGATTTTATAATCAAAACAAAAAAACAAGGTTGGTTATACGGTATTCATTACAACACACATCCTTTTGACGTTGTTGGTTGGGATGGTTGTTGTTATCCATATATTTTTAGCATCCATGATTTCGAGCCGATTACAGGAAGGGTGCATCAACCACCGCCAGTGCATCAAACATTTGAAACAGACGCATTTGTAGTTTGTTCATTTGTACCTCGACTTTACGATTATCATCCATTGTCTATTCCAGCGCCATACAACCACAGTAATATTGATAGCGATGAATTACTGTATTATGTAGATGGTGATTTTATGAGTCGTAAGCACGTTACTAGAGGTATGTTAACCTTGCATCCGGCAGGAATTCCACATGGTCCACATCCTGGAGCTGTTGAAAAAAGTATTGGTGCAAAAGAAACAAAAGAACTTGCGGTAATGATTGATACATTTCGTCCATTAAAATTAACGACAACTGCCATAGAAATCGAAAACCAAGGTTATGTGATGAGCTGGGCGGAGTGAGAAAAAATAAAAGTTTTCATAGCCCATGGTTTAAACCGTGGGCTTTAAAATTATACCCCTTTTCTGTTTTTTAATTAAACTTCATTGTTCAATGGTGCTACCTGCTCTATCGCTTCCATTAATTGTTGAAGTATATCCTCTGTGGAGTCTTCGTTATTAATCTGTAAAGGATCTTTAAATTCAACAGATAATTTCACGTTTCGTTTTTGAATTTTTAACCCAGTTTTATCGAAAGCTTCAGAAAAGCCATTAATTACAATGGGCACTACAATTGGTTTGTATTTTTTTATGATAAAAGCTGTGCCTTTTCGTCCGGGAGCAAAAGGGGTTGTGGTCCCTTGAGGAAAAGTGATAACCCAGTTTTCGCTTAATGCATTAAAAATGTTTCGGGTGTCTCCAATTTCTAATCCTTTTCTTACTTCACCAGAATCGCTATTCCAGCTGCGTTTTACCGTGATCGCACCAGCAAGGGTAAAGATTCTTGCAATAAATGTTTTTTCCATTGTGGTGGTTGCTGCAACATATTTCACGCGCGTAAATGGCCAAAGTAAATAAGATGGAAATCCTAGTCCCTTGTTTTTTTTCCAAGATGATGCACAAAAAATATGTAGTAATGTAATGACGTCTGCGAAATATGTTTGGTGATTGGATACAAAAAGTACATTTTGTTTTGGCAAAAGCTTCAGCTTATCCATTCCCTTTACCTTGAGTTTGTTTGTAATATTTATTCTGGGATAAGAGATTAATCCTATGAAAAAATACAATAAACCCTTTATGAATGTAGACTCAAGGATTTTGGTTTTAAAATCAATACGAATAGGCATTATTATATTCAGCGTTTAGAATGATTTTGACCATTTATTTGGCAAATTAATATTTCGTTTAAAAAAATAAAAACAAATTTAAAAAAATTTCTTTGGTCGGCATTTATTATTCAGTAAATTACATTCCGTTAATATAATGATAAACTTTATCTTAATTTTTTGTAACACTAAATTAGTATTATGCAATTGAAATCTACTCAAAAAACAAATGTTGTTTTTTTAATGCAAGCATTGTCAATGTTTGTATTGACATGTTTTATTTCCCTGTCATTGTTTTCTCAACAATATTTTAACGGGAATTTAAGTACAGGGATCACTTCAAGCAACGGCGTTTCTGCACCTGTTGGTTATGCTTGGTCTGAAGTACAAACAGGAAATGAGCAAGCCGGATTTGGTGCGCAAATCGCAAACAATTTCACTATTGCGGATAATTTTTCTGTTAACGTTGCGTCTTGGACTGTTTCAAAAGTTACATTTTTTGCATATTCTACAGGTTATAATGGTGCAACATCGCCATTTAGAGAATTAAGATTTCAAATTTTTAATACAGACCCTTCTCTTGGAAATCCAACACCTGTTTTTGGAGATTTAGTCACCAACCGTTTATCAAACTCTTCTACATCAGGCATCTACAGAATATTCAATGGCACTGCTAACACATTAAGAGAAGTTTGGAAATTAGAAGCAAATATTAATGCAATATTGCCTCCAGGAAATTATTGGATCGAATGGCAAACTGGTGTTGCTACAGGGGTTTCAAGTAATTTAATTCCTTCAAGTACTGTTTCAGGTACTACTACTCAATTGGGTAACAATGCAAAGCAACATGACCTAACGGCTAATTTGTGGAGTAGTATAACAGATGGCACAGTGATTCCAAATAATTTTCAAGACTTTCCTTTTATTTTAGATTTTACAACTTCGGCATGTACAGGTACGCCTGTTCCAGGAAATACAACTTCTACAGCAGCTGCAGCTTGTCCAGGTACCAACTTTACTTTAGGTATTTCAAATACATTTAATGGAGTTGGGATCACTTACCAATGGCAATCTTCACCTGATAATGTAACATATACCAATGTTACTGGTGGTGTAAACAATACGTTAACTACTAATCTTGCAACAGCAACTTGGTATAGACTGGCGGTAACTTGTGGCGGTAGTTTGGCTGTTGGTTATTCTACACCCATTCAAATTGCTCAAACTCCTGCTACAGGATGTTATTGTACATCATCTGCAACAAGCATAAGAGACGAAGAGATTTTGAGGGTTAAAGTAGGTACTTTAGACAACATATCAACTTGTGATTCATTGGCTCCTGGTCCTAACTCTGTAAAAAACAGATACTCTAATTATACCTCGGGCATTGGTGCACCTGCTCCAGGAACTATCGTTTCTGGTGGTGGAAATCCAATAACTATTCAAATTGGAACTTGTAACACAGGAAGTTACACAAATAGTGTAGCAGTTTGGGTAGATATGAATCAAAATGGAATTTTAGAAACTACAGAAAAAGCATATGTTTCTCCAGCTGGAACGCCTGGAGCACACATTGAAACAGGAAGTTTGGTTATTCCTTCAACAGCTTTAAACGGAATTACATTAATGCGTGTTGTATCAGTAGAAACGGGTGTTCCCAGAAATATTAACCCTTGTGGGACTTACACTTGGGGTGAAACTGAAGATTATCTTGTAAATATTATACCTTGTACACCAGCTGCAATTGCTACTCAACCTACAAATGTTACGGCAAGTTGTGGTGGAAATGCCAGCTTTACGGTAGCTACAACTGGTGATTTTCCTTCATTTACTTGGGAATATAGAACAAGTGCAACTGCAACTTGGAATTTCGTAACAGATGGAGCATTGTATGCAGGTGCATCTACCAATACATTAAATATAACAGGAGCAACCAACGCTATGAACGGTTATCAATATCGTGCAGTTTTCATAGGCGCTTGTTCAGCTACAGATTTTACAAACACAGTAACTTTAACGGTTAGTCCTTTTGTTGCGTCAGTTACACCAACTTCATCAACTATTTGTAACGGAAGCTCACAATCATTACAAATTACAAACCTTACGAGTTCTAATTTCGTAACTGCAACTGTAGCTTCGGGGACGGTTAATACGCTTATCACTGATGCCGATGATGCTGGAGTTGTTTCTCCTTCAATCGTTGTTTCAGGAATTCCTGCAGGATCTGTTGTAACTAATATGAATGTAAAGTTTAATATTACACACACTTGGGTAGGTGATTTACACATAAACCTTGTTGCGCCAAATGGTCAAGTTTTAAATCTTGTTGGCGCTTTAAATAATGGAACTGGTTCTAATGCTACCATCAATTTTACCAACACGGTTATTAGCTCTACAAGTACAAACGTAATCAGTGGAGCACCTTCTCCGCGTACAGGTATTTTCGCTGCTGAAAAAAGAGCCGGATTTGGTCCAACAGCTTATATTCAAACTGCTACCGATTGGCCAGCGTTGTTCACTACTTTAAACGGAAACTGGAAATTGGCTATGGCTGATTTTGGTTTTGGTGATGAAGGTACTTTGTTAAATTGGGAAGTGGCCATTACTTATACAGCTCCATCTTATGCTGAAGGTACATGGACTCCAACAACAGGATTGTTTACAAATGCTGCATTAACCACGCCTTACACAGGAGGAGATACAACAACTGTTTATGCAGCTCCAACAACATCTACAAATTATACCGTAATTGTAGCAACACCTTTATGTACTTCAGCTCCATTGGTTATTCCAGTTACAGTTGCAAATCCTATTTCTTCAATCATTCAACCTGCAAATGCTGAAATATGTGAAAACGGAAATGCAACGTTTACTTCTGGTGCATCAGCTGGTAACCCAATTTTACATCAGTGGGAAGAAAGCACAGATGGTGGCGCAACTTGGTCTAATGTTGTAGACGGTTCTGTTTACAGTGGTGCAAACACAGCCTCACTTTCTATCACAGGAGCTCCAACGAGCATGGACGGGTTTAAATATCGTTTAAAAATGAACGTAGTTTCTTGTAGTAGCAATGCAACTTCTGATGCAATTACACTTACGGTTAATGGAAATCCATCATTATCTATTTCTGCAGCACCTTATACCAGTTTATTCCCTGGTTTACAAACTACATTAACAGCAGTAGTTA
>CANKLV010000137.1 GCA_947483415.1 Chitinophagaceae bacterium
CAAAAAAATATAATTCCAATTATAAATACTTTTTAGTTCTATTTTTTTGGTATAATGCTGATATGACATCCGTTTGGGACAATGTCATTGGTACATAATATATGGCTAAAAACAATAAGTTTAAGCGTTTACAATCTTGATCAGTCGCTCAACAGAAAATAGAATATGGTCGGCAGCAGTTTTGTGCGGGTAAATAAATAAAACTTCGTATTTGTCGATTTGTTCTTCGTATTTACATACTGCAGCATTTCCTGCTGGTTTAAATTCTTTATCAAGAAGGATTTCTTGTTGGCCGATTTGAAATTTCATAAAACTATTTTTCTGTGGGATTAAATTCGATTGAAAGATAATCACAATATTTTAGAAACTGCACTTTTAGCTAAAATATTTAGTAAATATTTATTAGCAATTTTATGATGTTTTTTTGTTGAAAATCAATTCTTTATTAATAATTTGATTACAATCTGAAATTTAAAAATAAAAGTTTAAGTTTGCAAATCTTAAATTAAAAATCATTATCCTAAACCACAGAAACAAAATTAAATGCATCTTAACAGCGAATTACTTTTTAAAAAACACTTAGTTTCTTATTTTAAAGACAATATGAAAGTATTGGAAATTGGTGCAGATCGTTTACCTACTTGGTACTGTGAAACCGTAAACAAACCTTCAATTGATTGGCATACACTTGATATTAAAACACATTGGGATACTTTAGCCATCAGCAAAAACAACAGCAACAGCAATAAACAAATTGTGAGCAATTTCGAATATAATTATCCTGTCGAAGACAATACTTTTGATATTGTTTTTTCTGGTCAAGTTATGGAGCATGTTAAAAACATTTGGAAGTGGATGGATGAATTGAAACGCATCACAAAACCAGGGGGCTTAATCATTACCATACTTCCTGTAAGTTGGCCTTACCATATTGCTCCAGAAGTAGTTGATTGTTGGAGAATTTATCCAGAAGGCATGAAGGCATTGATGGAAGATAAAGGACTGGAAATTTTGGTTAATACCTTCGAATCGATGGAAAAAGATCTTATCCCTTCACATGTGCCTACATTACCAGGAATTGGTGTTGATACCTTGGCTGATTTGAATAAGTCGAAATACAAAATAATTTTCAATTACTACAAATTACTTTCTTTATTTCCTGGAATTAAAAAATTAAGAAGGCCTGTTCCAGTTGCATACGATGCGGTCTCTGTTTCAAGAAAACCATAAAAAACGTAACAACAAATTGAAATTTTTAGTTGCAAGTAAAATTTTATTTGTTTTTGATAAGTTTTGCTTAGTTGTCAACGACGTTTAATCCATCTCTTCGAGAATCGTACATAAATAAATTGAAACAAGTTTTTATAGTTGAAATCTATTACTGAAATAAATGCTGCAAATACAAGCGTTTGCCTGACTTTCTGTTTTTACCATATTTTATGTATTTCTTTAGTTTGTTTTTGGTGACATGGGTATAGCCTTTATTGTCATTTTCGATTACAAACAAGCATGTTGTCCCTATGTTGTCCCCTAAATTAAAAAAGCCTCGTAAGTGTTTGTCTTACAAGGCTTTACATCAATTAGATGTGATTCGGATTGGATTCGAACCAATGACCCTCAGCTTAGAAGGCTGATGCTCTATCCAGCTGAGCTACCGAACCTTGATTTAGGGTGGCAAATATAAGTTGATTATTTTAAAAATGAATACTTACTTAAAATCAATTTTATTTTTTTATTAAAATTCTTTCTTAAAAAAAATCCGGATTATCCGTTTTTTA
This sequence comes from Chitinophagaceae bacterium, assembly GCA_947483415.1. Taxonomy (GTDB): domain Bacteria; phylum Bacteroidota; class Bacteroidia; order Chitinophagales; family Chitinophagaceae; genus Ferruginibacter. The sequence goes on from CANKLV010000137.1 coordinate 1,779, forward strand.
TTTTTAAATCAATTTGTTTATTTCACATAAGCCATATATTTGCAAATACTAATCACTTTAAAGAAATAAATTCTAAAAATTAAAACCAATTATTTATGAAACAAAAACTAACATTATTATGTTGTTTTGCTTTAGTTACACTAGTTTCTTTTTCTCAAAAAAAAGAGAAACATGCTTGTGAAGAAAGAAACATGTTGGGCATGCATATCAACACACTTGATTTCTCTACCATTAATACTTGGAGGAGCAACAAGGCTCCTAAAACTTTATCTGGATTTAAAAAACAAGATTTAGGATTGTCTCTTTCTTATTGGAAAACGGTTTATAAAAACGTTGATTTTTCTGGAAAGGCAACTTTATTATTCCATGATTACGCAGGGATTGATAGAAAAACATATTCTACAGACTTAAACCAATTTGCATTTATTTTAGAACCTACTGTTAATGCTTATTTATTTGATGCTGAAAATAAATACAATGCATTTGTAACTGCAGGTTTGGGATTTGGAACATTTAGCAACAAATTTGGTGCGTATTTCCCAGGTGGAATCGGACTTTTAGCTAACTTCCAACACGAAACAAAAGTGATGATTCAAACGCAGTATCAAGCCACCTTAAGCAAATCAGTTTTAAACGATAACCTTGCTTATTCTATTGGGTTGGTACAAAACATTGGAAAAGAAAAACCAAAAGTAGTGACTCCTCCACCGCCACCACCAGTTGTAGATCGCGATAACGATGGCGTTTTAGACGTGTCTGATAAATGTCCTGATGTTGCAGGTATCGAAAAATACCAAGGTTGTCCAATTCCTGATACAGATGGAGATGGCTTGAACGATGAAAAAGACAAATGTCCAAGTGTTGCAGGATCTTCAAAATACGAAGGTTGTCCTGTTCCTGATACTGATGGTGATGGAATCAATGATGAAAATGACAAGTGTGCTACGGTTAAAGGATTAGCTCGTTATCAAGGTTGTGCTATCCCTGATACCGACGGCGATGGCGTTAATGATGAAGATGATAAATGTCCTTCAGTAGCAGGTATTGCTTCAAATATGGGTTGTCCTGAAATTGAAAAAGCGGTTATCGAAAAAGTAAATTATGCTGCGAAAAGAATTCAATATGCTTTAGGAAGTGCTAAAATTTTACCTGCTTCTTTCAAATCTTTAAATGAACTCGTAGCTGTATTAAATGGAGATAATTCATTGAATATTGATATAGAAGGACATAGTGATAATGTTGGTGGAGATGAAAGAAACAAAACTTTATCTCAACAAAGAGCTGAGTCTGTAAAAAAATATTTAATGGATAAAGGCATTGATGCTTCAAGAATTGTTGCACAAGGATTTAGTTCTGAAAAACCAATTGCTGATAATAAAACTGACGCTGGACGTGCTTTAAATAGAAGAACTGAAATGAAAGTTAGAAACTATTAATACACACTAATTAAGTAATAGAAAGAGGCTGTTCGAAAGGACAGCCTCTTTTTTATGTTGATAATTTATTAATTAAATCAAATGGGAATAGAAAAAATAAATTTGCCAATTTTATCTTGTTCATGTATGGTAGGTAAAAATGAAAAAAATGATCGAAACCATTATTCACAAATATCGTTTTTCAAAACCCACGGTTGAAACCGTGGGCTATGAACGGGCATAAAAAAACCGCACACTTAATAGTGATGTTTAGTTTGTGGGAGTTACACGAGTCGAACCTGTGCACTAAGTATGGTGGAATATGAATTTAATACGGTGTTATTCGGTGTTTCCAGAGCACTGGGCGTATTGTCTAGTTTGTGCTTGGACAGAGCAATGGGATTACCATTAGAAAGATCCAAATCTGTAACAACCGAATTACTGAAAGAATGGATTGAAGGAAAATGCGAAATTTGGGGGGTATTAATTTTTTAAAGAAACTATTCTGTGTTTTGATATATTAAAGAATTATCAATAAATTTATTTTTTAATAACAAAAAAGTATAAAAATGAAAAAACTAGTATCCATTATCGTATTGTTGATATTCTGTAATGTTGGATTTGCACAAAATGCAGGTTATAACAAAGGAGATAAATTGCTTAATATTGGATTAGGTGTAAATTCTTATTACAATGGTGGCATTCCTTTTGGAGCATCCTTTGAGATAGGCATTACTGAAGATATCAGTGTGGGAGGTAATTTTGATTATTTATCTTATTCTTATAAATATAGCGGCAATAGATCGAACAGATTTTCTGCTTTTTATATAGGTGCCAGGGGCTCGTATCATTTAAATAGGGTTTTTAAAATCAGCAATGAAAAAGTTGATTTATATGTAGGAGCTATTTTGGGTTTCAGAAGTTTTACATGGAACGATAATTATACAGCAGATGGTTTGGGGTCGGTTTATGGCAGCGGATTGTATCTAGGTGGTTTTATTGGTGGAAAATATTATTTCAGTGATAAAGTTTGTGTCTTTACAGAATTGGGTGCCATCGGTTCTACCAATGCGAGAATAGGAGTAGGATTTAAATTATAATAAAGGGGAATTAGCTCACTTGGCTAGAATTCTCCAATTCAATAGCATAAAGGGAAAAGCTATTTGTAAAGTAGGATTATTATTCATTAATCCAATAGTAGCTTGATTAAAAAAGAATGAAGTTTTTTTCTACCCAATTTTATTAATCGCATGCACCAAAATTTCTTTTACTCGGTCGGCATTTTGATGAAACACTTTTAGAATTTCCTCCCAGGTTACGGGCGCTTCATCATCCTTCCAGCAGTCGTAATAGATACTCATGGCAATTGCTGCATAAGGAATTTTTAATTTGTTGGCGAGCGCTGCTTATGTTGCTAACAATATGTTGATAAAACTGGCACCCTCCCGATGTAAATCGATATGCACATAACTAATTTTTTGACATAAAAAAACCTCACTCTTTTTTGTTGAGTGAGTTTTCGTTTGTGGGAGTTACAGGAGTCGAACCTTTGAGCTTCCCGATGTAAATCGGGATGCACTAACCCCAAAAAATATGCAAAAAAAAACTCACTTTTTATAGTGAGGTTTTTTGTGGGAGTTACAGGAGTCGAACCTGTGACCCTCTGCTTGTAAGGCAGATGCTCTAAACCAACTGAGCTAAACTCCCTTTCCGTTTTTCGGAATGCGAAGATAAGGGGAAATGTTATTTAGAATAAAAAAAAAATGAAATTATTTTAAAA
>CANKLV010000138.1 GCA_947483415.1 Chitinophagaceae bacterium
GCATTGCGCAAGCCCTTGTGTGGCGGATCTAATGATTTTAATCTTTCCATTTTCTTTTTATTTATTGAAATTAATCGCAACTATGAATAAAGTACAAAATAATGTATTTTATTTTTTAGATAAAGGTTAATGATTTAAAAATCAGCATTTTATTTCCAATTTATGTTCGATTTCACCTGGGAAATGTGTTTTTAATAGCAGCTGCTTTTTTCAAAAAATACCAAGTGGTTGGTATTGTTTAGGAAATACAATAAAAATATTTTTACAAAAACAATTTAAGATGAAACCAAACATTTTTCTTTTTACAATTTTATCATTTTTTAGCTTTCTTCAACTTGCAAAAGCGCAAAACTCCGTGTTGAATGAGGGTTACTATTTTCCCATGAATGGGTCTTATGTTGGCTCTTTTGTGGCAGACGACAATTGTATTTCCTGGCGTAGATTTGAAAACGATTACCAACCATGTACCAGAGGGATTGTGGATGAAGCAGGAGTCGCAAATGGCGCTTATCTCTTTTCGGCAAACGGACTTGCTTCTGATGTCATAAGAAGACCATATCCCGGAAATTATTTCCCTAGATTAACTGCTGTAGATAACAATTTTTCCAATGGATTGTCAGTTGCTTTTTCTTTTAAGTTGACAAAAGCAGGGGATCCTAATTCCAATAGAACTGGTGGATGTCTTTTTGATGGGACATATGAAGCAGGCATGGTTAATGACCAAAATGAATCTATTGGTCATAAAGTTCGTCGAGGATTTAGAATTGACGTGGGAGAAGGAGGGATTAGTTTTCGATGCTATTTTGGTCAAGCAACAGGATTAGGTAGTGATGATGAACAAACAGTTACTTCTGGAGGTATTCAAGGGTTGATCCCTCCATTTATTCCCGATACCGGTGTTTGGTATCATGTTGTTTGTGTTGTCGCCCAAAATCCTACACAATTCGGCGGATACACGAACATGTATATTTTTGTTAATGGTGCACTGAAAGGGGAAACGCCTTTGGTTTACAGGCCAATATTGCTTTCTAGTTCTATCGCTATGGGTGCATCGGTTCGTTTTAATAATGCATTCAACAGGAGTGTAATAGCTGGCTCATACCCAATTTACAATTTCAATAATCCATATCAAGTTTTTGATAACAATCCATACGTCATTGCTACTTCATACGTCGGTGCGGTGGATGAAGTCCGAATTTACAATCGCGGACTTGATGGGTATGAAATTCTTGATGTTTACAACGCACGTTTAAATTCACCAGTTCCAGCAATTAAATCTTACAGTCCAACATCCGTTAGAGCTGGAGCCAACATGACAATTATTGGAAATAATTTCACCGATGCATCTTCTGTTCAGATAAATGGAACGGCGGCAGATTCATTGACCATCATCTCTGACGATACCATTCGGGCGAAAGTGGCAAATCCAACCGGGAGTACTGATAGTACAATCATTGTGCGTTCGGTTCGTGTAATCAATGATTATGGCAATGCGGTTCGCTATGGAACGGTAACATCATCTTCCAACAACACGCCTGCCCCGCCCCGTCCGGGCATCATCATCACCGGACCCGCTTCTGCTTGTGGACTAGCTGGAACAGACAGTATTGCTACATATAGAGTTACAGATACACTACCAACTACTTATCTATGGCGGGCTTCTACAAGCAATATGATTGTAATTGGTGGGTTGACTGCAGATACATTTCGCGTAAAATTCAAATCAACATTTACAAGTGGAGTAATATATGTTAAACGTATGCGTGTAGGTGATACGACCAATCTTACGCTAATTGTTACCAACACTACTCCAGCAAAACCATCAGGATCAGTAATAAGCGGCAATAAAAACATTTGTAATAATGTAGGTACTGGAGCAGGTACCCCTTCACGTTATTTTGTTAGACGCGCAACAGGAGCATCAGAATATGTTTGGACATTGCCTACTGGTGCAAGTGTTCAGGGTGTTAGCAGCACTGGTTCAACGTACACAACCCCGGATACTGCAATCAATCTGGTGTTCACTTCAGGGTTTACTTCAGGCACATTATCGGTAAGAAGTCAAAACCAATGTGGAAATAGTGCAGATGTTAGTATATTATTGGCCCCAGTAAATGCGACTATACCTGGAGCAATAACAGGCGTTACAGATGTTTGTGCTTCAATGATTTCAGATTCATTACCAGCAGGCATACCAGTTACATATAAAGTTAGACGAAATGCTGCTTATACTGGCTATGCTTGGACAGTTCCTGCCAACGTAAGTATTATCGATTACCCTGGGGGATTGGGAACGAATAACGACACTGCTATTACAGTGCTTTTTGACAGTACTTTTGTTTCAGGAAACATTAGCGTACAAGGTGTTACACCTTGTTTCACAACAGCGCCTCGTAATTTGGCGGTAACGCGCAGATTGCCTTCTTATAGACTAATTTCAACATTGTCATCTTCATTAAGTTGTCCAACAAGATCTATTCAATATAAATTGACATTACCCATTCAATATGCAAGATGGTACGAGTGGTCATTGCCAACAAATGCTTCTATTGATGGAAGATCAGATACAAATCAAATCAATGCAATATTTACAACTGCCGCATCGCAAACTGGCGATAGAGTTCGTGTAAGGGGCATTAATAATTGTGGTAAAGGAATCTGGACAGCTGTAACCGTTAAGTTGCCTGCTTGTTCTACTTCATTTGCAAAAGGGTTTGTAAATCAGGTAAAACCCAACGTTAATTTGAAAGCCATGGCTTACCCTAATCCGAGTAATTCATCGTTTAATCTGCAATGGTCAAATAATTTCGAATTGCCTGTTTATATTCAGGTAACAGACATAGCAGGAAAACGAATTGAGCAATGGCAAGCCAAAGGATTGAATAATTTGCAATTTGGACAAAATTATAAACCAGGAATTTATGTGGTGCAATTAAAGCAAGGTACAGAAAGTCAAATCCTTCGTGTTGTAAAATACTGATGAAGGAAATTGTTTAAAATAGGATTTTACATCAAATCTGTTTCGTATCCTTCAAACAGTTTGGTTTTTCAATTATAAACTCAACAAAAAAGATAAAGCCTCTGTAATTTGCAGAGGCTTTGTTTTAAATGATAACCAACCGTTTTAAGTAAAATTTATTAATCATTTTTTTTGTCTATAAATCAGATTTAATTTATTTCCGAATTACAACTTTATTGAAAATCCTGCCGTAAAATAATTTTGCGTTTCAGAAAATAAATTCGATTTATTTCCGAAGATTTTATTGGTAGATGAATAGTGTTTAAACTCAATTCTAAAAATTGATTTTTCAGTTAATTGGCGGTCGTAATTTAACGAGCATCCATATATCGATGATTCTTTATTATCCAGATTTTTAATTATGATTTGATTTTTATCGAATAAATATTCATTACGAACAGAGATGTAGTTGCGTTCCTTTATTTTGAATCTACCAATAACAATCGGCGTAAACCACCAACTTGTTTTATTTAATTGATAACTATCATTTCCAAAATCGAAGCCGATTATTACTCCGATTTTTTTTGTTGCCGCAAACTTTAGGAATATATCATTGTAAATTCTTAGAGATTTCAAGCTATCGGGCTGGCATCTGCCAACAAAATTGCTATAGTTTATCGTAAAGCGATCGTTGGGTGTGTAAGTATATTGTAGGCCAAAGGAAGGCCGAGAAACATCTGATGGCTTAATGATTTTTTGCCATCCATTTAAATAAAATAAAGCAACGGTTGATTTTTTGTTTTTTGAGCTATGTGATAATTTTACACCTGCTTCGTAATAAGGAGAATTTTCTGAAACGATAGACCTTGTTGCACTCCAACAATCATTCGCTAAAGGGGTTTCGAACCCAATATGAGAAGGGAAAACGCCAGCGTCAAGCCATATGTTATGCTTCTTTGAAATCAATGTTCCAAAATTAGCTTCATAAATAAATTGTGCCCAATTGGGTTCTCCATCATAATTGTATTGTGCATAATCACCAAACATAATTCCAATTTTTGCTCTTGTTTTTTCTGCTGTATACGTTGCGTTAACCATCGCTACATTTATTGCAAACTGATTGTTTCGCTTATGATTAAATAAAAAATCGGACTTCAGATCTGTTGCATTTTTTGAATAGGAATAATACATCTCTGCATATCCGCCAAATTGAATGGTACTTTCTTTTGATGTAGTATCAATATTTTGCTGAGCAAATAGTTGAAAGTTTTGCAAAAACAATATTGAAAAAATGATTTTTTTTAGCATGATTTTTTTAATAGAAGGAGTATGATTTAATCTATCGTAATTTAAAGGAATTTCTTTTTTAGCGAATAGGTTTTCTTTTTTTTGAATTTAATGTAATTGCTGATTTTAATTTTATTTAGTTAAAATTAAAACATCATTAACATTTTAAAACTTAATTCAATAGTTTTGATTTTATTTGAACCCATATTCTCGTTTATAAATTACCTTATATGAAAAAGCATGTTGCCTTGTTACTGATTGTTGTTGTACTTTTTTCTTCTTGCAGAGTTTTATTTACAGAGCAATTACGACAAAAAGCAGAAAAACAAAGTATTGATTTAACCAAGATTCAGTTTTATAACTCAGATAAAATTGTTTTGTCTAGAACTTTGGCATCTTCTGAAGTGAGTTTAGCTTCTGGTAAGGTTACTTTTCAAAATGGAATCTACACCGAGATCATAAAAATCAAAAAAAACACAAGAGGTAAATGTGATATGGTTGGTTCTAATATTTTAAACATAAGCTTTGAAATCGGAAACAACAGAAGCCTGGTTTTTGAAAATAATTTCAACAACTATCAATTAAAACCCAGCAATTGCAAAATCGTAAAAAGAACATCTACTGCCTTAAATACAAATGGTGGAAAAGGGCAGCCTCTAACACAACAAGTAATTAAAAATGTAAATGAATGTACCTTGAATTATGATGGTAAAGTATATCAAAC
>CANKLV010000139.1 GCA_947483415.1 Chitinophagaceae bacterium
CAAAAAGATATTTCATTGAAAATCCGAGATTTTAAATTGATTTATTGAAGAAATTCCAAACTTAAAAAACCTGCGTTTGATTTTTTGAATCTGCTTATTTTTTTACCATTTACTTCTTATCTTTGCTATCTAAAATTTAAAATTGTGGCAGCGAAATTCTCAAAAGACACTTATTTATACTGGTACGAATTGATGCTTTTATCGCGTCGTTTCGAAGAAAAAACCGGTCAATTATATGGAAGCCAAAAGATACGTGGGTTTTGTCATTTATACATCGGACAAGAAGCGATCGCGGCTGGTTGTATGACTGCAACCAATCCGGATGATAAATTCATTACAGCGTATAGAGATCATGTATTGGCTATTGCAAAGGGTGTAACTGCCAACAGTTGTATGGCTGAATTGTACGGAAAAGCAACAGGTTGTAGCAAAGGAAAAGGTGGAAGTATGCACTTTTTTGGATTAAAAGAAAACTTTTTTGGCGGTCATGGTATTGTTGGTGGTCAAATTGGAACTGGCGCCGGACTTGCTTTTGCTGAAAGATATCGCGGAACAAAAAATGTAGTGTTATGCTTTTTTGGTGATGGCGCTGCTCGTCAGGGTATGTTGCACGAAACCTTTAACATGGCTATGTTGTGGGATTTGCCCGTAGTATTTATTTGCGAAAATAACCATTACGCCATGGGAACTTCTGTAGCAAGAACAAGTAAAACATTAGATATTAGTAAAACTGCAGATGCATACGAAATGCCTTCAGATGTTATTGATGGCATGAGTCCTGAAGCAGTTCATAATGGTGTTTTACGTGCGGTAAATCGTGCGCGTGAAAAAGGCGGTCCAACTTTATTGGAAATTAAAACCTATCGCTTTAAAGGTCATAGTATGAGTGATCCTCAAAAATATAGAACCAAAGAAGAATTGGAAGAGTACAAAGAAAAAGATCCAATTGAACATGTATTAAAAGTGCTTACTACTGAATATCAAGTTTCAGAAGAAGAAATTGAAAAAATCAACAATAGAGTAAAAGACCAAGTTGAAGATTCTGTAAAATTTGCAGAAGATAGTCCTTGGCCTGATAATGATGAGTTATTGAAGGATGTTTACGTTCAAGAAGATTATCCTTTTATAACTGACTAATTTTATTTTACTATATTGCAGAAATTTAAAGTTTAAACAAAACAAAATGGCAGAAGATTTAAAGAAGCATAAAACAACTCAACCAGTTGTTAATCAAGATATTACGAATACGGAAAACAACGAAGCACTTGAAAAAGCAAAAAGCTTTTGGGATAACAACAAAAAGACAATTACTTACTGTTTATTAACAATAGTATTGGTATTATCAGGCTGGGTTGGATACAACGAATTAATTAAAAAACCAAAAGATTCAAAAGCCAACGAAAGCATTTTTATGGCTGAAAATTTATTCGTAAAAATGTCTACCAATGGCTTCAACAAAGATTCTGTAAACTTGGTGTTAAATGGTGGAAATTTTGAAGGAAATAACATGATTGGATTGTTGAAAATCATTAGTAACAATGGTGGAACTCCAGCTGCTAATCGTGCAAATTATATCGTTGGTGCTTGTTACCTTCAAATTAAAGAATACGATAAAGCCATTAAATATTTAAAAGAATTTAGCGGAAATGGTGCTGATCAAATTCAATCAAAAGCATACTTATTAACTGGACACGCTTATTCAGAAAAAAACAATACTACAGAAGCGCTTAATTATTATAAAAAAGCTACTGAAGTAAACGAAAAAGATGAGTCTGTAACACCAGATGCTTTAATGGTTTATGCTTCATATGCAGAACAGAATGGCAAAAATGATGAGGCGATTGCTGCGTATAAAAAAGTAAAAAACAATTTTCCAACTTTCCCAGCGTCAAGCAACGGAGATGTTGAAAAAAGATTGGCGCGTTTAGGCGAAATGAATCCTTAATTTTTTTACATGTCTACTTTTCGTCCTGAAAATACTTTATCAACAGGCATCCAATTCAAATCGGATGCCTTTGTTGTAATTATAAAAACATCTTGGAATGCTTCAATATTGGATGCATTGGAATTGGGATGTATTAACGTGCTAGAATCACAAAAAGTAGCGTATAAAGTGATTACCGTTCCAGGTGCATTTGAAATTCCTTTTGCCATTCAAAAAACCTGGCATAATTCGATAAATAAAAAACCTAGTGCATTTATCGCTTTGGGTTGCATCATTAAAGGCGACACGCCGCATTTTGATTATGTATGTAAAGCAGTAACGGATGGAGTTTTGCAACTCAATCTTCAATTGCCCGTTCCAACTATATTTGGTGTGCTTACCGTAGACAATGAGCAACAAGCCTTAGAAAGAATAGGAGGCATTCACGGACACAAAGGCGAAGAAGCAGCAATTACAGCGCTTAAAATGATCGAACTTTTTTCATAACATCGAAATTAAACCATTGAAAGTAGCCCTTTTCATACCTTGTTTTATTGATCAGCTTTATCCATCTACCGCATTTAATATGGTAAAGGTTTTGGAAAAAGCAGGATGCGAGGTTACTTATAATGCCAATCAAACCTGTTGTGGTCAACCGGCATTTAACGCTGGTTTTTGGGATGAAGCAAGAGATGTAGCCAAAAAATTTATTACAGATTTTGAATCAGAAACGTACATTGTTGCACCAAGTGCAAGTTGCGTAGGTTTTGTTAGAAATTATTATCCCAAATTATTTGAACATGGGGTTAATCATCAAAAAGTAAAAGAACTTAAAACTAAAATATTCGAATTCTCCGATTTTTTAACTGAGGTATTACACCAATATGATTTCGGCGCAGTTTGGAATGGCAAGGTAACCTATCATGATAGTTGCGCTGCACTTAGAGAATGCAAAATAAAAGAAGGTCCGCGTAAACTATTAAGTCATGTTCAAGGATTGGAATTGGTAGAAATGGTGGATACTGAAACCTGTTGTGGCTTCGGCGGTACTTTTGCAGTAAAATTTGAAGGGATTTCAGTAGGGATGGCAGATCAAAAAGTAACCAATGCTTTAAATACGGGTGCGGAATGTATTGTATCAACAGACATGAGTTGCTTGATGCAATTGGAAGGTTACATCAAAAAAAATGATTTAAAAATTCAAACCATGCACTTAGCAGATTTGCTGGTAAATGGTTGGTAAATTTGATTATTAAAATAAAAAAATAAAATGCCCATCACTATTCTAGCTATTGAATCTTCTTGCGATGAAACTTCAGCTTCGGTTTGCTGTGATGGAAAAATTTTATCTAATGTAATTGCTACTCAAAAAGTACATGAGCAATATGGTGGCGTGGTACCCGAATTGGCAAGTCGCGCGCACATGCAAAACATCATTCCTGTTGTAGATGTAGCTTTAAAAAATGCAAATTGTTCGCTTGAAGATATTGATGCCATTGGATTTACTCAATCACCAGGATTAATTGGAGCATTACTTGTTGGAACACAATTTGCTAAATCGATGTCATTGGCTTTGAATAAGCCTTTAATTCAGGTGCATCACATGCAGGCGCACGTAATCGCCAATCTAATAGAAGAATCCAGACCATCGTTTCCATTTTTATGTTTAACGGTAAGTGGCGGTCATACCCAAATTGTATTGGTTGAATCGCCATTAAAAATGCGCGTTATTGGCCAAACCATTGATGATGCGGCAGGAGAGGCATTTGATAAAACGGCAAAATTGATTGGCTTGCCATATCCTGGAGGTCCATTGATTGATAAATATGCAAAAGAAGGAAACCCCAACGCATACAAATTTACAGAGCCTCAAATTCAAGGATTGGATTTTAGTTTTTCGGGATTAAAAACGTCGATATTATATTTTTTAAATAATGCAGGAACAAGCAATGTCTATAAAGAAGAATATAAAGTTTCACCAGTACAGCGTCAGCAGTTTATTGATGAAAACCTAGCGGATATTTGTGCTTCTGTTCAAAGTAGAATTGTAAGTATTTTACTAAACAAACTAAAAAAAGCGGCAAAAGAAACAGGTATAAATCAGATCTGCATAGCCGGTGGCGTAAGTGCTAATAGTGGTTTGAGAACATCAATCCAAAAAATGGGAGAGGAACAAGGCTGGGATGTATATATCCCCAAATTTGAATATTGTACGGATAATGCAGCGATGATTGCCATAACGGCGTATTACAAATATTTGGCCGAAGATTTTTCTGATTTAACAATAACGCCAAGTGCACGGGCGGAGTGGGGGTTGTAGGGGTTGTAGGGGATGAAGATTTTCAACCCTTACGTTCAAAAGGTTCAATGGGTTCAATGAGTTCAAAAGGTTAACCCCAAACCCCAAACCCTAAACCCTAAACACCAAACCCCAAACACCAAACCCCAAACACCAAACAAACTTGTCCAACTTCTTTTTCCAATTCAAGCAATTTACCATTCACCAAGATCAGTGTGCTATGAAAGTATGTACCGACTCTTGCTTGTTTGGCGCATGGATCAATGAATGGATTAAGAATGAGAAACCGAGTATTCTAAATGCTTTGGATATTGGTGCTGGAACAGGGTTGCTGAGTTTAATGTTGGCGCAAAATCATCCATTCGAAATCGATGCTGTTGAAATTGACGATTCTGCTTTTAATCAAGCAAAAAAAAATATTGAATCTACAAATTGGAAAAATCAAATTAAGATTCATCCTACCTCATTACAAGATTTTATTCCTTCTAAGAAATATGATTTCATTTTTTCCAATCCGCCATTTTATGAAAACGACTTAAAATCGAATGATTCATCGAAGAATCTAGCCAAACATGATAGTGGTTTGTCCTTGGAAACGCTTTTATCATTTATTAATAAAAACCTTTCTGATACTGGGTTTGCTGCATTGTTATTGCCTTTTCATCGAAAAAAACATATTGAAGATTTGCTAAAAGATTTTTCATTTTCAATTTTATCTCAAACTCATGTGAAACAATC